>JAKACM010000035.1:5193-39801 GCA_021821465.1 Bacillota bacterium
TTTGAGACGATTGACCGGCGTTTTGATGCGATGGACCATCAATTCGAGACCATCGATCATCAGTTTGAGGCGATTGACCGGCGTTTTGATGCGATGGACCATCAATTCGAGACCATCGATCATCAGTTTGAGACGATTGACCGGCGTTTTGATGCGATGGATCATCATTTTGAGAAAATGGAACGCTTGTGGATTTGGACCGTTGGGCTGATTGCCGTCATGGCTCTCGGCCTCTTAGCGAAATTGTTGGTGCCTGGCGTGTAATCTTTGTATTGCCACGAGTCTCATTTCTTTTTTGTTGCCATCCCTATCTCGTTGTCGGCGCCGACTTTTCTTTTGCCTTAGGGATATTCCAGGACTCTCACTCCGATTTGCCTAGGCGTGCGGCTAAGCCTCTATAAGCCCGGGGCAGAGAACACAGTGCCGATGGTTTTACTCTCACATTTTATCAAAATCAATCGCCTTCTTCTTGTTCGAAAAAGAAGGGACCCATAATGCCCGGCACAATTCTTTCATGGAATTTTGAAATTCTCCGTCCCATCATTTTTTCCTCACGGCACCCAAGATACCATATCGTTCCCCGTTGTCACGGGAAAAGAGAAACCCCGGGGAAACACGAATTCCGTCGGGGTGCTCTTGGGACACACGAACTGAAATTTTATCGACTTCCTCAGACAAATTACTGGGACGAGATCTCTTCCAGACTCCGGCGATTCGTTTTCGGACCAAACACTCCGATGACTGCCGCGACTATCACCATGGCCAGAGAGATAAAAGCGAATACGCCCACAACGCCAAACGGTTTCAATAGCGCTACAATGACAAAACCCACAAAAGCGGAACTTAAGCGACTCCAACTATATGTGAATCCTACGCCGGTGGCGCGGATCCGCGTGGGATAGAGCTCTGCTTGGTAGGAGTGAAATAAAGTACTGAACCAATTGTTCAACAAGGTAATAACCACACCAAAAATAATGATCCATACAGGCACGCGCATTTGCGCAAAAAAGATCCCGCTTAAACCAATAGCCAGGGATACCACAACGATTTGCCATTTTCGCTGCCACCGATCGGACATGATCATTCCGATGATGGGACCTAAGGGATTAAATAACGCGATCACAAAAGTATAGAGAAGCGAGTGAACGAGTGTCACTCCCTCACTCACCAACAGCGTGGGAACCCACGCGGCAAATCCATAAAATCCAATGGTTTGAAAGAAGTTAAAAATCAACAGCATAATGGTCCGCGACCTGTAAGGCCCTTGCCAGATCTCATGAAAAGAACCCCGGGCTTCTCTCTCTTCTGCTCCCGGTACCGGAGGAGGTAAAGATCCCACTTGACCTTGTACCTTTCGTTCTATCTCATCCATTACCGCCTGCGCTTTCTTTACATTCCCTTGATTCTCGTACCAACGCGGAGATTCCGGCAATCCCAACCGAATCCACCATACCGCCACGGAACCCAAGGCCCCGATCAATACCACCCAACGCCAACCCGACATCAGAAAATGGGTGGGCACGAGAGCATAAGCCAAAAATGCCACCACGGGCACCGCCCAATAAGTGATGAATTGACTGAAGGCAATATAATATCCGCGGCGAGAGGCCGGCGTCATTTCACTAATATAGGTATCAATAATAACCAGCTGAGCCCCGACACCAAAACCCGCACATAACCGAAAGAAATCGATCCACAACGCTGTCGGAGAAAAATCCATAAAGATCGTGAATATTGAGTAAATCAGAAGTGAATACACGTAAGCGTTTCGTCTTCCAATCTTATCACTGATATTTCCGAAAATTGATGTTCCAAAAAACATTCCAAAAAATCCTGACCCCACAAAGAACGCCAAACCGGACACACTCATAACTTTTGCGTGAACCAGTGCCGCTCCCACGGCTCCGGCCATAAAGAGTTCATAGAATTCGAAAAGACCACCTGTCGACACTCGACTAACCAGCCCCCTAAAATAGGGTGCCGGCGGCAACCGATTCATCCGATCGGCAATAGTGAATTCGGCCACAGATGTTTTGGCCATGATTTCTCCTCCCAACTTGTGTGTTGAAGTATCAAATACATCTCGCACGCTTCAGATCTTGTTAGCCGGGATCCGAAAAATTCGGCGGGGGCAAATGTTTGCTCAGTACCTCAATCAAATCATTTTTCACAGGCTTTAAGAGCGAATCATTGATGCCTGTTTCAATTCCTTGAGCATGGAAAAACATCACTAAATGTTCTGTATCGAGATTGCCTGCGGCACCGGGTGCATAAGGACATCCGCCCAATCCGGCCAGCGCCGACTCGAATCGCCGGACCCCGTATTCATATGCCATGGCCACATTAGCTAATGCCCAGCCAAAACGGTCATGCAAGTGAATGCCGAGGGGCAGCTTAGTCGCCAAGGCCCGGATCTTTGAGACGCGATCCTTTACTTCAAGGGGAGTGGCAGTACCCATGGTATCGGCAATGCTGAGTTCATCGACTCCCATTCGCAGATAGGCTTCCGTCACTTTCTCCACCTGACGCCAAGGAATATTTCCCTCAAAGGGACAAGCAAAGGCAGTACTTACGGCTCCGCGGACGTGAAGTCCGGCCTCATGAGCCATCAGAGTGCTTTCCCGCAATAAATCGAGGGTTTCGGATTGCGATCGATTCAAGTTCGCCCGGTTATGGCTCTCGGAGGCCGAAACCACGACGGTCACGGTATCCGCCCCGGCCCGAATAGCTCGTCCAACCCCTTTAGGGTTCGGAACCAAAGCCACCCATTCCGCATCCAAATCCCGAACCAACCCCAGGAGTTGGTCTCCGTCGGCCAAGAAGGGAATTCTCTGGGAACGCACAAAAGCGGTGGCTTCAATCGAACGAATTCCGGCACCGTAAAGTCCTTTCACCAACGCCAGCTTATTTTCCAGCGGCACATAGCCAGAGGCATCCTGCAGTCCATCTCTGGGTGTCACATCCGTAATTTTGACATATTCCATGTCTTACGCTCCTAACCGGCGATGGCCAACCTATTCCTAATCACTTGTCCTTGGGCCACCACCAAGACCGGTCTCCACAGTCCTTTGCCCACCACATTTTGACCATCTCCATCATCAAATCTCACCGCATGGGGCCAATACCGTAAAATCACCACGGAGTCGGATGGCAAGGGAAGGGAATAATAGGCATAAGGCCTTGTGAGCACGCCCCGATAGATCTGAGACCAGGAAAGTCCTCCCGCCACCAGTTTCGAACAGAGAAAGGGTAAGTCATAAACGGGACGCTTTCTGTATGTGAATCGGGTCAGATCGGTACTAATCGTGTCGGGCGTTAGTCCCTCGGCACAAAGACGGTGAAAGGTCGACCACGAAAAATGCCGGGAACCATGTCCCACATCCAATATCACCCCTTTGCCAACACAATCGAACACCGCATTCAAAAGTCCCGGGCCCGTCGCCAAAGATCCTCTCTGCCCATGAAACACATGGGTGAGCACATCATGAGCCTCAAGTCCTTCCAGAATTTCTTCAGGAGGAAGAAAAGTTCCCGTGATATGCACCATCACGGGAACTTGGCAGGATCTGGCCAGGCTTATGCCCCGTCTCCACAGTCTTTGATCTTCGGCCCGGTCGTGCTGACCTAATCTAATCTTCAGACCCGCCTTTTTATTCCCTAAAGAATTGATTGTCCGACAGACTGCTTCCGATTGGCCTTCGGTTAAGCCGTCGAAATCTGGCGTTAGGGGGTACTGATCCAATCCATTGCTATTCAACGACACCCAGACTTTGGTGATGGGCAATTCATCTTTTAGGGACCACGAAGCATTTCCTCCCCATCCTCTCGTGCCCCCGTCCCCGGCTAACATTACTCCGGATGACAAAAGATCCGACGGGTAAACGCCGATCGAGGGCACCATCGCATCCTCCGGCTTGGTATGGACATGGAAATCCGCCAAAGAGGGAAAGACCAGATCATCCTCCCGCAAGACGATGATCCTATCCGGCCAATCCTTGACCGTGATATGGGTATTGCCTATAAAAATCGGTTCACCCTGTTGGTCAAAACGCTGACCACCCTGAATCTGCCAAATCCCCATAGTTCCACCTTCGTCAGCGAATGATTCCCATTTCCCGCCACGCTGCCAAATCCCGAGACGATGCCTCAACGAACTCTTGGAGCACCTTATCGGTGTCTTGACCGATACTGCCTCCCGCCCAGCGAATTTGTCCGGGATACTTGGACAATTTGGGGAGCACCCCGAGCATACCGACTTCTTCGGACCCGTTACCCAAGACGTACTCAATGAGAGCACGAGCCTTGACTTGCACATCATCCACAATATCTTTTGCGGTCATAACCGGCCCAGCCGGAACCCCGATGGGAATTAAGATGTCCATGAGTTCCTCCATGGCATATTGACCCGTCCACTCGGCAATGATCCTGTCCAATATGGCGGCATGGGCAACACGTCCCGCATTGTTCTTAAATCGTTCGTCTTGGGCGAGATCCTCTCGATCCATGGCCTGCATCAACAAGTGAAACGTTTTGGAACTATTGGCACCCACGGCGATCCATCCCCCGTCCAAAGTCGGATAAGTATTGGAGGGAGCGGCACGCAACAACTGGTTTCCGGTTCGTTCTTGCACAATGGAGGCGTTGAGGTATTCCGGAATTAAGGCTTCGGTGATGCTCAAAACCGATTCCGTTAACGCCACGTCTATATGCTCACCACGGCGAGCGGGTTCACGCTCACGCCGGTAAAGCGCCAACAAGACACCAATGACTGCTTGCAAAGCCGCCAACTCGTCGCCTAAAGACATCCCGGTGCGCACCGGAGGCCGATCGGGAAAACCGGTGATATAGCGTATGCCCCCCATGGCCTCGGCAATATTGCCAAATCCGGGCCGATCACGATACGGTCCCGTCTGCCCAAAACCGGAAATACTGGCATAGATGATGTGCGGATTGATTTCAGAAATCTGATCATATCCCAGATGCCATGCATCAAGCGTTCCCGGACGTAAGTTTTCCAAGATCACATCAACTTGCCCTGCCAGCTTGCGTATAATCTCCTGACCGACTGAAGTTTTCAGATTCACCGCAATCAACCGCTTATTGCGCGCTTGCGTCATCCACCACCACGAGGACCCTGAGGGCGCCTGGTTTCCCCATTGGCGCAAGGGATCGCCGTCCAAGGGCTCCACTTTGATGACATCGGCGCCAAAATCTGCAAAAATTCTCCCTGCGGAGGGTGCAGCCACCAACTGCCCCAATTCCAGTATGCGAAGGCCGTCCAAGGTTTGTGGCAATTTTGACCTCCTTCCTTAATCAACGCCGAAAATACCCGCACATTTATGAAATGCAGGGAAAGTCGCCGATAACTTGTGCAATGATCTGGGCTTCATGTTTCAAAGATCGGATCATGTGTTGCACACGATCCGCAGTAAAGCGTTGTTTAGGACCGGAAATGCTAAGAGCAGCACACACTTCTTCCTTAACGAATAGGGGCACACTCACCGACGCCAAAATGGGGTCACGCTCCCCCACAGTGAGAGCCCAGCCTTGACTTTGAATCTCGGCCCAATCGGGCAAAGGTTGGGACTGAATAATGTGAGTCGCATTCACTGATTGTGTGATCAGTGCCTGACGCTCAGCTTGTGCAAGCCAAGCCAACAAGATTCTCCCGGCGGATCCTACGTGCAAGGGCATCGGCACCCCCACAGACACACTGTGGCGCACATCTTCCAGACCCTCTTGCCGGACAACACACACTCGCGAGGCACCGATTCGCCTATACACACTGACTGTCTCACGAAATTCTCCAACCAATCGCTTCAAACTGGGCCGACTGCGCTGCTCCAAACCGAGTTCAGGATGAGCACGAATCACCCAGTTCAAAAGTCTGGGGCCAGGGTGGTAATCGTCAGTCAAAACGCCTTGATCGATTAAGGTTTTGAGAATGCGGTAGACCGTCGTACGCGGCAGCCGCAACTGTTGGGAGAGAATTGTAGGATTATCAAAATCACCGGATGTCAAAGTATCCAACAAATCAACCATCTTGGCAATCACAGCAATCTGATCTTTGCCTGTCCGCATTATGGACACTCACCTCCGCCATCCGGATGCCTTTAGCATATACTTACTTCAATGAATTATCAATTTTTTTATTCAGTTAAGTAATATTGCGAAATGTCGGACAATAGTGAAGTCCCGATGGCGAATCCGGACGAAGAACTTTTCTACACTCATGCTCTCTCCCCCGCGTTTTTCATGCACGGCTATAGCCATTGATCGAATTGATCGAATTGATCGATCGGGTATAGAGACCAACTCCTAAGAATTAGCTGTCGGAAGAAGGGTATGGGTCCACGGATCAGAGCGCTCTCATATAGTTGGGCGAGGGCCATCTAGGCAAAGGCCGTATCCGAGCAAAACAATGGGAAACTTCGCAAGTAGGGTCTAAAACCCTTAGAGAAGAGTTCGTCTCACACAACTTTCCAGAGTTAATGAGGACAAATCGGGGACTAAGGTTCCCGGCATAGTCGCAGACCATGAGATTAGCGCGTAGGACAATAGCACAATCTGTCACAATTCGTTACAATGAAGGATAATTATATCATGGGAATGGAGGAACATTCGTGGACCGTCTGCCGTTAATTGTTCAGTCTGACCGAACTTTACTTCTCGAGGTCAATAATCCTTTATTTGATGAAGCACGAGACAATCTGGTCGGATTTGCCGAACTGGTCAAAAGTCCTGAGCATGTCCACACTTATCGCATCAGTTCTCTCTCGCTGTGGAATGCGGTGGCATCGGGACTCACACCCACGGACATGCTGAGCCGCTTAAGCCGATATGCCCAGTATCCCATCCCTCACGAAGTCGCCGCATTTATTGATGATCAAGGCCGGCGTTATGGGAAACTGCGCCTGGAAGTGGCTCCCGACGGTCATGGATTATGGCTGACGGGTCCGGATCCGTTGTTGCTCACCCAAATGAAAAATCATAAGTCCGTGGAACCTTTTCTCCAAGAAGTGCTGGAACCCGGCTACCGCATCGATCCCGCCCACCGCGGACTCTTAAAACAGGCGCTGGCTAAAGCGGGCTGGCCTGCCGATGACCGCGCCGGTTATACGCCGGGACTGCCGCTGAGCGTTCAATTAAAAGATTATGACGGGGACGGACGGCCCTTTCACTTGCGCTCCTATCAACAGGACGCAACGCGATCGTTTTGGGGAGACGGATCGACAGACCGCGGAAGCGGGGTAATCGTTCTGCCTTGTGGTGCCGGGAAAACCATGGTCGGCTTAGGAGCTATGGACAAAGTGAAAGCTCATACACTCGTTCTGACGACCTCTTTGGCCTCCTTGCATCAATGGCGGGACGAGCTGCTCGACAAGACCTCTTTAAAGGACGACGACATCGGTGAATATTCCGCCCGAACCAAGGTCATTAAACCCGTAACCCTCAGTACGTATCAATTGTTGAGTCACCGGCTAAAAGGAGACTATACTCACTTTCGCCAACTCGACGCACATGACTGGGGACTCATTATCTATGATGAAGTGCATCTCCTTCCCGCCCCCATCTTTCGTTTGACGGCCAGCTTGCAGGCACGCAGACGTCTGGGTTTGACCGCTACGTTAATACGGGAAGACGGCCGAGCCGATGATGTTTTTTCTTTGATTGGCCCCAAAAGATTCGACATGGCGTGGAAGGAGTTAGAGGAACAGGGTTGGATCGCTCAGGCCTCGTGCCGTGAAATCCGGGTCAGTTTGCCGGATTCCTGGCGCGAGCGTTATGCCACTGCGGAAGATAGCGACAGGGCGCGTATTGCCGCCTCCAATCCCGCCAAAATCGGAACTATCCGCGAAATCTTGTCCGACCATGAAGACGACCACATCCTCATTATCGGCCAATATCTTGATCAGTTGGAAGCGATTCGTCAAGAGATTAAGGCTCCTATCATCACCGGAAAGACGCCGCCGCTTGAGCGGGAGAAATTATACCGCAAATTTCGCCACGGAGAAGTTCCGGTTTTAATCGTTTCCAAAGTTGCAAACTTTGCTATCGATTTGCCGGACGCTAACGTCGCCATTCAAGTATCCGGGGCTTTCGGTTCACGCCAAGAAGAAGCTCAGCGTCTGGGGCGAATTTTACGGCCTAAAAAAAATGGCGGATCCGCGACTTTTTACACCATCGTCTCGGAAGACACGAAAGAACAAGACTTTGCTCAAAAAAGACAACTGTTTCTCTGCGAACAAGGATATCGCTATGACATCGCGCATGCCGATAAATCGGGTGCCCCCCGCGATTTATCACAACAAGTCATTCCGTTTCCGGGAGGCTATCATTCGTGAGCAATTACTACTCGTTGTCCTTTATTCTCGACGGTTTGGGGCCGGAACCCATGTGGCGCCTGACCCAGTTTGGCCGATATACCCGAGAAACCGTCTGGGACCAACTCGTCAGTCAAGACCGCATCAGAGACGTGTTGGAAACATTGACAAAAAAAGAGGGCCAGGCGCTGTTGCAATTCCTGGTTCAGGAAAATAACTCCCTCAATCCCCAAACGAGTCTGCACCGCTATGAAGCGATAGTCGAAAAACTGTCCCAACATCTGTTGTTGTTTACTTCAGTCGACAGTTATGCGCGCACGGTGATTCCTCTGGATTATTATCCTCCGCTTATTGACGCCTTATTGATTGATCGTCCCCAATCGTTAACCGCTTCCGTCAAAACACCCCGTAATCCGCCCGGCAATGGCTTTGATGCCATTTTACCCCTGTTCCACATCCTCAGCCAGGCGAGAAAAGAACCCTTGCCGATGACCAACCAAGGACAAATTTATCGACGGATCCTGACCAAACTGAAAAAACTGTTGCCGGAGGACATGTCTTACGAATCTCTGGAAGTCTTTGCCCGTATGGCCTTTTATCATCACCTTTTGCAAATGGGGAAAGGACGAACGCTGGAAGCCTCTTTGGACATCGAAAAATTCTTTGCCCGAGGAGTGGGGGAAATCCTCAGCCGCATTCTGCAGTACGCCCTGCAGCACGGCCTGCCTTTTCAAATCATTACCTTGGCTCTGGCTTCCCTTTTAGAACCCGATCAATGGCTTGATTTGTCCAATCTGGTGCAATGGGCCAAGAGCCGCCGTATTCCTGCAGCTTACGATGTCTATAGCCTGTCTTATTATCTCAGAACCATGGCCGATTTAGGGATATGGGAATATCGCGACCAACATCTGTGGCGTTTGACGAGTCCTTACTATTACGGCTGGAATAAGGGACAATTGGAACCTTTAACCGAAAAGACTCTCATCATTGAACCCACCGGAGATGTCTTGGCACCCCCCGACAGTGTATTGTCCACGCTGTGGGACATTGACGGAATGGCCGAAATCAAGAAATACGATCAAATGCGAGTCTACCACATTAGCCGCCACAGCATTGTCACAGCCGTCCTGGACGGATGGGATGCTGAAACATATGTTCACCGTTTGAAGGATATGGCTCGCGTCCCCATTCCCGGCAATCTGGAACATAATATTCGTGATTGGTTCCGCCAACTCACTCGTCATCAATTGCTTCGAGCCACGGTGCTCCACAGCCAATCTGCCGACGACTCCGTGCAGGCTGAACGTATCTTGGGCAAAAAAATTATCCAAAGACTGTCCCCCACCGATCTGATTTTCGATTACGCAGACGTGAGATCTGTCGTCCGCTCTCTGGAACGATCAGGGATCCCCATTATTCCTGTCGTGAATGAAGTGGATACCGACACCAGCAAAAAACCGAACCAAGAGCTGCACTTAGACTATGAAGAACAGGTCGAGGAAAGCCGCCGCCACACAGTACAGCAAGGCAATCCCTTAGGACTCAGCCGCCAAATCCGTACCCTCATTGAAGCTAAAAACACGCTCTTGGTCCACTTCCGCCCTCAGAATAAATCTGAAGTGGAATCGATTGTCTTGCGCCCGATTGACATTGATCCCTTCGCCTTAAATGGAGTAACGCGTGAGAACGAGGTCATGACCTTGTACTTAGACCAAATTGAAAGCTGTGAGGTTAAAGGCTCATGACTCTCATGATCGGATCGTCCCACCGACGGGTTCGTCCCCGATTCTTTGTTTTTCTGGCTTGCGTCGTCGGCCTGGGAGTCTTGGTATTCATGGTCGCATTTGGTTCTTCCCCTACTCATAAGCCGATTGCCCTCTTAGGAAAAAAGACGGCGGCATCTTTAATATTCCACATTCATTCAAACACTCTCCCCTTTTCTTTGCCCCAAAGTCTCAGTGATCTGCAAGCCCTCACAGTAGACAATAGCCTGATAGTTGTCGGCATCACCCACCAATATGGATCCGGATTATCCGTGTCCATCACACCCCAAGGACTGGTCCAAGGACCCTCTCCGGTTATTTTTTCCGGAGGTAACTTAATTTGGGCACAAAATATGGCGTGGTGGTCGGGGGGCATGAAAGGACACACCATTCAAAAGAGTGCCTTGAATCTCGAGAGCAATCGCACGTATACGAATTTCTTGCCGACCCCTTTGAACCGGGCTGCCGCCGCCTTGTCTCCCTCCGGATCCGATCTGTTTGTTTTGGGAGGTGCCTCCCAAAACACCTTGTCCGACCGTATTTACCAAATGACAGAGGCGTCAGGATCATTTCACTCCTGGGGATTATTGCCCGTGGCGGTAGAAAATCCCACAGCCGCAGTTGGAGGAAATTTTCTCATTGTGGCAGGCGGCACCTTGGCGGGAGGAGAATTCAACTCCGATATTTGGATTTATGGGCTCCTTTCCCATCATTTGTTGACGACTTTGCATCTTCCCTACGGCATACAAGGTTCCCGTCTCGTCTATAGCCACCGCCACTTTTGGTTATTGGGCGGGGAGAAAAGTTCGGGACAGCTTCTTTCTTCCATCTGGCTCGTCACTCAAAAGGGTGTCATTAAGACGCCCCTCCATTTGCCGGTGGCGTCGGCTCATTTCGGAGTCGGTGTTCTGAGCCACCGGATCTGGATTGTCGGAGGAATCACGCACAATGGTCCCACGCACACGATTCGCTCACTCACCTTGAGTGTGGGCAAAATGCCGCCACACACAAAGCGAAGTTGAGTCGTCATGGATGAGAAAACTTGCCGCCTAAAATCAACAGGGCGATGATCCCTATTATCTCGAATCACTGCCCCTAGTTGCCCTCGGGCAACTAGGGCGACACATACCCAAAACAAGACAGCCGTGCCACAGATTCTATCCGATCTCGTCCATAACATCGTTGCCACCCACGCCATCCGTCTGTCTTTCACCACAGACGAAGGGGTTTGACTTGGGCCAATAAGGAGGGCAAAGCGAGTCGGCTCATCGATTGATAGCCGATGTCATTTTCTTTTTCGTTCCCTCATGATACCATGATGTCGTCACCTGGAAAGGAACGGTTATGGACAGCAAAAACTATCGCGAGATTTTAGGACATTTTGCCACGGGCGTCACGGTTATCATTGCGGAAATCGCCGGATCTATTCATGGCATGACGGCCAACTCCTTTACGTCCGTCTCTTTGGACCCGCCGCTCATTTTGTTTGCGGTAGATCACCAAGCCAGAATGCGCCGGGCCATCTCTCAAAACCGCGCGTTAACCATCAGCATTCTCAAAGACACCCAAAAATCCTTAAGCCAGCTATTTGCGCAGCCAAATCCGGCTTCCGATCCTTTTGAAGGGCTTCATCTTCAACGCGCCCAAAACGGCATTCCCTATTTGGCCGATGCTCTGGCCTTTCTGGCTGTGCGAATCGCCGAGGTGTATTCCCAAGGCGATCATGATCTCGTCATCTGCCGGGTAGAGGAACTGAAGGTACTCAGTCATGACGGCCCTTTGTTATTCTTTCGAGGGCGTTATTATGCCGTGGACGGAGCACCCCCTTAATTTTCAAGACGGGGGAGTCCCTCCAAATCGTTTTTGTCCACGACAATGCCGCCGAGCGGCAGCTTTCCGTCATGGCGTGCAATTTGGCGCTTGATAACTGCGTCGATAACAGGCCGGATGATCTTGGGACGAAAAGCGGAATAACCTAATGCCTGAAGTGCTTCCTTCGGTATGACCACGCGGCAATACAATAAATCCACTGAGGTATTGGCGATAACGAGATCGGGATTCGAACGATCGACACTGACCAGGACAATATCCATAAAAATTTTTCCTACCTTCCTCGACTTTTCTTCCCTTGCGGGACCGATCTTCTCTGTGGTTGGCCCTTATTCGTCTGACACTTTAGGGACAAGGTCGCGACTTTCAAAATTGGGCTACCTGTTCGTATAGCGTGATCATGGCAGTTAAATTGTCGTGGAAATTGAAACGGCTTGCAACCCATGACGGACCCAGAACACCCATTTCCCGAATTATATCGGGGTGATCCACAGCCCATTGTATAACCTGGCGCCAAGCTTCAATATCCATGGGTTCCACGAAAAGACCCGTTTCCTTCTCTCGGATCACTTCAGTCAGCCCTCCGAGGCGGTGGGCAATGGCCGTTCGACCCAAAGCCATCATTTCCAAGGGTGCAACCCCAAAGGACTCGCGCCGGGAAGCGTAAAAACCCACATCAGCCCAAGCTAATGTGCCGGGCAGCTTTTCCGGCTCGATTTTTCCCATCCACTCGATACGACCGTTTAGTCCATAGGTTGCGGCCATGTCCTTTAAAACTTTTTTCCTGCTTCCTTCTCCTAAGATGCGCCCGCTATAAGGGCCTTTCACCTCTCTCAAGGCTTCAAGAATCAAATCTATCCCATAGACATCTTCCAACGCTTTATTAATAACAAACCGCAGGGGTCCATTGTTGGGAGGTTGTGGGCAGAAGCGCGTCAAATCTATGCCGAAAGGGATGATATGAATGGGCCTTGGTGTGTACAGGGCGCTTCTTTGTCCCAAATATGCACTCGAACAAGTAACAGCGGTGGCCTGCGCCAAAATCCACCGCGTTAAATTACTTGTTAACATTCCGTAACGCCGGGGAAAACATTCAATATCCGCTCCCCATATTGACAAGACAAGTGGTGAGAGTTTGGCCAAGGCCGCTAAAAGCCCATAGTGGGAAATATAGTGGGCATGCACCACATCCGGCCTGAACCTTTTCACTTCACGGCGGAGTTGTCGGACGGCTTTGGGCACATCACGTTTGAACGTCAAGGGGGAGGGTAAAAGGTAGACCTGCCCCTCATCAAAATGGTCCCAAGGCCTCGGCGACCATAGATGAATCACGTGTCCCTTGGCGGCCAGGCCCTCGGCCCACCTCTTGGTATGAACACTTCCCGCATCGGCAATCATCGCTATTCGCATTCAACATTTATCCTGCCACTGATGTATCGTCTCATCCAATTGATGCCATCCGTCCCCATCTCATCCGTTCCGGCCCCAGGAGATCTTGACACTCGTGCCACACATTAATCCATATTATCGGTTTTCACCACAAAAATTTTCTCGTTGAATCTTCCACTATGCAAGAATTGAACCGTTGATTGATAAAATCATGGCAGAACTCTCGTCAAGCATATATTCTGTGTTGGTTCTTGCCCTTGGGTCTAAGAATCAAGCCATGAGATGTTAAGCCGTCTAAAAGTCTCCTCGGCTTGCTTTTCAATACGGTTCATAAGTTCTTGAACCGATGGAATGTCTTCAATCAATCCGGTGGCTTGTCCTCCCCAGGCAAATCCTTGATCCCATAATCCCTCCAGAGCAGCTCTTTGGTTTTTATCCCCGGAGATATATGGCAAGAGTTCCTCCAATGAGGACGCCGGTTCATGCGCCAGGATGGTGTCGACATAAGGAGAAGGCAAAACCCGTCCGGGCAGACCAATTGATTTTTCAATGATACGGGTTTCGTTTTCCTGAGTACCCACTAAACGCTCTTTATAAGAGGGATGAGCCGGACACTCCACGGTGGCTACAAATCGGGTTCCCATCTCGATTCCCTCGGCTCCTAACGCCAAGGCCGCGACCAGCCCCTGCCCATCTGCAATCCCTCCGGATGCCACTACCGGAATCTGTACCGATTGTACAACCCGGCGGGTCAAAACCATGGTGCTCGTGTCGTCTCGTCCTAAGTGTCCGCCCCCTTCCACACCAACCGCTACCACAATAGATGCCCCCAACTGTTCGGCATTTTTGGCCGCTCTGACTCCCGCAGTCAGCACAATCAGAGGAATGCCTTGGTTCACAATGCGGGGAGCATAGGGCTTAGGATTCCCGCCGGTCAGAGAGATGGCCGGCACCCGCTCTTCTAGGGCGACTTCCAATAAATCGTCAATCGGGCGATGTCCCATTGCAAAATTTACCCCAAAAGGCTTGTCCGTGATCTCTCGCAGCTGTCGGATTTCCCGGCGCAAGTCCTCTTGAGTGTCCAAAGTGGTGGCGGTAATCTGTCCCAAGGCCCCGGCAATAGATACTTGGGCCGCTAAAGAAGCACGGGCGAGATAGGCTAAGCCTCCTTGAATGATAGGCATTCTGATATGTAAAAGTTCTTGGACACGGGTTTTTATCATGATAAGGCCTGCTTGATTTTACTCGCCATCTCGCTTAATTCTTGGGGAGTGCTGGAGGCCTGGTTTCGAAAATCCAAATCGGACATCGACGAAGCCGGTATCAAATGCAAATGCGCATGAGCTACGTCAAATCCGGCCACGACGGCCGCAACCCTTTCGCAGCCGGTCACCTGCTGTAATGCACGGGATATAGGCTTGGCAAACACCAGAATTTCTTGCAAAAGTTCCTCCTTCATGTCAAAAAAATGATCCACTTCTTCTTTTGTCACCACCAGGGTGTGTCCCGGCGTCACGGGGCGAATATCCAAAAAAGCTAAGAAACGTTCATTTTCCTGAACCCGAAAACTGGGCACTTCACCCTTCACAATTCGCGAAAACACCGATCCCATGCCATTCCCTGCCCTTCCCCTGCGATTCTTCTGGTTTCTCATTGTTCCTCTAACTAAAGTACTCCCAGTGCTCAATGGATTTATGATATCACAAGCAGGAATAGGGCCCTATGGCTAAGGCCTGGTTTCGAACCCATTAAACAGCAGGTTATCCTCGGAATATCAGGAAGTAAGAATCCCTTTCGAGACGCAGCTAAAGGACCAGAAACCCACTGATCCTTCCACGCCTCCCATTTGCAAAAAAAATGGGAGGACATAATCACCGTGCGCCACCCCACAGATTAAAGACAACTTATTTGTCCAAAAGGGATCCGGCCGCACGATCGCATAAGACAATCGCCCGCGAGTGTTCCTGCAAAATCGAAGCGGGCACTTCGGGACTCACAGGACCATGAAGAGCCTGAGCCAAAATCGCTCTCTTTTGGTTCCCCAATGCCACTAAAATAATGGTTCTGGCTCGAAAAATGGTTTCGATGCCCATCGTGACAGCCTTGGTCGGAACCTTGCGCCAGTCGCCTTCAAAGGCTTGTCGATTGGCATATCGGGTGTCATCAGTAAGAATCACCTCATGGGTCTTACTGTTCCACGGTGTCAGAGGTTCGTTGAATCCAATGTGTCCATTGCGTCCGATACCTAAAATTTGCCAGTCTATTCCCCCTGAAGTGTCAATAAAGTCATCATATGCGGCAAATTCGGGGGCAAAATCCGGCCAAGGGAAAAAACTTTGCCCGGGAGACATCTTCGACGGCTGAAATAAATTCATGCGCATAAATCTTCGGAATGATCCGGCATCCGATTCGCCAAGACCCACATACTCATCCAGGTTGAAGGTTCTGACACCGGAGAGATTTAAGCGATTTTGTTGAACGTGTCGAACCATTTCCTCATAAATCGGCACCATGGTGGCTCCCGTAGCCAGTCCCATCCGAGAATCGGGAGAAACTTCGAGCTGACGGGCCAGGAGATCCGAAACCCGTTCGGCCAGCCTTTCTATTCGGTCAAAAATTTCAATCTTCACCACATTCACCTCGTCGTCCTCATTGTGCCTCCATATGCCTTGTAACCGGCGGGATAGTCCTCGACACGAACCGCCAGTCTTCCCCAGGCTCCTTGTCCCAAAAGTGCCCGCAAGGCCGCCTTCATCATCCATGGGGTGTTTTCATAAAGAGCATAGACGCGTTTCGCCCCATGATTCTTAAACCATGGAAATAAATAGGGTGTACGCACAAGCCACACCACCGAATGCGGATGATCACTAAGCAATGTCCCCAGGTTTTCATCCGGAGCTGTCAATCCCGATGAAAGATAAATCAGCCAATCGTAATGAGAGAGCTTATCCGTAAGGGCCATGGCCTCATCCACGGTCGACACCTGGATTCTCACATCTTCCCACAATAAACGCAAGGAATCGGTTAACGCCTTTGCGGGCATAGGCCCTTGAACCATCATCGGCGGCACATTTGCATCATACATGAAATAAACGGAAGTGGGTGACGGAAAAGGAATCGGCTGACTCGAACCCTGTTCCTCTCCTTGGTCATAAAGACAGTTTAAGGCTTTAAGCGACAACTCCTCCTGCAAATTCAAGGCACGGGTCAGATCTCCCTTCATCTCCCCAACTGGATATTCTGCGGGCAAGCTGACCCTCGTCTTTAACCGGGCAATCCGCTCCCCGGCCTCTTCCAGACGAGAGAGAGGGAGAACACCTTGAGTTAGTGCCTCATAAATGGCATTCATAGCTTCTTTCTGCCATGCTAAACGGTGAGACACCATGATCATATCCGCCCCGGCCGCCAATGCCATAACAGCCCCAGGACCCACGCCTACGGTACCGGAAATCGCCGCCATTTCGAGACAGTCTGTAGTTATCACTCCCCCAAAACCTAAGGTGTCGCGCAATAAACCTCCCAGAACCTGTGGGGATAAGGTCGCTGGATGAAGGGGATCCAACTGATCAAAGACAACGTGCGCCGTCATAATCGCCGCAATCCCTTTATCAATGACCGCCTTAAAGGGAATCAGCTCAAAGCGGTGCATGCGTTTGAGATCATGACCGATATGCGGCAAATCGCGGTGCGAATCCAAATACGTGTCCCCGTGTCCGGGAAAATGCTTACCGCAAGCCAGAACACCTGACTTCTCAAGACCCTGAACCATAGCCAAGCCCATAGACCCTACCTCTAAAGGCGTATCACCGAACGAACGCACACCGATTACCGGGTTTAAGGGATTATTGTTGATATCGAGCACGGGAGCCAAATTCATGTTGATTCCCGCACGTTGCAAAAATTTTCCTGTCATGACTCCGGCATCATAGGCCAGATTGGCATCTTGGGCTGCCCCCAGTGCCATATTGCCCGGCAATCCCGGGATGTCTGGGCTAAGGCGGGAGACCATACCGTTTTCCTGGTCGGTAGCAATGATCAGAGGTGTTGTCTGCCCATTGTCTCGTGCCAGTTTTTGCAAGGTTCCGGTGAGTTCCGCAATTTGACCATAGGATAGAATATTGCGTGCAAAGAGAATGATATTGCCGACATGATACTCCCTAATCAATTCCTGAACTTGGGGATCAAGATAAGGGCTGGGAAAACCGCAAATCATGATTTGACCGATTAATCGCCTTAAATAATCATCCGACATGAAAGCCTCTCCCTTCCTCTCATCTTCACACCGCAAAGAGTGATCCTTCCGCCTTCATTCGACTTCTCTCTCCCTCGAATATGGGGATTATCAAGACACAAGATCTCCCCTCGCGCCGTCTGTCTTGACGGCGCCGGGCCCCTTCTTAGGAAGTCGGCTTCCGACAAGCTATGGCAGAGAATCGGTTGACTTCTCATTTTGGGTACCTTCTCACAGTTATTAACCAAATAACGCAACCGCTGCCGCATTATGAAAACGGCGTCGAAAGTCTTGGATGTCAACTTGCCTGCCAAAGTGGACCCGATTGGTTAATAACACGGCCCAATACCCCGATGGACGGTCAAACACCAGAGAAGTTCCGGTAAACCCTGTATGACTGGCCGTGGTCGACGGCCATAAGTCCCCCGCAATATCATAACTGTCCCCACGGAGAACAAAGCCCCACCCGCGATTTCCGTTTCGTCCCGGCGTCTGGCATTTTATCGCCGTTTCTTTGACAATTTCTCCCAACACCCCTTTTTCTCCCGTCCACATCGCCAAATATGGGACCAAATCTTCGGCTGGGGCAAATAATCCCGCATGACCCGCTATTCCACCCATGGCCCGTGCGTTTTCATCATGAACCACCCCCGATAAAACCCGATTGTCATTAAATTCAGTCGCCGCAAAATTTCCGGATGGATCAGAAGGAATAAACCGGGTCTTGGTCATGCCCATCGGCTCGAATATTCGAGAGGTACAAAAAGTGGCCAGATCTTCTCCTGTGATTTTGCTCACCAGTGCCCCCAACAATATAAAGCCCAGATCGCTATATGACACTTTCTCACCCGGTTCGAAGACTAGAGGTTCGTCTGCTGCCATTTTTATAATTTCCTGAGAGTCTTTTGTCAGACGGTAAAAAGGTTGGTGAGATATTAAACCTGCGGTGTGCGTCAGTAAGTGAAAAATCCGTACCTGAGATTTCATTCCAGTCTGAAAAGCTGGAAAGTAGTGCGACAAAGGAGAACTTAACGCTATGCTTCCCTCTTGCATTAATAAGAGCACGGCAGGCAAAGTCGCAACAACTTTGGTCAAGGACGCCAAATCAAAGATGGTGTCGGCTTCCATGGACCGGTGCTGTGCCAAGACTTGGGCCTCCCCCTCGTGATCTTGCCAGAGGACTTGGTCCATTCGCCCGATTTGAGCCACTGCTCCCGGTATCAATCCCTCTTGAATGGCGTTGTGGATAACTTGTCTCACATCATGAAATCGATCCGCCACGAACTTCCTCCTCGTATTTTCCGCCTTGGAACAATTAGATTCTTGAGTATCCCCATAGATTCGTGCATCAAATTACCCGCTCAAAATTACTGTATTCCAAGTCCACCCGGATCGACTATATTCTTTCGCCCCGCGCCGTGGCCACAACCCGTCTGATCACCGGAAAATGGCAGGCATAGGTGTGTTCAAGGCCTTGAGACACGGGACGCGTTTCGCTGCACTGCGCTTGGGCAAAGGGGCACCGGGGTTGATAAAGACAGCTTGTATCGGCTATGATTTCCCGGTCATCTCCACGTAAAGGAATAAAGCGGTCGGGTCCGGGATCTTCCAGTCCTTTGAGTACCGGTACAGCACTTAATAAAGCCTGGGTGTAGGGATGATATGGCTGAGTAATGACGTCATCAGTCGGACCGGATTCAATAATCGTACCTTTGTAAATGACGAACAATTTGCCCTCTTGGCCGACGTAGCGGGCAGAGGCCACATCATGCGTAATAAAAATGAGGGCAATCCCAAATTGTTCACGCAACTCCTTGAGCAACTTCAAAACGCCCAACCTGAGGGAAACGTCAATCATTGATACGGCTTCGTCTGCGATCAGCACCTTCGGATCGACCGTCAGAGCGCGGGCAATCACAATACGCTGGCGCTGTCCCCCCGAGAGCATATGCGGATATTTATTCAAGACCACGCCCGGCTCAATGCCGGTCCTTAACAACACGTCATGCATCCGGCTCAAAATCCATCGCTCATCTTTGCCCTGTTCGCGGGCCATGACTTTTAAAGGGTCCTCCAACGCCTGTTCGATAGTCCTTGCCGGGTTCAAGGCTTGATACGGATCTTGCTGAATCAGTTGCACTCGTCGCAAGAATTTGTGCCTTTCAGCCGGAAGAAGTTTCGTCACATGGGTTCCCTGGATGATGATTTCTCCCGAAGTGGGACTTTCCAACCCGGCCAAGATTCGCCCAATTGTTGTTTTCCCCGATCCCGACTCACCTATCAAAGATAGGGATCCTCCTTCGGGAACCGAAAAACTGACCCCCGCCACCGCTGTTATGGCATCATGTCCCAAAAGCCCTTTTTTGGCTCCGAAGACCTTAACCAGATTTTTCACTTCAATCATGATCATTCACCCGAAAACATGCGACATAATGATCCACGCCCCGAGCCTCATATTGTGGTCTGGACTCCTCACAACTCGGCACTCGTTTGGGGCATCGACTGGCAAATAAACAACCGGAAACCTGAAGGGCGCGAAGATCGGGAGGCTGTCCCGCTAGCGCCACGGCCTGATCCAAAGGTCCCGTGACACGGGGAATGGCTTTAATCAAACCTTGGGTGTAAGGATGCAGGGGATGAGCCAGGACCTCTTCGATCGGTCCCGCCTCGGCTAACTCACCGGCATACATCACCGCGACATAATCAGCCAGATCAGCCACCACCCCCATATCGTGACTAATCAATATGGTGGTCAGACGACGTTCTTCTTGGATATTTCGAACGATCTCGAGGACCGAGGCCTGAGAAATCATGTCTAGGGCCGTTGTCGGTTCGTCCAAAATAACCACTTGGGCATCCAATACCAGCGCCAACATAATGCCCACACGTTGCCGCATTCCCCCCGACAGCTCATGCTGATAGGACATCAAAACACGGTCGGCATCCAGCCCCATCTGTCCCAACAATTCTTTAGCTCTCTGAATCAAGGCCCGCAAATCCTTAACATTGTGTGATCGCCCCAAATCCATCACCTGAGAGCCGACACGACGCAGCGGATTCAAAGAATTTTGCGAGGCTTGAAAGACAAAGGCAATATGACGGCCTCTGGCCTTGCGCCGATTCTTTTTGTCAATCGTCAGCATGTCCCCTATTCCGTCCACCATCACAGAACCACCCATAATTCGGCCGGGCCTCGGCACCGCATTCATCAAAGCCATGGCCAAGGTGGATTTCCCCGAACCGGATTCGCCGATGATTCCGGTAATTTTGCCGGGGGCAATAGACATATTCACCCCGTTAACAGCCGGAATGTCACCCGTTTGCGTTTGATAACTCACGCTTAGGTTGCTGATCTGAATACCTCGGGGCCGAATGTCTAAGGCTTCGAATTCCTGAGCCAAAACTATGCCTCCTTTAAGCGAGCATTGAAGAGTTCATCGACAGCATCCAAAAACAGCACGACGCCTAAAGTCAAGACCAACAACGCGATCAAAGGAGAAAGCAAATACGGCAAGGCTTGAACACTAGACATGGCTCCGGCAGAAAAGACGGCAAGGTTCAGCATCACGCCCCAGTTGTTGACTTGAAAGGGAACGACCCCTAAGAAGAAAAGACCGACTTCCGCATAAATACTGCCGGTGACGGCCAACAAAAGATTCATGGCAATATAGGATCCGATGTTAGGAAGAATTTCTCTAAACAAAATATGCGATCTGGACAATCCGAGACTCTGGGCGGCTTCGATAAATCCCCGCTCCCTGAGCGATAATGTCTGTGATCTCACTGCCCGAGCCAATCCGCCCCATCCGGTGATACCCAACACAAATCCCATGGCCACAGGCTGGCCGAAATTCCACACCGTGGACAAGACCACCAGCAAAGGGAAACCGGGAATGGTCAAGATAAAGTCGGTAATCCGCATAATGACGGAGTCGGACCATCCGAGATAATAACCCGATACCAACCCTAAGACAGTTCCTATCACCACAGTGAAGATGGCTGCCATAAATGCCGCAAATAGTACATAGCGGGCGCCGGTTATAATAAGAGCCAAATTGCTTGTCCCTTCAAAGTCCGTGCCCAAGGGATATTTCCAACTAATCGGCGCGTAAATGGCGTTAGGGTTAATAGGCAATTGATGAGGATAGAGATAGGGTCCCACAATGGCCATTAACGCGAAAAAGAAAATAATGCCAAGTCCCACAAGGCGCGCCGGTTTTTTCACAATGACATGCCAGGCCGTATGGAGAAAAGCCGGGTGAGTCTTTGGAACAGGGGGCCTCTGGGGTGATATCGAAGTTGATTCGGCCGCAGACATTTCCCATCACCTCCGGATTCTGGGGTCAACAACGGAATACAGAAAATCAGCGAAGATATTCGAGACAATGACGGCTACCGTAATCAAAAGAAAGGCCCCGCTCATCAGTGGGTAATCCCGGGAATTTATCGCATGCAAGAGTAAATTCCCGAGTCCCGGATAATCAAAAATATCTTCAATAAATATAGAACCGCCGAACATAAAACCGATGGACAGAGCAAAGACCGTAAATAACGGAAGAATGGCATTATGGGCAATATATTTCACCTGTGTGGACGATTTGAGTCCCCTGAGTTCGGAAGCGAGAATGAAATCGTCTCCCAACACGGTGATCACACTGGACTTCATAGTCAGCATCCAGCCCCCGTAACTGGACAGGGCGTAGGTGGCCACGGGCAGCACCGCGTGACGCAGCAAAGACGAGATGAACGGCCAATTGAATCCGGGCGACAAGGCTGCGTTATAAGGCGCACCAAAGGGCAATATCACCCACAAGGTGGTAAAAACATAGGCTAGGAAGAGACCCATGACAAATTGCGGAATGCCGTGAAGAATGGATCCGGAGATAGAAAGCACACTGCCCGTAGGCGATGTGCGCTTAATCGCCGCAATCACCCCTGCCAAAACGCCGACCACAAAACTGGCCACAACCCCCGTTAACACCAAAATAATGGTCCAGGGAGCCGCTCCCAAAATGATGTGAAGCACCGGAACTCCATCATAGGAAATGGAGCGACCGAGGTTGAAATGAAGGATTTGATTAATGTAGAGCAAATATTGCTGCCACAAGGGTTGATGCGGAATAAAGCCATACATCACGCGCACTTGATCCATGGCTTGCACCGGTGTCATACCGCGTAATATCAACTCGTTGTATTTTGCCGCTACCGGATTTCCGGGCATCAACCGCACCAAAAAGAATGTGAAAGACGCCACGGCCAGAACCATGACGATCCCCGCTAAAATTCTCTTGACGAGGCGAATCAGAATTTGCATGCGATTCTCCTTCTTTACACCAGAAAACGATAAGGCCTTTCACCGGCACCCCTCGGCGCCGGTTATTTCGGCCTGACATAACCTTGTGTCATCCACACTCCTGCCGGGTTATCAAGCAATCCGGAATTATGAACCGGGAAGTCGGTAAACCGCGTCGTGTTAACAAACTGGACGTTAGTATAGTTCCATAAGGTAATCATGGGCAAACTGACATTGGCCGCCAAGGCCAGTTTTTGCACGACCGGTCTTTGTTGGCTGGGGGTGAGACTGTTCAAGGAATAAGTAAGCTTGCCGGGATTGACCACTTGCCCGTCAGGCAGTTTAACGGTAGAGGGGGTATCCAGCCAGTTTCCTTCCGTGGTATTGCTGTAAGGATAACGGACGAGATGGCCACCGACCACGTTATAACCGTCATTCGTGCCCCAAATCCGTTGAAAGGTGGGATAGGCTTCAGGACCTAAGGCATTGAGCCAAAAGGCTATGGGATATTTGTCCAAAGCGATTTCCTTTAGATATTGGGAGTAGCTGCTCACAATCGACGGATGTGTGGGAATTCCAAAGGCCGACATTTCGCTGGCAATCACCTTAGATGCCTCAATCCAATCACTAAAGCCGTTAACGGTATAAATGGTTGCGGTCCAAGGCTTGCCATTGGGCATCATCCATTGCCCATTCACTTTGTGAAATCCGGCTTTTTCCAATTCATGCGCGGCCAGTGAGGGGTTATAGCTATAAGGGTTAAGCTGTTTGATCTGAGAAGGTGTCAACCATTTTGCACTCGCGGCATCCACCATGCCATCTGAATATTTGGATACCGTGCCGACTACAGGCTCCGCCACTTTCTGAACCGCTTGACGGTTGATGAGATGAGCCAAAGCATAGCGCACGTTAGGAATGCCGTAAGGATATATACCCTGGTTAAACGCCAATGCCGCGCCCACATAGGAGGGAGACACCACTTTGACGTTTCCCTTGGTTTTGAGCACCTGATTCAGAATATTCGATGGCATTGCCGTGAAAGGGGCCATATCCAGTTGACCGCCAATGAGATAGTTCCATATTTGCTGGTTGCCTGTATAATTGCGAAACACCACTTGCTTGACATGAATGGCTTTGGCATCATAGAAGTCCGGGTTTTTCACCAGAAGAGCTTCTCCCGGATTCAGATTTTTCAGCACAAAAGGCCCTGACGAAATATCTTTGGGGGGTGCGAAGGCCGAAACTGTCTTTCCTAAATTGGTCAGTTGGGTTTCGGCCTTCTTGGCCAAGGCCATCTTAGCCGAATTTGTGCCACTATAAAGGGATTCATTTATAATAGTCCAAATATTCGAGCCCAATACTTTGTCATATTCAAAGGCCGGGATAATGGGCGACTGCATGAGATTATTGAAAAACAAATTATAATTCTGCCCAGGCACCTGATTCAATTGCACTTCTGTAGAAGAAAGGACTTTGACACTGCCCAAATAAAAGGACTGGGCTGTGCCTTGGGTAAATGCCGCAGCCATCGACGCCTTAATATCTTGGGCGGTAACGGGTTTCCCATTGGACCACTTCGCTCCCGGCTGCAGCCAGATAGTTACCGTCTTTCCCCCATTGGAAATTTTCCATTTTTGAGCAAGACCCGGGAAAAAGGCATTGGGGTTGGTCGGTGAATTTGTTGTCCATCCCAGTTGCATTTGATCGAATCCAAACCAGTTGTTGCCACTTGTATTGAAAGGATTTAACGGCGCACCCGACGTAATAGGGTGAAATTCATCGATCGTGGTGAATGTAGAGGAGGAAGCGCTTTTGGTAGGAGATGCTCCGCATCCTGCCGCCAGTACACCTATGCCGGCAACCAAGGCCAGCTTTGAGAGTTTCTTCATAAAATTCTCTCCTTAATGAGTATGGGTAGACAAAAACTCTAAAAGTCACACAATTTTCCGACAAAAATTACAATACACGGCCTTACCTCTGTTTTTTGGTGCATAACGCTATGGAAGTGACCGGTTTTATGTTATCATATTTCAAAAGTCCAACCAATAACCTGAAACAAAAATTCAGAACAAGTTGGCACAATTCATAAAAATATCGAACGCGCCGTAAAACTCCTCGCTTTAGCGATGGGGATATCAGGCACTCGCGGTCAAGTGAAAGTTTGAGTTGATCTCAGCTAACAACTCGCTATATAATGTCTATATAGAAAGACGGTGGTTCTGGTGTACCTGACACAAAGCAATCAGATTAAAGGCCTAACGAAGACCGAATACGATGCCTTGCGTGAAATGTGTCGGTATGCGAAGAATCTCTACAACGTGGGCCTGTATTCGATTCGCCAATATTTTTTTATGGAAGGCCGTTTTTTGCGGTACGAATCGAATTACCAAGCCGTGAAGGATAACGAAAACTATGCTTTACTTCAAGCGGGTGTAAGTCAACAAATTCTCAAGGTGGTAGACCGTTCCTTCCGTTCGTTCTTCAACCTTCTCAAGAAGGCAAAGCGTGGCGAGTATCGCTATCATGATGTGCGTATTCCGCATTACCTGGATAAGCATGATTACTTTCCGCTCATCTTGTCTACCAATGCCATTGTGATCAAGGATGGATATCTTCAAGTCCCGATGTCGCGCGAGTTTCAACGGGTGCATCCTGACTTGGAGAGAATCCGCATTCCGTTTCCTTCACGGTTGGAAGGCAAGACGGTGAAAGAAGTCCGCATCATTCCCGTGGAGAAGGCACAATTCTTCACCGTGCAATTTGTCTATGAAACGATTGAAGAGCCACCACTTACTCTGTCACCAGACAAGGCGCTCGCTATTGATTTAGGGCTTGATAACCTTGCCACTTGCACGAACAGTACCGATGGGTCGTCGTTCATCCTCGACGGAAAACACTTAAAATCCCTGAACCATCAGTACAATGCAAGAATGGCCACGTTGCAGTCCATCCTTGATCAGCAAAAGAACCCGCGTTCTGAACAGATGGCGCGGATCACGATGAATCGCAATAACCAAGTGCACGATTACCTGATGAAGTCCGCACGATACATCGTGAATTACTGCCTGAATCATGCGATTGGCACCATTGTTGTTGGCTACAATCCTGATTGGAAACGTGACGCAAACATGGGCCAGCGCAACAATCAGAACTTTGTGCAGATTCCACATGGGCAACTGCGCCATCAACTCGAAAACCTGTGTGCGCGTTACGGATTGCGATGCATTGAACAGGAAGAATCGTACACGTCAAAAGCCAGTTTTCTTGATGGTGACGCACTTCCCGTCTGGAACGGCACACACCAAGACGTCACATTTAGTGGCAAACGTGTAAAACGCGGACTCTACCGGGCGAAAGATGGGCGTACACTGAATGCCGATGTGAACGGAGCGGCGAACATTCTACGCAAAAGTAACCACAGCCTCACCGGTGGTGAGGCTGTGGTTAGGGGGCTTTTGGCAAACCCCTTGCGAGTAAAGCTCACTGCGGTGAGTTTCTCGTAAGAATTCCCCGCCTTGAGGCGTGGAGAGTGTCAATAAGAAGAATCCCCGAAATACTAAGAGGAGGCTGGCAAGTGGCTATTTCCGGTGTTCTTGACCGCCTCAGCAGCACCCTGCCGACCCTGGCTAATTCGGAAGCGCGGATTGCCCGCTGGATCCTTGAAAATCCCAGGCAATTGGTGGATCTGACCGTAAAAGATCTGGCGCATATAACCGGAAGCAGCCAGGCCGCCGTAATCCGACTGTGCAAATCGATTCAAGTTTCCGGATACCAAGCTCTAAAAGTCTCCGTCGTAGCCGATATCGCCCGTGAAGATCGTCCGCCCGACTCTCGGTTTCTGGAAATTGATCCCAATACTTCGTTGTCGGGTGCTATTCATTCCCTTAAACGTCAGACGGTTATGGGTATTAACCGAACCCTTAACGACATGCGTGAAAGCGATATTGACCGGGTGGTCAACCGCATCAAACTCGCACGTTGGATTGCCGCCTATGGTATCGGGGCTTCGGCCATCGTGGTCAAAGATTTTCAGCAAAAACTGTGGCGATTGGGGCTGCCGGTGTTTTGGTCAGAAGATTTTCATATTATGGCTACTATTGTGGGTCAACTTTCCCCGGCCGACATATTTCTGGCTGTATCCTATTCCGGAGAAACCGCCGAAGTACTCGAATTGACGCAACTCGCCCGCAAACGGGGGGCCTTTGTCACAGCTCTTACCCGCTTCGATCGGAAAAACCCTCTCTCCAAGCTCGCAGACTTGCCGATTTATGTATACGCCTACGAAGCATCGCCCAGAATTGGCGCCAGTTCGTCCTTAATTTCCTCGCTTACCGCTACCAGCGCCTTATTATTTGCCGTCGCTAATACCCTCGCCGAAACCGCCCAAACCAAATTATCCGATACACTGAACGCGGTGCGGACACACAGGGTGAGTGTTCCCTCTCCCGCGACACCCGAAAACGAAGTATGATATCATAATGAGAAGTAGGGTTTTTTCCACAACTAATTCGAACCGGAGGGCATGATTATGCTGTGGATTATTGGCGGCATCGCGATAGTGGTAGCCTTAGTCATTGGACTGCGTTTTATGGCCGACCACAAAGAAGAACCTTGATATTCGTCCCATGAACGTCTACCGAGTGTCGTAGCGTTGATTTTCTGGTGTCTTTTTTCTTCTGGGGCATCCACTTTCCCCAACAGAGGATTTTCTAGGAGAAATTTGTTCCTACTCCCGGATCACCGACTGTGTGCTAACCGTTCCGCAAGATGTATGATCGTCTCGGACTCATGCGGATTAGTGATCTCCGAGGATCAATTATGGGATGAGATCTACACGGGCACTCAGAAGAATAGAGTCCCGTTCGATCGTGAATGGGCATGCGACCCTGATATTGGTCGATAATGACACGCTCTTTGGCTGTATACGACAAAATGGCGATCACAGTGGGATTAGGATCGTCAAATTCTTAACTGCATCTTAAATCTTTCGTTATTTTGCTGAATATTCGCTGAAATATTCCGTTAAAGTCCCGTGCATCACACCATGAAATTGATATGACTCCCTCATTTCGGCTTTATGGAGCGTGGTGTTGAGACTAGCCCTTATTGTCGAAATTCCTCTGGTTGTGTATGTTTATGGGGTGTGGCCAGAGCGGCCGACAATGAGAAGGAGGGCTCGCGACTGAGCGGCGCAAAAATCATACGGTGGGTTTGGCTGACTCTCATAGTACTCTATATTTTTACGGCCCCATTTGAAGGCTATTGGGTTGTGCCGGGGCTTCACGGACATTCGTGGGTTTCATTATTTCAACGCATCCTACTTATTCCGCTGCCGTTGGTAACTTTGTACTGGGTTGTACGAAAAAAAGACCGCGCCGTCATGCTCCCTTTGGGTCTCATCACGATATGGATAATCTGGGTTCTTCTCACATTTCTCCTGTTCAGCCCTCATACCTATTATTTCCTCTATTATACTTGGGAACAAATCGCCGGCTTTTTACTCATCTTGAGTTTTTGGTATCTGGCACGCTTCCCGGTTTTTTCGCGCATCGTGACCATTTCCGGGTTACTCATTTATTATCTGGTCACCTTAGTTGTAAGCTTTTGGAACATCAAAACCGCTCACCATCTGGGAGCTTCCAGTGAACATCATTCAATCATTCCCACCGCTTTCTTTTATGGCCCTAATCACTTGGGAGCCGCATTGGCCTTGATCATGCCCTTTATGGCATTTTTCTTTGTCTTGAACCGTTCCCGTTGGGTTCTAGCGGCCAGTGTCCTATTCTCTTTGTTGGGACTTTACATACTCTATAAGACGGGGAGCCGGGGAGGAGAACTCGCAGTAATCTTAGAAGCTGTCGGACTGGTCGTGATATTCCCTCGTCGCTGGCGATATTATGCTTTTGCCGCTATGGGCACCCTATTTGTGGTACTCGGGATCCTTTTGTTCTTTGTGACCCATCTTCCGGCGAGTGATAAACTACCTTTTGCGCTGGTTAAATTCCGCCACCTAGCCCATATTTTCCACCCCTCTTTCTCTTCATCTTCGCGATCTTCCCAAGGGCCCGGTTCCTTTCAAATTCGACTGGCGCTTCTAAAAAGCGGATTCCGGGCTTTGTGGCATCACCCCTGGGGATTGGGACCTCGAGGCGCAGAACGCTATTATGCCTATTATGTGCATCATAAAAGTCCATATAATACGTACGGGGTGATCGATGCTCACAACATGTGGCTGGAGATCGCAATGGATTTCGGTTGGTTAGGTCTGGGACTTTACACCTTGTTTTACGGTTTGTTGCTCACGGGATTGTATCGTCTGCGCCATCATTCGGATCATACCCTGCGTTATATTTCTTGGGCCGGATTTACGGCATTGATGGGATTTGTTGTCGGATCTTTATCCCCTTCCAGTGTGATGATCGGATTCAACATCATGTGGATTGTCTACGGTCTCGCCCTGATCGCTCTATATCAAAACACGCACCTTAGGAACTCGGCTTCCCGGTACCGATCAAATATCAACCGTTACAGAAAACTTACCTAAATTTGCTTATTATTTGCTCTGGGCGTTCGAGCTCACGGAACTCTAATCTTAAGTCTGGCCGTTAACGGTGACGGGGGGCTGAACGAGCCCGCCCGCCTCACAACCGGCACCAGGATTGCCGTGATCTGAACGTTTCTGCGATCCGATATCCTCTTGATCTGAAACGTGTTCATTCACGGTGGTATTTTGGTAACTTTCAAAATCACCTTCACTGCATTGCCATCTGCGGTATCGACCGTGCCGCAATTGAGGCACAGGAAATGGTCTCTTGTGGAGTGAGTCGAGGCCGTGAACCCCCAGAACATTTCTGACTCATATACGCCGACGCCAGTCTGTCGGCGAGAACTCTCGTCGTCGCCTTAAAATCTAGTCGTAGTTCCAGAATGATCCGCATGTACGAGAACACTTGACGTGACATTTTCTTTCCTGTGGTTTTGCCACGCATATGACTTAAATCTTCGACAATGATCCGTTGCGGATCCTGTTCCAGCACCTTATTGAGTGCCCGGTCATTTTCGTGGCAAATGCTGCTCGGGCTTTGGCGTGTTTCTCTTCTTGCCCAGATTTTCGAGGTAAGGTCTTGAGATGTGCCTGGCCCTTTTGGATTTATTGATTCCAGGAAGCTGATTGGTTCACAGCTTCGGCTTACTCATCATCCTTCCGAAAATAGGATAGGAAGAGAAAGGCCGGTTTAAAAAAGACCGGCTACTTTCCTATCCTTTGATTGTGCATCGCATCTTCTTCGCTATCATCCTCGACTGCCGGAGTGATTCGGCTTCTCCAATAACCCAGAGATCAAAGCATTCACCCCCTTGCTGCGCAAGGGATTACTTCTTTTGTCGCGAATGACGAAAGACCTGCCAGGATCTAAGCCACCTTCGCACGTATTGAATATTATGTTCGCCCCACACGATTTTCTCTGGACGAAGAATGAGATCAAGGTCAATCACTTAGAGTGATTTCAAAAATTCGCGCACATATTGTTCAATCAATTCGCGGTCCGGACCTTCCCAGATTTTCTGAGCATGACGGCCTCCCGGAACCTGCTTTAATATCCGAGGTTCCGGCGCTTCCCGAAACACCTCCAAGGTCTGATCATGCATCATTTCACTTTCGCTGACTATAAATAATTTGGGAATTGGACCCAATTGGCCCGCGATCTCATCGCTCACCGCGACCGTAGACCAAGTAATGACAGCCCGAAATTGCTGCGGATTCTTCGCCACCGCCCGCAATACTCCTCCACCGCCCCTGGAGGCGCCTAGGGCCACCACCTTCTTTCCCCGATTCTCGAGTTCCTGACTGACAGCCAACACATCATTCTCAATGGCGTCCACTCCGAGACTACCCACAGTTGACGATCCGTATCCTCGAAAATTAGGTATGGCCACGGTATATCCTTCGTCCTGGAGAATTTGTCCGTAAGGGACAAAACTGTCCCGGTCAAAAGCCTTGCCGTGACATAAAATGACCGCTAGAGGTCCTCCTTGTAAAAAATATGTTTCGATCTCTGCGCCATCTGCAGCTTTAGCAGTAAACTGATCCATTTCCCTAAACACCCCCTTGAAAAGATTTCTGCCGAGAGAACTATCCTCTTCCGAATTCTCTCATACCGGACCGCCTTAAGAACCGTTCTGATGGACTTATTCTTTTCTAATCATTGCCGACCAAATCCGTTGCTGCCTACCTTTCTTCATGCCATCTTCCTAGGATCCGGGGAACTGCTCACTCTGACCAAAACGTGCCGCAATTACATAGAAGGGTGAGGAGTTCCTCACCGAAGTCCCGGCCAGGGTCCCGTCAATTCTTGGCCCGGTTACTGTCCGGGTCATACGCGGTATCACGGGTGGGAAACCTCCATTTCCCGATACTCTGAGACATTTTTGCGATTTTATACCCGTGAAAACAAAACTGGCAGATTCACGTGGATTCTTGACCCAAGATTGCCGCGGTAGATGCCCGATATGACCCTCGATCAAGTCATCTTATGTAAAATTACCGCAAATGAGACGGCTGGAAGCCCAACTTGCGGAAATTCAGTCCTCTGGAAATGACAACCTAATTCCATACGGAGTATAGCACACATAAGGCCGTCCGAACCCAAAGATTCCCCACATCTGCTAAGAGGCCCAGCTCTCATTATCGAACCGCCAAAATTTAGCCGTAATCTGACTGATATCATGTCAACTACCCCGCCTTAGGGCGGCGCTTGGATCTGGACTCCACCGCAATTTCCAGAACCTTTGCAGGCGCTTGGCTTTGGCTTCCGCATCCGACCCATCAGGGGCTGTTGACAAAAGCCCCGTCCTCATCCAGTCCTGCCGAATGAGGAGCGTTCGTAAGCTCACATTACGGGCCCCTACCAGATCCGCGTGGAGGGTCAATCCGCATGGTTTACAACGGAAAGTCAGTCCCTGGCCAGGACGGTTCTTAGCGAAAACATAGCCACAGTGAGGACGACCTTGTGACGTGTAATCGGCATCCACTCGGATCGCTAAATCCCCGACCATTTGGGCCTTGTAGGCGATAAAGGCTCCCCATTCCACAAAGGCCCATTTCGCCCGGCGGCGACGATTCATGTTTCCTCTCACGGCGGTTCGCTCGCGGATATCGGTGAGATCTTCCCAACCGATCAAGAAACCCGGCATCACAGCGGCTTTGGTAATGCAGTGGTTCACGTCAGCCTTAAACCGTCTCTCTCGCAGCGTTAATTGACGCAATCGTCTCTTAGCGCCCCGAGTGCCTTGGGACTGCAGTCGTGAACGCACTCGCTGAAAATCCTCTCCCTTTTGGCGAATAGCCCCTCCCTGGAAGAACTGCGTGGTGTTCCCGGGGTGGTGGTCACCGCCAGATACCGTTCTCCCCAATCCACGCCTTTGATTCCTGTTAACGATTTTGGAGCGGGATCCGGTTTCCACTTCCACGCTGACCAAAAGGTAGAACGGCTTCGCCCGGGAATTCCGCCAAAGGCGACACCTCCCGAAGCCCCCTCGTGGATCCATTCCAGGTGCCTTCGTAGGCCAACACCACAGGCCCCTCCAGCGTGGTGCGAGATACCTGCTGCCCGGATTTAAATCGGTAGTCCCGTTGGTCGGTAAAGGTGGCAATCTCCGATGGGAAGACGGGAGCTTTGTCTAAGCCCTTATACCGCTTTGTGGTATAGCCTTTCTTGCGGTATACAGCATTTTTCTTGACCTGGGTCCCAAGCCCTTTGACGGTGGCGCCCACTTGTCTCGATACCGAACAGGCGAGTTGGGAAGCAACGCCAAACCCTTTCTCAGTTCGGGATAGACCAATCTGGGGAGTTTCACCTGATAGGACAGCTTCCCGTTTGAGATGAAGATTTACCAAGCTTAAACTGAGGGGCTTTTAAGTCGAAGAATGGGATCCTTCTCCGCTATGTCTCATTGTGCCCGATCTTGATGTTTGGTGTCAGAGACAAGGTAATCACTGCGCCCACGATACAGATCCCCCCGAGCATACCCCAAACTCCCACACGGACATGGAGCCAAAGGAGCGCTACCGTGGAAGCCGACAGGGGTTCCGCACAAGATGCCAAGCCGGCCTGGGTCGGTGAAATCACACGTAAGCTGTCCAAATAAAGATAAAACGCCAAAAAGGTCCCGCAACCTACGACAAAAGCCATGAGCAAATCCATCCGCACAGAGTAAAAAAGTGAGAGCTGTGTCCACGGACGGAAAAGTAATGACGATAAGAGACCGCCAACCAACATCCCCCATCCTGTCGTGACTCCTGCGCCATATTTTTTTAGTAAAGGCGCAGGAAACAGCGTGTAAAACGCCAAGGCCACAGCAGAAGCCAAACCCCACGAGATCCCACTTGCGGAAATACTGACGTTCGTCACCGTCCCCCCTGTAACGAGAAGAAATGTTCCCAATATCGCGAGTGCGGCAGCCATTAATTGAGGCCTTGTCGGCATTTTCCTTAGCCTCACGCTGGTAAATATGATAATGACGATGGGGCCTAAATATTGCAACAATGTGGCCGTTGCTGCATTTCCGTAGGAAATGGCCAACAAATAGGTTAATTGAACCCCTAGCATTCCCAAGACTCCGAACACGACAATCAATAAGCGATCCGACTTATTTCCCCAGACCTCCAGGATGTGGTTGGAATGGCCACGCAGAGTTTCCAGTGCCAAGAGCCCCAAACCCGCGATCAATAATCTACTGGTCACGAGCCATCCGGGATGGACATGGTAGGATGTAAATAAGACTTGCGCCGCCGTACCGGAGAGCCCCCATAGTGATGCGCTAAACAGCACCATGAGAAGCCCTGACCCATGACGCGATTCAGATCCGGATTTCCTGGGGATTTTGGACACAATCTCCATGGGCAACGCCACACCTTTGTCAACACGGATTTTCTTGGTTCATTAAACCATACCACGGATCTGGCATGCAATATACAATATTCAGTATCCACAATACCCATTAGCGATTTGATTGCGTTACGATAAAAATGACGCGCAATGAATCTAACGATTAAACAACTGACGATGAGGAGTGATCTGCCGTGCCTATTCCTGTGCATGTGCCGGGCTATACCCGTATCTCGGCACGTGACAACGTCTTGACCCAATTACAAAAATGGATCATAGAGGGCACACTTCAACCAGCGGAAAAACTGTCCGACGTCGAACTGGCCAAAGCCTTGCAAGTAAGCCGGACCCCCGTGCGTGAAGCGCTGCAAATGCTGGAATTGCAGGGATTTGTCGAATTGATCCCTGGCAAAGAAACACGAGTGAGCGAGATACACCGGGACGATGTTTTTAAAATTTATCCACCTTTGGCAATGTTGGAAGGGTTCAATGCTCAAGAGGCCACAAGGCGAGTGACTCCGTCACTTCTCGACAGATTAAAAAGTATTAACCAGGAATTTCGACACGCTCTGGATGTGCATAATGCTTTAGAGGCCATGGAATGGGACAGACAATTTCATGGCCTCATCGCTAAGACAGCGGACAATCCCTATGTCATGACGTTTACCAAAACCTTGCACATGCATGCCAGCCGACTTGAATACTTATTCTTTCGGGATCTCCTGGTTCCGGCGCATATGTCGGAAAATGAACACGATGCAATCGATGAACTCTCCCTCCGCCTGGCCTTTACGAGGCCGAGGCGGGGGTTTCCGAGGTCACCCTCAGAAGTTCCTGGTTCTGTGACGTATGCGTGCGAGCCTTTGGCTTCGCATGTCTTATGTCGGTCTCC
>JAKACM010000153.1 GCA_021821465.1 Bacillota bacterium
GCGCTGGCTCCCGCTCGGCACGACTCGGGCAGACCCGACCAGGATGATCCCGATGCCCCTTCTGTGGCAAATCATGCCAAATAAAAGTTATCCACAACCGGAGTTTTCCGCACAGCGGAAAAGGCTCCCCGTGAATATGGGTTGACATCCCGTGAATCATCCATCCTATTTCGGCGGATTAGCAAATGTAATATCGCCGGTCGGATGGTAACTAACCATGAGTCGTCCATCCGATTGGGTGTAAAGCTCCATGCCTAGTTTTTGCAGTTGCGGATCCGCAGATCGGACTTCTCGCAGAATGGCATGCCGTCGTTGACGAGACATGGACGCCCAGGGCACACCCACGGTTTGCAAAACGTCATCCACTGCGAAGCATCCACCCGAATGGGTGAGCACATGCAAGATCATTGCATAGGTTGCGCCGCTTTCAAGTGAAGCTAAAACCGGCAACACATTACGATATTTCATTACAATGGAGGTGTCGTAGATTTGCATCCAGCCTGGACTAATCGTCACGACAAATAACGCACGTTGGCCCGTCAGGGCTCCTCCCGGCAGTTTGGCCGGGTGCCGAGAAAGCCAAATATCAGAAATAATATGTCCCCAATATTGGACACCAGTGATTTTGTTGATGATGGTTACATTGGCTTGCTGCATATCACGCAGAATCGTTTTGAGCCACTGGGGGTGGTGCGCAACCCCGGCAAGTTTTTCGACCTGGTAGGGATCAATTTGTCCGCCGGTTTCGGGGATTCGTTTAGTTTTGATCGCTGACGCGAAAATCGCGTCGAGCACCTTGCGATGCAAAGCTCCCAGTCTACCGCTGACGGTCACCGTCCCCCAAGCGGTGGTCCAAGCCCAGGTACCGTTTTGGATGTTTTTAAATTTGGGTTGGAATACCGCTGTACGGGATATAAGCGCAGGGGCAATTGCGGGTCCTACGGGTACTTGCCGTTTCCGAGGATTTTTGTATTTACGCGCGCCCGAAGTAGTCGTCATCATCGTGATCCTCCTGCGGTTGTGTCTTTGCCGTGGGGCCATTATTGCTACCCTTGTTCTTGTTCCCACCCTTTCCTCCTCCTGATAGCAGCCGAAATGGCAACGGCTCAATCCGTCCTGATGCGGGCTGAAAACCCATGGGAATCACCGTGCCCACTCCCCCCCATTCGCGGTTTTTGAGCACGAACGCTTCGAGCAGGATCCAGTCCTGCCCCAGCTCCGTCCTGACCGTTGCCATACTGCCTGCTCGGGCCTCCCGCAGCTCATCGGTATCCCACATACTGTAGGTTTTGGTCGGAGCTACACTGCCGTTGTGCTGAGCATTGGCACCATCGGCGCCCGACATTATTTCGTTCCGCATTCCGATAACCATTGCCGCATTTTGCTCAATCCGCCCTGACTCACGGAGTTGTTGGAGATCCGGGATATAGTCCGAATTTTTGCCTACAGTCCGATTGAACTGTGCCGCTGCCACCACGGGCACTCCATACTCGTGCCCGAATTCCCGCAACATGCGTACCCCGGTCCCCACTTCTAATTCCCGGGAATGCAACAACCTCGCAGCCCAAGGATGATCATCGGGCACGGCTGGCAATTCTTGGATATAGTCGATCACGAGTGCATAGAGCCCGTCCGGGCTTTCGTCTGCAAAGCGTCGTGCCATCTCGATAAGTTCCCAAGCCGTCACGGTTTCGTCCAGCACGATTAACCGTTTGGACACAGGATCCATCATTTTTTGCGCCTGTAAAATTTCGAAAGGCACTGTCCCTTGCCACTTGCCGCGAGCGGCATCCAGCACAGTGTGCATGCTGATTGGCGCTCTTCCGGTCGTTTGCAATGTGCTAGCCAGGCTAGCCCAGAGTTTAGCCCAGACCTTGGATCGTGATGTTTCCGCAGACCAAAACAAAATCGTGCCTGTGCTTTGTGGGTCCCGCAACCACTCCAGCACTTGCTGAATAATCAAAGAGGTTTTACCTGCGCTTGTTGGGGCTGCAACAATGTTCAAGCCTGGTTCGTACTGGATTGTTGGCAACACTCCTTGTAATGCCTTTATTGTGGGAATTGCCGCCGGCACTTGGGCCATCGCCGCCCAAATTTCTTGGATGGTTTGGCCTCGGGGCAGCGGCTCTTTCATGTTGCGGAGAATGATCTCTGCACGCCGAAGGGAAGCGGTTGTTTGGCGGGGATCCAATTGCGGTTGGGACGCCTGATCCAAAGTCGCGGCCAAACTGTTCAATAGGCGTTGTTGAGAATCAGGCAGGTTGGCCGGCATGCGGGCGGGAATCGTAAGAGGAATTGGCTTAGTGGCACCGTGCAGGTAATAATCCGTTAGAATTTTGCCAAGCGAAACATTTGAAGTAGGTTGAGCGGATTCTTGTGGATCTGTTACACTGTTTTCGGGTTGATTCACACAGATCATCCTTTCTATTAGTAAAGAAGTAGAGAGAGAGCGGAGCGCGGGGGATAGCCCGCGCTTTTTTCGCACGCAAACGCGAAAAAAACACGCCAAATTGAGATCTGCCGTGTGAAAAAAAAGACAAATTAGTTAGTGAAATTTAATAGGAGAAAAAGGGGAAAGGGTAAAAAATTCACAGGAAGATTTTGGTGGTCTAACTAAGGCACAGGCATAGTTCCCCCCTGGGACCCTGGTCATCGACACATTGGTCGGACCGTTTCGGTGTATTCCTTGATACACCGGCTGCCTGCGGCATCTGACTTCACGGAGTGAAGTGACCGAGTTGCAAGAACTCGGATCGTTCGGACTCAACTTTTTCATGAGCGCGAACGTACTACTAATTACAATTTATATTATACCATTAAGCTTTTGGGCGTGCAAACTTTTGTTTTGCTTGTTTTGTTTTGCTTGTTTTCTCCCCTTTTAGGCTGGGTTATGATTTCGTATCCGTTGTGTCCTCTCCCGTATCTTTTAAGGGTTGGGGATGCGCCCGTAACACTTGGGCACAGATGTCCAATAATGACGTCGTGACAAACAGCGTGAATCGCACATCGTCACGGTGAGGAATCTTGCCAGAAAAGTGGTGGGCCGGCGACGTCCAACTCCTAGTGGTCTCCAAGAGCCGGGCTAACATGGCGGCTGAGTGTTGTTCTTCTGAAGAGGGGCCCGCAGCTTTTTTTAGCCGATTTTCGATTTCCGCTGTCCATGGGGCAAATGGCCGCTGTTTTCCGTTGGCGTTGAGATGATCAATATTCCATTGTTCTGACAAGACTGTCATCACGCCTTCGACCACCTTGCGGCAGGCAGCTATGGCTTCTTCGTAGCGTCCCTCGCGATAAGCTTGATTCGCACGCTGATAATGCTGAGTCACGGGATCCCAAGAAGCTACCGAAGGAATATCAGGCATGGGTAATTCGACCACGTGTCGAATCCGTCCTAATGTTGCTAACGCTTTCAGCCACGATTCGCGAGAAATAGTCAGGGGCAGCCGCGTGCTTTCTATTCGCATTACCGTGGTGACGGGAGCTATGCGGTTGTCGGCAAGTCCAATCGCTTGACCGGTAATTTGCGCCAAGCCCGTCAGGACAAACTGCAAATGCAGGGCATCCGCCTGTCGATGGTCTTCGAGGGTTTCGATATCCTGATCTGTTAGGGGGATAAAGAAGGTCGTGCGGTGATTGCCCGTCTCGGGGTTAATGTCAAATACAGAGGTTGACCATGATCGACTGATCATGAGCCCGGATAAGGATAGTATAGATCCCGAAGCAGCGTCGAACACACTGGGTGGCAACGGTTCTTGATAGGGCATGCCCATGCGGTTTACTGTAACATCGGCTTTGTAGTCTAGAATCAGCCCTCGCCCCTGGTAGCCCGGGTTCCATCCCCAAACGTCGTGCGGATCCACCCTAAGCCGCACTTGCACAGACAGTGCATCCGGCCCCTGACCGTATAATAACCACTCAGTTTCTGCCATGGCGGTACCTCCTCATTTTTGTGGCGCATTGAGAATCCTCCTGCAAAGGTAGCGCAATCCCTGCATCATATGGACAAAGTAAATTGCCTGGTGCCCCTAACCTATCCTTAACGCGTGTGACCCAATCCTTTTCGGTGGCACACAGTTCATACCATTCTTCGGTTGCTCCAACCGGAAATGGCACCCCTTCCGAATTGGCTGTCCATAATCCTTGGGCATCTCGAAAGATGGCATCCTCTGGGGTAACCAGGCCAACCCGCAGACTGCAATTCGCCATATGCGCCCGATTTGCAGTCAGAATAATACGAACAACGACGAGACTTAGCCAGTCTAGATCAACCCACCATGAGCCATCGGAAGGAAATCGCCGCGGCACTGGTAGAAGGACCCAGCGTTCCAAAAACTTCGTGTCCTGCAACACTCGGATGCTCTTGTCACATACGGCAGGCGTTTGTCGCGTCACGGGTTCGCAGGTGCCTGCCGGCAATCCAGGAGTTATTTCGATAATACATTCAGGGTAAGACAGATTCTGATGGGACAGTCCCCACCCCTTATCATCCATGTTTCTTCATCCTTTCTGTTTTCCAAGAGGTCGTTACGATAGGTTATCAATAACCTGCATACAGGTTTCGTACAACCTTAATGCTCCGCCGGGTTCAAGGTCTTTGCATCCGTCGGTTAAGATGGTTCGTTGATCTAATCTGGCTCGTTCTCCCTGACCTGGTGAAACCGATCCAATTAACGCGAATATTGCTTGACACTTATCTTTCCAATCGCTTGGAGGCACCCACGTTAATTCACTTTCATAAGCCCGAATCAGCTCTAATGGGTCATCCTTCAATGTGAGCCCTAGCCCTCTCGCGTTAGGGGTCCATCGTCCGTCCATCCAGTGCGCTTGCCGGCGCAAGGCTTTCATCAGAGTGTTGACAGCCGTTCGTGCTCGTTCTTGCCGGCTTCGATGTTCTCTATCATTTATCTTCTCTTGGAGAGAATGCATGTGTTTTAATGCGTTGTTCATGTCTCCCAAGAGCGTACTCTGTATATCCTCAGTTTCTTTGAGAACTTTCTTCATCTCAGTTAATAGGTTTTCGCTCTCTTTTTGTGACCGAAATGTCTGCCGTGCCATCCAGACATTCATTGCAGCCAGTACTGCTGTGAATATCGCCACTGCAAGCAATAAATCCGTCACACACAATAGATTCGTCGTCATGTATCAAACTCCAACCTTGGCAACTCCCCCACAATCCGCAACGTCTCCATACTCACTCGCACCACCCGCTTCACTAAATCCAGAATGTACCGCGGGTCGTCCGACCAGGCATTGGGGTCATTGAGAATGCCGCTGTCTTTATCGGTCTTCACCTGATAGCGTTCCATCACCCACTCCAGCGCCGATTTGCCGTTCACCACATAGTCGTAAGCTTCCAGCGGGATGCCCTCCAGGGTAATGTCCGCATTGTAGTGGATCACAGTTTTGTCCACCGCGCCGTCCGGGTTCTTCCCCCAGCGCATTTTTTGGACGCGGTAGGTGGCGGCTGCGACTTCCTCTTCCCTCGGGGTCTGCTCGGTTAACTCCCACGGTTCGACCGTCTCATAATCCAGATGCCAATGAGCCAGTTTCCGTCCAGCTTGGGAGAAAGCCCAGAAGTCCTCTTGACGCTCGACAAACGGGATCCGGGGCAGCATCTTCTTGAGATCCGCCGCAAACCGGCGGTAGTCCGGGGCATGCAACAAACCATAGACGTAGTAGAAAATATCTTCTTTGTTGACAGACGGGCCATAGCGAACCCGACACTCGTGCAGCGCCCAATCGGTGATGCCGTCATAACGAGTAAATTCCTCCCGGTGGGTCTCGTCGAAAAAGTCCGGCGTCACGGAACCGGATTTTTTCTCATAGACCGACCAGGGGAAACATTGGCCTTTAGAGATGACTTCGAGGTCAGGAAGTTTATCTACAATCAAACATGAGAAGTCTTTAGTTGATCCCGTTCCTGTCACGGCAATAGCCCGATTGGGATGATGCACAGTGGGATAGAATCGTTCCTTATAATATTCGTTGAACTGCTTGTTATAGTACACCCATTGTTTACAGAAAGGCCGATACACTCCCTCTCCCATGTCACTATCGGCAAATTTTCCATGTTTACCAAGGGCAAGTGTTTTGATCAGACCTCGCGTCCATTTAATCGCCCGGGGATTGGTGTCAACGAGTGTGGCGGCCAATGAGGCTGCCTCTTCTCCGACCACACCGCTGAGGATGCCGCGATGCGCCGTCACTTGATCATTGTAAAAGGCAATCGTCGCTTGCATATGCGTCCGCAACGCTTCGGAGTCAAAATTATAAACCCAGGCATCACGATTGGTTTGGACCCCATTGGAATAAAAACTAAAAATCGAATGTTCTTGCGTATCTCGACTGCCCAGAGCCACAAGAGATTGAAAGTCGTCAGATCGTTGATTCAGCCAATCCTGTTGCGCGTTGGGGCGAATTCTCGTCCACTCTAACCCGCGAATGTTTACGGAGTTGGCAAGTTTTGCGAGCTTCTCATTTCGCGACAGATAATCTTCCATGGCGTGGAAGTGGATCCGCCCGGAGTGCCCTCGCTTTTGACGATTTTTCACCAGAATCGTGATCGCAATCGGTGCCCGGCTGCCTGAGCCAAAAATTTTGCCACCTTCTCGTCGCGAGAGTTCACCAGATGTCCGTTGATTGCCCCGTAAATGGAACACATACAGATCCGTGAATTCGTCGGTTAAAATGTGGCGGAACCCATCCATGGTATTGCCGTCGACCCAACCCGCATTGGTCACAAACCCGATCACCCCTTGCCGTCCGATCCGGTCACTGGCCCAGCGAAAGGCCCGAATATACGAGTCGTACAAGCTGTTCTTGTTGACGGCGGTGGAATGCGCGGCATAGGTGTCCCGAATCCGATCATCCAGAACGGGATACTTGATATTCTGGTTGTTGTCATTGGCATTGTCTTGCCCCACCGAATACGGGGGATTCCCCACAATCACCCGAATCTCCGTCTGGTTCTGCCGTATCAACCGGTCATTATTCTCGGGAAAGGTTTCTTGGCCCATGAAGTCCTTGCGGCTTTCCCCCTGCTGGAACGTGTCGGTCAACACAATCCCCGGAAACGGTTCATATGCCTGCCCTGATACGGCATGGAAAGTCTGCTCAATGTTGATTGCCGCCAAATAATAGGCCAACAGCACAATCTCATTGGCATGCAGCTCATGCCGGTATTTCCGCACCACATCTTCCGGTCGAATCAACCCCGACAGCATCAACCGCACCAAGAACGTACCCGTCCCGGTGAACGGATCCAAAATGTGGACCTGTTCATCGGTGAGCCGTTGGCCGAACTCGTCTTCCAACACCGCTTCCACACTCTGCAAAATGAAGTCGACAATTTCGATGGGGGTATAGACAATGCCCAGGCGCTCTGCCGTCTTCTGGAGCGCAATGCGGAAAAACTTGTCGTAGATTTTGATCAGAAACCGCTGTTTGCCTTCGGCGGTCTCAATCCCGCCGGCTTGCCGACTAATTTCTCCGTGCAGCTGGTCGAGCACTTTGCCTTCCAGTTTAGTCACGGATTCCTTTTCTTTCCCTAAGGCATGCGCATGGAATGCGGCTAAGACCTGTTCCATCGATTGGGAGACGGGGTTGTGCTGGGTAAAGGCGTAGTCGGCGAACAAGGCATCAAAGACCGGTTGGGTCACCAAGTGTTGGGCCAGCATGTCCAGGGCCTCATCCCGCGTGATCTGATCGTTCACGTTGTCCCGCAAGCCGGCCAAGAACTGAGTAAAGGCGGTTTGGGCCGCCTGCGCCTTGGGATCCGAACGACTCAAGATGTCGGTGATATGGATCCGATAGCGATCGGCAATGTGGGCGACTTTGCGAGCCCATTCATCCCAATACTCCCGGTCTCCGACTTTTTTCACCAGTTTCGCGTAAAAAACGCGTTGCAGTTCTTGCGGTGTCCATTGAAACTGCATCTGATCCGGGCGGGAGCTCGGCTTGCCAATAATCCGTACTTTCCGGCTCTTCTGATTAAACTCCAAGTGGTTAATCAGGTCGTTGAAGTGATCATCATGGGACCGGAGCGCATTGAGGACTTGCCACACGACGCGGTACTCTTTGCGATCCTCTAAGAGATCTTCCGGCTGCATAGCCGCCGGCAACACCACCGGCAAGACCACATAGCCAAATTGCTTGCCGGGGGCTTTGCGCATAACCCGGCCCACGGCTTGCACCACATCGACCTGAGAATCCCGGGGTTGCAGAAAGACCACCGCATCCAACGACGGCACATCCACCCCTTCCGTCAAACAGCGGGCATTGCTGAGCACCCGGCAGGTGCCGTCCTCGGTGCGGCCTTTCAGCCAACTCAACGCGGCATTGCGGTTAGCGACATTCATGGATCCATCCACATGCTGAGCCGCCGCCGGCAATAAATCGCCGGGATTCGAGGGCAAATGGGGCGTGGCCTGATTCAAGAGATGCGTGACCCGCTGGGAGTCGTGGATCGAATTGGTGAAGGCCACCACCCGCTGCATCGGGGCTGTGTCTAGGTCATCATCGTCTTCCTGCGGGAAACGCTTGGCAAAGGCCCGCAGACAGCCGATAATCTTGGCTTCATCGGTCAGCTTGGCCTCCAACTTCTTCTCATCGTGGATATCGTCTCCAAACAGCGCGAAGGCTTCCGCTTCGTCGACAGTTAGGATAATCACCTTGTAGTCCGACAGAATGTCCGCCTCGACCGCTTCGGAGAAGGTAAGCCGATGAAACTCCGGGCCAAAGATGGTTTCATCATCCATGGAATACAGGACCACGGAACTGTCTGCCGCTTTTCGTTTGCTGGTTTCGGCATAAATCCGGGGTGTCGCCGTCATGTACAGGCGTTTCTGGGCCTGCACAAACTGATCGTCATGCACCATGGTGAAATAGGATTGGGTGGATCCCTTGGCAGTCCTTTGGTAGAGTAGGAGGCCCCTTCCGGGGCCGTCCCCTCATCGAACCGGACATGTGGTTTTCCCACATCCGGCTCTCCGACGATAGTTGCCCCGCTCTAGGGGCGAGAACCTTGCGCGAGCACCTGTTG
>JAKACM010000036.1 GCA_021821465.1 Bacillota bacterium
CGCTGGCTCCCCCTCGGCACGACCCCCGCAGACCCGACCAGGATGATCCCGACGCCCCTTCTGTGGCAAATCATGCCAAATAAAAGTTATCCACAACCGGAGTTTTCCGCACAGCGGAAAAGGCTCCCTTGAAAAATGAGTTGACCAGGCTTCAATTCCCAACTTTCACAAGTCACGGAATTCAATAGTGACATCCGATTTTTCTGCCGCCGCCTCCATAGGTCCCCGCCACGCTCATGACATAATGACTGGGACCAATCCAAAGGGCACCTTCTAAAAGCATCCTCTTTAAAACTCGGGGATTGAGAGGTATACTTGGGGCAATAATGGCTGACAAAAACAATCAAACATCCAATGTGAGGAGAAACTATTTCTCTCTGCCCTGGATATGGCGAGGTGAGTAACGACATGTTTCACTATACTATCAATTCCACCAAAACCATTACGGAAGCTCTCGATTCCGTCGAGAAACGTTTAAAAGAGAACGGATTTGGCGTTTTGTGGCACCTGGATATCGCACAGACCTTAGAGAAAAAAGGTGTCGAGTTCAAACAGCCCTATCATGTTTTGGAAGTATGCAATCCCATTGAAGCCAAAACTGTGTTGGAACAAAACCCTTTGGTCGGTTATTTTCTCCCTTGCAAGATTGTGATCTACGAAAGTGAGGGCCAAACGAAAGTTGGCCTGACCAAGCCGACAGCCCTTATCGAACTGGTTCAAGATAAGGAGTTGGAACAAACGGCGCAAAAAATTGAAGAAACTTTAATTAAGGCTCTGGAAGACGCGATCTAAGAGTTCTGGAGCCTTTCTGGGGTGAATCAGCAGTACGCCTGTCATTTTAGCGATTTGTCTGTACGAACAAGACGCTCAGCAATCGCATCAAATTCTTTCATAGAAATTTCACCTCGCGCAAAACGCTCTCGGGCGATTTCTAACGGATCGGCGGGAGCGATTTGCCGTTTTCCGGGTGATCCTTTTCCCCAGACCCAAAAGATGATGACCATCCACACAACAAATGCGATAGCCATTAATCCAAAGAATCGAAAAAACATGATCGTTCTCCCCCTCTTAGAGTATTCTGCTGTTTTCCCGTCCTTTCCCTTCAATTATACACGGCCTTTTCGCTGTCACTTCATCTCTATTGACCGATTTTTCAAATAAGCTCAGTGAGTTTTTCAAACAAGCTGAATCCATCCGGCGATTAGCTTACTCATACACTCTTGCACAATTCTGAGCCCATCATCCAATTTTAGGGTGCCCGTCAAAACTTGTCAGCAAGCACCCATACTTGTACATGCTCTTGATAATCCTTACTAGTCCGTTGGTTTCTTTCGAGAGGATAACAAGCTATGAGGAAGGTTGATTCCTAAGATAAAAAAATTTGATAAACCACTTAGGATGGCCGTGTTGAACAAAATGGCGGGAATATATTCGTAAAAATCTGCTCCCCGTATCTCCCGCTAACTCACGACGCCGCACGGATTGGTCATGGGATTGTTAATAGCCGAAGGGGGTAAAGACATGCCGACTCTCCCCTACTACCTGTCCACGGTTTTCGGACCATTTTATGAGGTGTCTTTGAACAGAATCATCGGACTAAAGTGTTCCCATGCTCTCTCATCGCATGCTCTGATTGGAGTAAAATACTTGAAGAACCTAAACCGAAACCGCCATTCAGCCTCAAAGTCATGAAATCTGCGACAGGCTCGGCCCGGGGTCCGGAAAGGAGCTTTTGAAGTTGCGTGCCCTGAAAACTCGTACCACAACTCTTAGCAACCAAACTTGGGCACTAGTGGTCATTGTCACGGGTGTGTTAATTGCAGCCGTCGACGCAACCATCGTTATTTTGGCGCTGCCCACCATGATGCGTTCACTTCATGCGAGTCTGACAAACATTGTGTGGGTCATTATGTCCTATCTTTTGATCATTACACTATTGGCCACTCAGGTTGGACGACTGGGCGACATGTTCGGTCGGGTCCGCATGTATGAATTTGGCTTCATAATATTTGTCTTGGGTTCGCTTTTCTGCGGAATGTCATTCAACGAAAATATGTTAATCATTTTTCGCATCGTCCAAGGTATCGGCGGAGCTTTTATTAGCGCAAACAGCGGGGCTGTGATTGCCGACACCTTTGAGCCGGAACATAGAGGAAGGGCATATGGATTTACGTCTGTGGGATGGAATTTAGGTGCTATCGTCGGTATCCTACTAGGCGGTATTTTGACGACATATTTTTCGTGGCGTTATATTTTTCTCATTAATGTTCCGATTGGCCTGGCTGCGGTGATTGTGGCCTGGTTCGTGCTTAAGGACCGCGGTCCCGGTTCCTCTCATCGCATTGACTGGTCTGGGATGGTGCTTTTGGGCCTAGGCCTCTTTCTTGTTCTCCTGACCATGATTCGCTTGACATCACAACCATTTACGAACTTTCTTGCCGTCATTCTTATCGTTGGCTTACTCCTTTTGGGTGTCTTCGCGCTCGTTGAAACCCGGCAACCATCCCCGATGCTTCATTTCCAACTGTTTCACGACCGGGTGGTTTTCGCATCACTGCTAGCCGCATTTTTTCAGGCACTTGGCAATTTTGCCGTACTATTTTTGGTGATTATGTATCTTCAAGGACTTCGTCAACTGACACCGTTGAATGCCTCGTTGTTACTCGTTCCCGGATATATTGTCGGTGCAGGGTTAGGCCCTGTCTCAGGTCGTCTAGCCGACAAAAAAGGGCCATCATTGCCTGCGACCATCGGACTCATTATTCAAGCCGTGGCTCTCTTTTTATATGCACACTTGGGACTTCGTACCCCATTGTGGCAAGTTACAGGAATCACGATTATCAATGGCATGGGAGCTGCCGGATTTTTTCCGGCCAACAATGCTGCCATCATGAAACACTCCCCCAAAGAATCATATGGTATCGCTTCGGGAATGTTACGGACGTTTGCCAACATTGGTATGGTTCTCAGTTTTGCATCGGCCATGTTGGTTGCAGCGACCCAGATTCCCAAGAACCTCGCCTTCGCCATTTTCGTCGGCAGTACGTCTTTGACAGGAAAACTCATGATAGCCTTCAATCATGGAATTCATATGGCTTTTCTTCTCGCCATAATTCTTATGGGTATTGCTGCCGGGTTTTCCGTTTTCCGCAGTCCTGGTGCCGTTAATGGGGACGCAACGAATACAACTTCAGAGTGACGGAACAAGAAGAGCCACGGTTCGCACTTTGACATGACGGTGAGTTCGGTTGTGGGTGCAAGCTTTTTAAACTAGTTGGGTAAGCCAAACGCCTAACCCGGCGTTTACTGGTTGGCACGTTAGGGCATACGACGTGGGCATAATCGATATATTAGGCAAAAATTATTATCCTGATCACCGTCTTTTCCGTGCTTCTACCATCTGATATAATTGATTGCACGATAAATATTGTTCTGTGATCAAATAAACAATGACGTACGAGGTGGACATTGTGGACGACCAGCAATCGGCGAAAAAACAAGCTTATAGGTCAATTATGGACATCATCAGCATTATCGGCGAACCGATGCTCGTCGAATTGTGGCGCTCTTTGGAAATAACTTTGACACAGTTTCGGTGTTTACGGTTGTTATATATTCGTTCCATGCAAGCGGGTGATTTAGCCAAAAACTTAAGTTTGTCCGCTACCTCTTTGACAAGAGTTCTGGAACGACTGGAAAACCGCCAATTGGTTGAAAGAAGCATAGATAAGGAAGATCGCCGACGCATTTGGGTGAGTTTGACTCCCCAAGGTCGAAATATGTTAGACACAATCAAACCGTGGCATGATAGTCCGTTAGCCCGTGCATTGGACTCATTGCCGCAAGAAACACTGGATCAGATTTCAGAAGTGGCGACGCAAATCGTGGAAGCTGTCAAAGTGTTGCCGGAAAACAAGACACCGTACTCTTAAGTTCTGGGTGCTGTTCGTGGGAACTCATGGAACGAATTTTTCATATCGATCTCAGTTGAACCTCGTAAAACCTCTTGACGGGGGCCACCTTTGTGTTTTCAGGACGTTTCAATCGTGCCACCTTGAAGATCTCGTTGCCGACATGTTGTGAACATCACAACTCGTGGCTGCGACGGAAACCCCGGAGGAAACAGACGTCGACTCACAGTGATGGGTGAGATGGTGTCTTTTGTTGCCCGAGCGCAAGGCAACTGATGAAACTGTTCCCAATCAGGCGTATGTTCCTGGGCCGCCATAATCTCCATCTCAGATTTCCCAACTTTTATCTTGGCCCCAAGGTTAAGAACAGAATGTTATGGGGCTGTGGTAAATAGCGACAATGTCGCCACGCTGGTGCTGGTACGGGAGACTTAGCGCGGAAAGGCATATTGTGGAGGATGAGGTATTGCATCATACAAGAAATACACTGGCCCATCCGCGGCCTTTCTTAATGGCTGTCCTTATCGCCGTGATTTTAAATCCCTTAAACTCATCGACGATCTCCGTAGCTTTGGGTACCTTGCTGCATCACTTTCATAACGGGGCGGCAAGTGTAACGTGGATCATTTCCGGTTATTATCTGGGCAGTGCCATTGCCCAACCCGTACTGGGTCGATTGGGGGACTTATGGGGACATCGTCCCTTGATCTATACCGGATTGGTTCTCATTATCGTCACCGCTGTTTTTGCCCCGTTTTCCCCCACCCTCAGCATATTTGTGCTGTGGCGCATTATTCAAGCTGTCGGCACTTCCATGGTCTACCCCAATGCCATTGCGCTAGTGCGTTACGCAATGCCTGATACTGTGGGCCGGTTCTTAGGATGGATTGGAATGGCAGCGGGAATAGCTATTGCCGTTGGGCCGGCGATAGGGGGCATTCTTATGGCATTGGCCAGTTGGCACGCAATTTTTTGGATTAACGTGCCGTTAGCCATCCTCGCCGGCATCCTATTCGCTATGTATAGTCCGACACCCCCACCCCGCTCACGGCGAAGATGGCAACAACTGAATTCCCTCGTTGACTGGCCTGGGCTGGGATTGTTTGCAGGCACTATAAGTTTCGCCCTAATTTGGGCAGTCGGACTCGAAAACCGCTCGAATGGTATGGCGATTATCTATGCAGCGGTACTTTTTGCCGGACTGCTGGTGGTGGAGGCAAAGAGATCCCAACCCATAATACCGATAAAATGGTTTGTTCACCCCAAATTTCTCATAAGCAGTGTCCTGACAACGCTCTCCAACATCGTCATGTATAGCATTTTGTATGGTGTTCCCGTGTCTGTACAAAACATGCGCCATGTGAGTCCCAAAATTTCCGGCATTTTGTTGCTGGCTTTTGCCGGAGTTATGACACTGGCTTCGCCTTGGGGCGGACGTTTAGCCCAAACGAAGGCTCGCCGCAAGCCCCTGATCATCGCAGGCGTTTTTCTGTCTGGCGGTATGGCTTTGCTTCTCAATATCAGAACCCTGCCCTGGCCCCTCATTGTCGGAGGGCTTATGCTCACAGGTCTCAGTTTTGCTTTGAGTAATGTCCTTTTGCAACAGTCGCTGCTGGAATCGGTCCCCCCCGCCGAAACGGGGAGAGCTTCAGGACTTTTCATGTTGATTCGCTATCTTGGTACCATTATTTCCTCGGTCCTTGTCGCCTTTGGTTCATTGTCAACCCTTCACCTACCCTTATTTTTCATACTCTTCGTCATCTCACTTTCCACTGCTATTCTTCCTGTTGTCATGCCTGAGACGGGAATCATCTCATTCTAAAGTTTATGCGTGATCAAATGTGAAGTCGCCAGCCGATTTCACGGTGCCATCGGCATCATGAATATAGATCCTCTGTAGCCGTCATATCCATTTAATGAGTGCATTGCCAACTTAAGGAAAAGAATACGTTATGAGAGACCGTTCCTGCGGTCTTGGACCTATCCCAAAAGAGAAAATTTTCCGATCCACTAGAGTTAATCTGTAAGAGGTCGCGGAAGTTACCCAATATTCCTTCGCGGTTTGGATCCCTTTGACACTCCCCTCCCTGAAGGGAGGGGATTCTTGCGAGGAACCGGCTGACGTCAGCTTTACTCGCAAAGGGTTAGCCAAAAGCCCCCCTATCTGGTCGCCTCAAGGTCTCCGGTTACTTAGAACTTATCGTTCGCCGAATCCGGTTAACGTCTGGTCTTGACGACGCGATCTATTTTACGCCTCCCACGATGGCGAAAGACAACCGCCAATATATCCTATTGTCAAAGAGCGAACACATTTAAACAGTGACACCAATGGGGCGTTATGCCACAAGACGGTCGCCTGACGGCGAGCCCCTTATATCCCCGCCCTAAACAGCGGGGTTTTACGGTGCGCTGGATAATAATCAAACTGGCAGAGACCAACATACCGAAAGGTGTCAGTGAACTTTGCGCTGAGTAATGGTGGCCATTGGAACTCCTCCTCGGTGGGCGTGATAATGCAAGAAGTTTTGCCAAGCATCGCGACAGAACCAACAACGAGAACCCATGGTTGGCACTTTAAATGGATCAAATACTGAACACCTGGTTGAAGCATTGCAAGCGATACGCCACATTTCCATGGTGGGTTGCAATGGTCAAATGGCAAAAAAAGAATGATGCGACTGGTTAAAAGGAAGTCCACAAGCAACATCAAAACGGATTCACCCTTAACCACTTCTTCCCAATGGTGTGCCCTTTTAGTCCCTACCGTCGAGCCAAGTTTAAAAATGTGTGTGACTTCGGAGTTGTCCATTCGAGTATTTTACAGTTAATTCCTCGACCTTCCTTCTTCACCTGAAGAGCCACATTAGTGACATTTTGCTATACAATGAAGATGATTAATTCCGTTTGACACATTCATCATCCTGTTCGTATCCAAAATCAAGAAGTATATACTATGAGATCAGTGTAAATCGTCCCACATCATCAACCACTAAAACACATAAACTGGAGGGCAGCTATGAAATTTTGGAACGTATTTGGCCATCATCTGGCCACCCAAAACTCCAACGAGGAACTACGCGGATATCGACTGGTCGGTGGGCAAGTTCTCGAAGTGCTCGACCAACTCAAAAATGCCACACAACCTAAGGCCCATGCCTATATTGAAATAGCGCGATGTCTGGAACTCTTTTCCGATACTTTGGTCGATCCCTACCTAACGAATGATCAAACCCCGAAATTGCCCGAATGGGTGCAAAATCAAAGTGTTCATCTATACCGCCCCATTCCCCCCTTGGTCACAGCTGCTAAACAGGAAGCGATTGACCCGGGTGGAACTCGAGACATCGACCTGCCGTGGATCCTCAAGGGCCGCGTTCCCGGAGCGGATCGCGAAAGCACTGAGGTTCTTCAGCGTTACGTGTCTGCCATCAAAGCGGTCATGGATCATTGTGAAGTATTCTTGGCTGAATTGGGTGAAGCCAAACAGGCCCATCTGTACTTCGCAGAAGCCAGCACCAACTACGATTCCGGTCGTTACTTACTGAATACCGATGCCGAAATGTCAAAAGCGAACAAGAAGTCACTGGACGATTATTTATGGACGGCCCTAGGATACGCGATTGGCGCCGTTGAAGAAGCGTGCGTGCCCGGTCTCTTAAACGAGATGGACATCGATACCATGCTGGAAAGTACGGACAGCAAAGCCCCAGAAGCTCGTAACTCCCAAAGGCAAGTGGCTCAACCCATTCAATTTATGGATGCTGTACGAGAAATCGCCGAAGGTTGGAATAACTCCAACCAATATGCCTATCGGGAATGGGAGCATCATGAGCATGAGCATGAACATCATCATGAGCATGAACATCACCACGAACACAATCATTCACGGTGGGACGACTAAAAGGTATTTTTCGTCCCCTCGGGTAGGACTTTTCGCTCATCAGTCTGAAATCTTAGCTTAGGCCTTTTGGCTACAAAATGGCCGGGTACCAAGGCTTGCAAACATCACTGGTATCGCAAACCATTTTGTCGCCGAGGGTTCGGGCTCTTTTTCTTGTCTGGCCAATTTGATTAGACTGTGCCTCAGATGCGAAAGTTACACTGAGCGATATGGCCATGAACATCACCATGATCAATTTATTCTGTGATCATCTGTTCCCACTGTCCTTTAATATCTTCTCTCAGTCCCGAGGAATTCACTGACATAGCCACCACCACGGTCCCTGCCGTCAAGTGGATCCAAGACCTTTGGGGCCACCGAGAACCCGTGGTTTGTGAGAGGAGTCCCCACAACATTTTGACGTTGTGTATAGCATCAAACGGATCCGATGTACTAAGGGATACTTCCATCAAGGCGCGCGTCAGTTGGGTTGGATCGCCGCCGGACAAAAGAAATTGTTTGGCACTCGTCGCCGCATCCCGACCACTGGAGTCATGCATTGTGCGCTCAACAACCTGGTCCAGTTCAAAACGGCCGACAAGGGTGGGCTTCCAATTGTTAGCTATCCATGCAGCACGGTTTTCTTTTTGGCGCCTGGTTCTGGAACTGGACAGCCCAATCGCCCACCCCAGGTGACGAATGTATGAAGGCAAGTGCTGGTTTTCGAGCAGGTCCAGTACGCCATGTATGCCAGTCACCGCATGCGCATCAAACCCCGATGAATATAGCAGACTGGACGAGGCTAAAGCCATAGCCTCCTTCATGGTTTCCGCACTGGTATGCTGATGATACGAGTCGATAAGAATTTCAGATTCCTCTCCGAATTCGCACGCCATTAGTTCCGCTAAAAGAGCATCACAAACATGAATATCGATTGCGCCAGTGTATTCAGGACAGCTTTCCCCGGGCCATTTGCTCAGAACTTGATTCGCCATCCCAGCCTGAGGCCGGTTACCTAGGTATTGAATGGCAGCTCGATAAAAAGCTTCCGCATAACGCCACCCTTGACTATCGTCCAAAAGCTCAAAGGCCCGCTCAACAATTAACAATCGATGTTCATTTTCTGGATATTGCCGCATTGCGGCCCATAGCATAAGCCACCGACCGCGTTGAAGGGACTGATTAGCCAACTGGGCAACACGATGCTCAGACAACAACGGCTTTTCGCCCGATTCCAAGTCAGGAATAAAGTGGGAAAGCGTTGTATCCGGATCCTCTGGGAGTGCAAAACGTTCCAACATAAGATAAGGACCGTAATTGGGATGTTTCAACAGATCCAAAACATAGGCCATCATGTGGAGCAAAGCCAGTACTCGATAACGAGGAGATAGAATGGAATTGGCTCGAAGAACCGGCCCGCCATTGAAGGTCCCGTGTCCGATAAACGGACCTGTATGGTTTACCCATCTTGCTGCTGCCAGAGCCAATAACAGATAAACATCTTGTTTCGCCAAGCCCTCCGCTTCCCATTGCAGCAGCACGCTATGCGCTTCGGATAACTGCATTTCTTCGATTTGTTCGAGTCTCTTCTCAGTGGCATCATCCCATGACAACAATTTGTGCAACAAGTGCAACACCTCCTGTTTACACCCATTGTGTCACTTGAACTGTATTGGAGATATTGGCCAAAAGTCCTACACTCCGGACTTTCCCCCGAGAACGGCAATCCGACCGACTGCCTCGGGATTTTTTCTGGAAATTTTAATGAGCCTCGTGTCCCGACTTGCGAAAAAGACGGTATATACCCGTACATTTGGCACAGACGGTTTCGGATTCATCAAGTATTTCGCCCTCAGCAAAGACTGTTGTGGAACCTTGGCGGATCACCCGGGCTTTGCCCACAACCTGAGTTTTAGCTTTGAGCAACCTTAAATATTGAATATTTAAGGTTATTGTAACCTGAGTCAAAACATCTTCTGTCCAAATAGATCTGACGGCACTGCCAAGCAATCCGTCGAACATATAGGCCACGATTCCACCATTGACAGCTTCCGTACCACCACCACCCCGGTGGTGCAATTGCACGTCCAGTTCAACCGTGGATCGTCCCTCGGTGGCTTCGACGACTCGAAGACCCGCCCATGAATAAAAGGGATAACCATTTGCTTCACTCGGAGGCATCGAAACGACCCGCAACTTCTCATCACCCTGCGACACAGAAATGTCCTGCCTTTCTTTTTTATCCCACGCAACGAATTGAGCTCATTGCTCAAGCTTTGTCCTTGCCGGTTCATCCCCGAGCATACACCAATGTAAAAATCGGAACAACTCTGTCGAACGGTGACAACAACAAACCAAACCAATTCTTATGTCCTAAAACCCATCAATCCCATTTTCCCAATCGCCAAAAACCTCCGTTTAATAGCAGGGAGCTTCAGAGATCTCGCATATTTCCTGAACGATTTCAAAGATGGCCATTTCCTTCTGTTTACTCATCGCGGCTTATTATCGAACGCGCGTTATCGCCATATGTTGTTGAGGTTTGTTACAATAAACCCCGAGGACTACTGATTTCGAACCGTTAGGAGGTTTTTTCTGTGGAATCCATTCCGGTTATTTTAGATATGGACACAGGGATCGATGATGCCCTGGCCATTCTCTACGCCTTACGATCTGAAAAATTGCATGTCTTAGGCATTACCACCTGCTTTGGCAACGGTGATATTGAAAACACCACCCGTAATACCCTTGCGATTGTCGAACTTGCTCCGCAAATGGTGCCAGTATATCAAGGTGCGAGCCATCCCCTAGCGAGTTCCTGGCAATCAACCGCCGAAGCCTTTCACGGCCCCAACGGATTGGGCGGAAGTGAAATATTGCACCCGGTCCAAACAGCTCAGTCGGTGGGAGCTGTCGATTTTATGCGAAAGAGTATAATAGACCATGCCCATGACATCGTTCTGGTTGCCACCGCCAGGCTAACCAACATTGCCAGTCTTTTTTTGGCACACCAAGAGGTCCCATCAATGCTTAAACGTGTTGTCATTATGGGAGGAGCCGCATTTGTTCCGGGGAATGTTACAGCAGTTGCCGAAGCCAACATCTGGGGGGATCCCGAAGCCGCATGGGTTGTCTTTCATTCCGGTGTGCCAATTACCATGGTTGGTCTGGACGTCACGATGCAAGTTCCAATTTCCGATTGTCTGTTAAGCAGCTTAAATCCCGAGGTGCCTTACTATAACATCATCCAAGAAGCTGTGGATTTTTATCTATCAGCTTATAATCCTGGCTCACCCCCTGGGAAGCGCACGGCACCTTTACACGATCCACTGGCCGTCGCCATTGCCGAGGATGCCCAATTGTGTCGTACCCGGTCCTATCCTGTAGACATCGAACTCCACGGGCAATTGACACGCGGCATGACAGTTGTGGACTACCGGGAACGGGCAACCACAATCCCAAACATCGACGTCGCCGTCAGTGTAGAGCGAAATCGATTTCTCCGGGAATTTGCTCAACGCCTACAGTTTCAGCGCATCTGCTAAAACCGGACAAAATTTCGATTACGGGTATCATGATACGTTAGAACTAGTCTCCCGATTGGCCCGGCATTTCCATATGGATATCCAAAGGATAACGGTTGCTGACATCGCCTACCTCTAGTTGCAAGGATACGAGAATTGTCCCGGCAACGGGGTCACGATCGGCCTGGTTCTCGAGCCATGCCCTCAAATCGCCTAACGTGCGAAGACGTCTCACGGCCTCGTAATTCTCCTCAGTCACAGGCATAATTACACTAAAATCAGATGCCTTGTCTCGTGGTATGGTAATGAGAGCCCCTAGCATGCGCTTTCCGCCTCTTTTCTTTCGTGAGATTTTTGGTCTTGGCCCCATTCTTTTTTAACCAATATCTTTTCTTAAAAATTATCATGGTTTATAACCAGAGCATCCTCAAGAAAGGAGATGCTTTCCCTGGTTAGAACCACCGTTCTCATTCCTATTGCCGATAACCAAGGAATCGTCTTTGATGCCGAAACATGGGCCTGGGTGTTAGCCGAAGGCTTGCGATTATTTGGCGGTCTGACGTTTGAAGGCTCGGTAACAGGCCAATGGATAGAAGACGGCACAATTTATGCCGATGAGTCTCGACGTTATACTATCAGTTTGACGAGTTGGGAGCAAATGCCCCAATGGCTGGCTTTTATTCAAGCTTTGCGGGTACAATTCCGTCAAGTTGCGCTGTATGGCGAAGTGGCCGGGATTCCTGAAATCTTTCGCGGGACGGGCTAACGTCTAGCGGGGTTCCCCGCTAGATCTTGCAGGAATAAACCGGATGGTTTATGATTGAGAGAAAAGGGAGGGTACGCGATGTATTATCATGGTTTGGCGGGCCAGACAATGCAATGGGACGAACCGTTGGAGGCCCCATTGCAGTCATTCTGGGAGTCGATGGTACGAGCCTACCGGGAGGAACTGGATTATCATCTGATGGAACGGCAAGTGTATAGTGCAGCGAATCCGCTATTAGCTCCGACAGAGGGTATGATTACGCCCACGGTGTGGCAAGAGCCCGTGTTTCAAGCGTTGATGGATCTGGTCTATCGACGCGGCATTGCCGTTGGACTGGTGGGCACTAATGGATCCGAAGACTTAGCGGATCCCTTTGAAGATACCTGGGTTCCCGTGGTGGTGGCCGCGCAGCACAAGGCCGTGACGGTCCCCGGCTTGCACAAAGCCATTGCGCGAGGTGATGTGGTGGCGCGATCGCAAAAGCCGGGGGGTTCACGCTTGGAAGTTAGCCAACGGAGTCTCGATCACTGGACGCCGAATCCCGTGCGACAAGCGGCCCGCAAACAACCCTGAGACACGAAAAACCCATCCATCCAGCCATCCATCCATCACAGGATGAGAGCCGTGAAACTGTCCTGCCGTGTTCCGCATCGAGGAGAGGTGTGGCAGGATTTATTACTCCAAATCATATCCCATTGAAAATTTTTGTCAGGAATCGGCACAATGCCGTGTTAACCCAGGCGGTAAAATCAGATGCATTGTCTCGTGGCATGATAATAAGCGAATTCCTCCTTGTTCCTCGCATGGATTTTTCGCGGCCTTTATTGATATTGCCACAAAAGTACAAGGCGCTGTCAAGTCTTGATTTTCACCCTTCTTTATAGGGACTAACCTTAGAGGGAATCAAAATGAATTTAAGATACAATAAACATCGATAATGCCTGCTGAAGTCTTTCGCCACAGGGGAGGTCGGCCTTTGAACAGCGTCCGATTACGGGGACATCATTTACTGTGCTTATTGGGATATCAGGGTCTCGGATACTCCCATGAATTTGTGAGCAATATGACGACAATCTATGCTCAACTACGGTCCATGCCCCAAACTTCGGTCACCTTGATTGGAGGGGTTGATGATTTGTGCGCGAAATTTCCTAGTTCGAAAGACTATCATTGCGAAGATAGTCATGTTCACGTGCGCGACCGTGTGATTCTAGAACGATTGGGTTATCACGAAGGCCGCAGCTATCCGTGGCACATTCTCCAGTCCAAGATCGCTCTGATCTTTGACGCATCCGACATTGATATACTGTGCCCGACTTGTCCGTGGCGCCCATATGGCTTGTGCGCCGAAGGTATTCAGAGAATCAAACGAGGCCACGGACTAGCCGAAATTCCATGACAGAATCCAGAACGCACCCTATTTCCGATTTAACACAAGCAGTACTGATTGCCGTGTCCAACCCAACACAAAACGGAGAAGAAGAGGGCCATCCCCTTCTTCTCCGAACAACAGGTGAAAGTCTCTACGCTATTTTATAGCGATGAGCTCGCTCGGGATTCTTCTATGGCGTCCAAAACTTCGGAGACATCATGCGTCTTATACCCACTGCGCACTCCCCAGTAATAAAAAGCCAAGGAACCCAACGCTACCGCGACCAAATCCCAAGGATAGTGAATCAACGTGTTGGGACCCCCGAAGACCTTGGATCCGATATTGGACATTAGCAACATAAACAAGAGATAAACTACCAACCACACACCCGCTTTGATGGATTGCCTCGTGGGGCGTGAAATTTGAGAGGGGAACAAGAAGCTAGCCACTAAATAGAGGATAACACCAATCAATACCGCAATGAGCAAGATTTCGTTAGTGTGCCATCCGGCCCAGTAAATGATTAATGAACCGCCGATGAATGCGAGAGGTGCCAGCAAACCCATGTTTTTGATAGTCACGCTACGCTTAGCATCGGGTGCGACTCTTCTAAACACCGCGGCAGATACTGGCCCGATAATATATGTCAGCACGGTAGCGGAGGAGACAATTCCCACCAGAGCCTGCCACGAGGGGAAGGGTGCCAAGAAAATGAGGCCTAAAACCACTGCAACCACGAGACTCCACACCGGGATACCGGTCTTAGGATCTACCTTGGCCAATACACGCGGAAAATAGCCGTTGCTCCCCAGCGCATAAATAACCCTTGTCGTCGAAGCCGTGTAAACGTTACCTGTGCCAAACGGAGAAATAATGGCTGATCCATACACCAAAATCGCAAACCAGCCAAGATTGATACTCATAGCCAACTGGGCAAAAGGTGCACTGTAAGAAATGTGTCCCCAGCCTTTGCTCAAAATGCCGGACGGAACAGCGCCCAAAAACACTAATTGCAACAAGACATATAACAAAATTCCAACAATGAGGGAGACAACAATCGCTCGGGGAACATCACGCTGAGCATTTTTTGCCTCACCGCTTAAATCTACAGATTGCCTAAATCCCAGGTAAGAAAAAACTATACCGGCGGTCGCCACCACCTTCATCATACCTTGACTGTGATAGGGGGCAAATCCATGGCTGGAAAAATTCCCCCAATGCATGCCGAAAATAAAAAAGAGAATCACTGTCAAAGCAGGAATGATGAACTTTATAATCGTCAAGGGAGTATTGATCTTTGCAAAAGAGCGAACCCCCATATAGTTGATAATAAAGAAAATCACCAAAAATGCCGCAGCCACCAAAAGACCAACGGCTGAAATATTTCCGTTGGCTGCCCTCAATGCGGGAACATAGGCCTGACCGTATGTTACAACGGCTTCGGCCTCCACGGCCGGAACCGATGCATAAGCAATCCAAGCCGCCCAACCCATGATAAATCCCGTTAAATGTCCATGGGAGTAATGAGGGTAGCGGGCGACGGCCCCCGATTCAGGTATAAATCCAGTAAGCTCTGCATATACCAAACCAATGAGCATCACGACAACTCCGCCGATTAACCAACTAAATACCGACGACGGCCCGGCTCCATTGGCCGCCAACAATGCGGACAACAACCAGCCTGAACCAATGATCCCGCCTAAAGATGTCATCAATAAATCTAAGAACGATAAATCTTTATGAAGTTTTGCACTCTCGCTCGTCATCCAGACGTAATCCTCCCTATATATCATGCGAATAAGTTCAGAAAAAAGAAAAGATACAGTATCAGGATACAACATTATTAGCGCACAACCAGCAACATTAAAGGTTTTGGCAATAGGCGTAATAGTCTCAACTGACATACCATGATTCCTAAAGTCATCATTCTTCCCAATCTATGAAACCCAAAGCCGTTCCCGTAAGCCATCGTCCGCCTCTTGTTGGTTGTTTGCCCTCGGATCTGCTTTATCGGGAGCAACACCCTCCGGCGCATGGCTCATTGTATGCCGCTGTTTGCAAGGAGTCGGGGGGCCTCCCTCGCGGGTTTAGGCACACCAATTATTACCGAAGCATTTCCTCCGGCCGAATTGGGTTTTGCACTAGGCATCAACTCCATCGCGTGGGTTCTGGGTTCCCTTATCGGTCCCGTAGCCGGAGGCCTATTGGTATCTGTTTGGGGCTGGCGTTCCATCTTTATACGTAACAATCCCCTTCAGTCTGGCCGCAGCGGCCATAGGCTGGCGCGTTTTACCTCATTCCCCACGCAAGAGCTCAAGAATGCTTTCGATTAGGCCGGATTAATCTTCTTCACAATTTCTTTGACGCTGCTTCTTGTCATTTTTTCCGAAGGCATGCCTTGGGGTTGGATATCTCCGCGCACTCTCACCCTTATTGCTATTGTCATAGCAGCCGCAATCTCTTTCGTCTGGCGGGAATTAACCGTCTCTGATCCGCTCTTCGACCTTCGGTTGTTTCGCAATAGGGCATTCGCGGCTGCACAAACCGTTGTGACTTTCGCTAGCATTGGTTTCTTTGCGACGACATTTCTCTTAATCTTCTATTTACAAGGGGCTTTGGCACAATCTCCTTTGACAACAGGATTGCTGATGATCCCTTTATCCGCTCCCCAACTCATTGCAAGTCCTCTGGGAGGACGTTTGGCAGATCGGGTTGGGTCGGGTTGGCCAATGCTGACGGCCATGATTATATTAGGACTTTGTGCACTGTGGTTGAGCCGTCTGCCTACCGCCCTGTCCTTATGGTCAATAGCAGGTCCCTTGGTTTTCATGGCCATCGCCTACGGCTTTTATTGGCCTCCTTTGGCGAGCATGGTCATGAAAATCTCACCGCGTAAGCGTCTGGGAGCGGCGTCCGGACCGTTTTTTACCTGTCGCAATGTTGGTTTTTCGCTGTCTTTGACACTGGCTCTGGTTTTCGCAGAAACATCCCTTCCCGGTGCTGTCGCCATGCAAGTCTTCCTTGGTATTCATACTACCGCTACTGTCAGATTGGCCCATGCCTTGATTCATGGTGTCCGCTCGGCTTGCGATTATCCCCATTATCCGCCATGGGAAAGCCTACACCCGGCTCATGATGGGAAGAAAGATCCCAATTAAGGCCATAACGGACAAAAATGAGAGCACCGGACCATACGCAATCCTTAGAGTATCCAAAAAAGGAGTGGGAAAGTTGAGACGCTTGCGTCTCATCGTATTGTCAGCATGACTCATCTGAGCAAAATCCCCAAATATTCTCGTAGGGGTCCTGCAGTCGGGCACACCCTGAGTCCATCGATTCCGGAAATCGGTTCCCTGTAAATCGTGCCTCCAAACGAAATAAAATGCGCGATGACATCCGCCAAGTGCTTTACCCGCCAATATGGAACTTGACGGTCTGTCACCCCGTCGGACTTAGCGTCACGAGCATGAATTCCCAGTTTTCCGGTGCCCAAAACAAACCGAGTATAATTCTGAGCTCACCAACAAATAGAACGATTTCATCGAATCCTTCGATCATTCGGATCACACATCGTCTCTGCTCGACATGCTCCACGGACAAAAGAGCACAAGCATGGCTCGATTTCGCACCCAGTCTACCATATTTGCCTCACATATAGCTCTTTCAGCCCACCTCGGGAGAATGACTTTGCATTTAAAATATTGTAATCAAAGTGTACAAACTCCCTTGGGGAACGGACGAAACATGCATATAATGAGAATTGCCCGTCCCCCATTCCAGGGAGTAGGTTGACTTGAGGAGGAGGTAAATATATGGACGATGCTCGTATCTGCATGCCGGGAATTGGCGATCCGGCACCAGAATTTGAGGCAAATTCTACTCACGGCACCATCAAACTCGATCAATTTCGAGGAAAGTGGGTCGTGCTATTTTCTCATCCGGCGGATTTTACCCCGGTCTGAACCTCTGAATTCGTCGCATTTGCGCGGCGGGCTCCTCAGTTTGAGGAGCGAAACGTACAGCTCATTGGTTTGTCGGTAGACTCTGTATATTCACACCTTGCGTGGCAGGCAAATATTGAACAAAACTTCGGGGTTCAAATCCCGTTTCCCGTCATTGCCGATCTCGACCAAAAAGTCGCACGTCTTTATGGCATGGTTGCGCCAGGCGCATCCGCTACGACGACAGTCCGCACGGTCTTCTTTATCGACGATCAGGGGATAGTTCGCGCTTTGATCTACTATCCTCTCAACTTGGGTCGGAACATTGATGAAATCTTGCGCGTTGTCGACGGATTGCAAACCAGCGCCAAACAAGGTGTTGCGATACCGGCAGACTGGACCCCAGGCCAATCTGTCATTGTTCCTCCACCAACAACTACCAGCGCTATGCGACAGCGTCTGACCGAAAAGAGCGATGAACAAAAAGACTGGTATTACACTACGAAGAAGGCGAAATAGCATGAGGGAAGGCCAGATCAGGCCTTCCCTCATTTATCTTGCGCTGTCTTTCCCGATTTCGGTTCCCGTCTTTAACTACCAAGCTCTGCTAAATCAGGCCAAGAGCTAACCGAACAAAGTCTTACCGGTGAGTTGAAAATCGGACGGGAAGACAACCATCAATCCCCTTTTATGAAAGGGCGGAACGGAAGAATCTTTCACCCTAGACAGTCATAGCACTTCTGTGAGCTTAGATATGACCGATATTGCCTGTCAAAATGACTGGGTTGTCTCCTCAAATCATGGTAGGATACAATCAGCAATCAGATAGATTTTTAACCTATTGGAATGTTGTTGTATGGCACAGAGGAGGATTTATATGTCCCAGGAATCAATATCCCATGAACACGTTGCGCGTCTTTCCCCCAGTACTCTGGAACAGTTGGAAAATTTCATTACCCGGCCCGATACCCGTCAAAGCGACATTTTCATCGAGAAAAATTTTCCGCTTGCCCCGCCACTCGTACTCAATTGGATCGTCAAGCATGATATTTTCGAGGGCGTGATTATGCATCTTAGTCTCATCGATACGGATTTGTATCGTCATATTACCGGGACTGATAAAACCATTGGCGAGGCACGTGATATTTTTGGAGAATATATTGTCCACAATGACGCCGACACATATCGGCTGGATATTAAGCCTCAGAAAAGTGTGTAGGAAGAGATCCATGGAAATCCCGAGAATGCCTTTTCCCGTCATTCAAAATGTTATCTATCGGCCTCTCGTTCCGAGCCAGAAGACCTCCAACACCGTTAACACAATGCACACAAATGTTGGGAAACCCCAGGTAGCTAAAATCAGGGTTTTCACAAGTCTTTAGGAACGGTATGATAAGTTTCGTGGCAAAAGTTCAGGGTGAACTTGGGTATCTACTTAAAAACCCAACCAGTTGGAAATGGACAGTGCCACTAAAGAACCCATAAGGTAATGGGCTAAGCAATATCATAATCGGGGTATCATGAACCAATCAACTTGCAAGACGAAGGATCCGAAGAACCCACACTATGAGGAATCTGAATGGGGAAAAGGTTGAGTGGGGCCCTAGCGGGCTATTAAAGTTAACGAACAAAAACAACTAACTATAGATTTCGATTTGCTATTGATGAAGAAATCCCTTTTGCAGGCTTGGGTTTGTTAAGGACTATCACATTGGGTCCCGGAAAGCGCGGGAATACCGTACGGGATAAGCCCGTGGGTTTAAGACACGAAATCGGTTATTCCCGTTCCCCGTTTAACCGGCACAAGCTGTCGACAGTATTATGATTCAATCCGTAGGTAGAAAACCTCCAAGAGATCTCTGCTCTGAATTGGCTGGAAAAACTGCGGAGACGCATAAATAGATAGCACCCGAGAAAGGAGAAGCGGAAGGGAACTGGTTATCTGTCTCTGGCTGAAGCCGCCTTCCCGCACGAATGCATGAAACAAGACCTCCTTCCGCCTGACAGCACAAACCTACTCTCCACCCAAGCTCAGAAGTTGGGGATGTCTCGCGGAGTTGCATCGAAATGCCGTCGGCTGGCTACCATAGCTTTGATTGCCGTGTTTTCGGGTCTAGTCAACCTGACGCCCATTGTTCATGCTGACAATCAATCGGTGAGTCTGGCATCACCGTTAGCCATCCCCACATTACCGGCCCATTATGTTTTTTCACAACAAATTACCCTCACTAACAACAAAAACGTGCCGGCATACGACGTCAAAGCTGACGTCGTGCTCCTTCCGGCTGAAACCAGTTATTCTCGGGTATCCCTAACCGGGGAAAGCCAGGCGCCCGTAGCCGTATCACATGATGCATTCGGCAATCTGATCGGCACCTTTTTGTGGAGCACCCTGGCCCCTCACCAAACTGTGCATCTCACGTTGCACTACACCGATACGTCCTACGACGTAAGTTATAGACTTCCACGGAGCTATCCACCATACAATACCACCAGTGCTGCTTACCAAACTTTTACTAATCCAAAATTGGAAGCGCAAACAGTTAACACCGACTCTCCCGTGCTGGAGCGAATTGTCCACCAGGTGGTCCAACCGGGACAGAATCCGGAACAACAGGCCCATGCCTTGTTTTCATGGATTGTGCATAACATCCAGTACAACTATTCCCTAAAACCCTCTGGTAGCGCTGTAGCCACAGCACAAAGCCACCTCGGCATCTGCAGTGACATTGCAGATCTGTATGTCGGACTCTTAAGAACAGACCATATTCCCGCCCGATTCGTTGGAGGATACGTAACGAATAACGGAAGCGGACAGGGCGGGTTTCACCAGTGGACGGAATTTTACTTGCCGGATGTGGGGTGGGTCGTCGCAGATCCGACATGGGGAGCCTACGGCTATTTTGCCGCTTTGCAAGACCATTGGCATATAGCCTTATACGACGGCATTCGCAAGGACATCGTGGTACACTGGTCCTACTCTCCCCAAGCACTACCCGCCCGCGAGGCCAAGCATCAGATTGTTATTCACTATCAGTATCATTTTGTTCACGCAAGCTCCTCATCCCCGACTCCTTCTTCCGAAGCTCCTCCCGCCTGGCACCTAAGCCGACATACACATACTACCCATCCACAAAAAGCGCACGCGGATCCTCCAGCCCCCTCCTTTTGGCATAAGATGGCTATGTGGTTCAGTCATACCACAGCGGCAGTACTACACTGGCTGGTCCACATCTAGATACCAACTGCACAAAATGGCGGCGTAATCCCCACATTGTCGGAGAAGGTTTGCTTTTATCTGGAGATGTTTATGACGAACTTTCAAGTCTGGATAAATTCATTGGTTTTTGTTCTGGTTGTCTGTAGTTGATAACCCCATTCCGTTCCCGTCAACGACATCTGTCTAAAAGCGTGTGTCCATGGCACCGTACTTTGGACCAACTCCGACTCAAAGTTCTTTCTTCTTGAGTGGAAAAGTTCCGAGAATCCTGCATCCGGGAACCCCCCGCCGGACATTGATCCATTCCACTTCCGATATGTCCCATCGCAGCAGATTACGGTGGCGATTCACGGCCATCGCAAGTTGTTCGGCTGTTTCGGCAGTAACAGGCTTAGGGAAGCGGGACAAGGTTATGTGGGGAATGATGGTGTCATACTTTCCTTCGTATGGCGGATATGATGGAAATTTACGCCAAATGGTTTGGAACAAACGGACAAGTTCTGGTGTAACCGCCACTCTAAGATAGTAAATGACTTCTTCGGGCATATCAAAATGGTCTAGTGAATCAAACTGAATGCTAAAACTTTCTATTCTACCCACCAGTTTTTTTAGCTCGGTATTTACGGCTTTGGACTTAGGTTCATCTGCAAAAGGAAAGTGTATGGTTATATGAGCCGGGAGTTGCCGCGCGGCGGGATCGCCCTGAAGACGCAAATTTTCCAGTTCTTCGGGCAACGCGACCGGAATGATAAGAGCGTTGCCATCACTGTTTAAGTCTCCTTTGCCATTGTTAGATTGCCACCAGTAAGATAGCCGAATTTTTTTTCATCTCCTTCGCTTGGGATGAATGTAGCGAGCCGGTGCCCTTCTCAAATTCTAACTTAGCATGACGGTTTTATTCTACAAGGCAATAAAGTATTGACCAAATTGTTTTTGTTTTTGATGTCACTATTCAGCATAAGCATCTGTGCCCTGAATGGTTCCCGGGCCGTTTAGCACAACAACGATGACAATCAAATTGGGGATAATCACACAAAAAGTTCATGTCGGGTTGTGGGTAAGCTATGCTTTAAATCAAACACAATCACAGATTACAGTGAGACAACAGTGTCATTTGAGGAGAGCATAGCGTATGGAAACATGGCAACGCAACCTATACATTTTATGGATGACCAATTTCATTATGGGTGCCGGCATGAGCCTTGTGATTCCTTTCTTGCCGTTGTACATTCAACAATTGGGTGTTCATTCCTTAAGTAATCTGGAGCGTTGGTCGGGACTAGTCTTTGCAGCCACATTTCTGGTTTCCGCTTTTGTTCAACCTCTTTGGGGACGCCTCGCCGACCGGGTAGGACGAAAGTTTATCCTGATTCGAAGCGGGGCGGGCATGGCCATTGTCATGGCGGCCATGGGATTGGCGCAAAACGTTTGGGAACTCTTCGCCTTGCGTGGGCTTTTGGGTGCGGTAGCCGGATTCATTGTTTCGGCCACGGCACTGCAAGCCACACAAACACCGCCGGAACAAGCCGGACGCGCATTGGGAACACTTCAAACCGGAGCTGTCGCGGGAAATTTGATCGGACCGTTGTTGGGGGGCATTCTCGCCGATACCATTGGTATTCGAAACGTATTCTTCTTAACGGGAGTTTTGCAAATTCTCGCCACAATCGTCGTCATGTTCTTTGTCAAGGAACACTTCCATCCCAATACATCAGCGAACCAGATGTCCGACCGTGAATTTCTTCGCAAGCTCGGCAACACCGGCATTATTCTGCCATTGTTTGTGGTAACCATGGTGATGCAAATGGGCTATCTGAGCATTGAACCCATCGTGACCATTTATGTTCGCCAATTGCAACCCCATGCCATTCACCTCTCCACATTATCCGGAGCAACTTTCGCCGCCATTGGACTGGGCAACATTATCAGTGCTCCTCGTCTGGGCAGATTGGCCGATCAGATTGGGGCGCAAAAAGTTTTACTGGTCTCATTAGTGATTGCTGCCCTTCTCTATCTCCCTCAAGCTTATGTACGAAACGTCTATCAACTCATCATTCTTCGCTTGGTCCTGGGACTAGCCATTGGCGGATTACAACCCTCCATTCAGGCATTGATCCGTCGTTACGCCCCGACATCGATGCAAGGACGTACCTTTGGATTTAACAGCAGCTTTATGTTTGCCGGGAGTTTGGTCGGGCCGTTGTTGGGAGGATTTGTTAGCAGTCTGTGGCGCATCGAAAGTATTTTCTATGTCACCTCCGTGTTGTTTATTCTTGACGCTTTATGGTTGTATTATGCTCTTTACCGGTACCGTTCCCATACCTTTTTCGTGTCCTAGTCTCGATTCCCCACCCACATCCGTCACGTTTCAGCTTTCACGTAACCTTTTCTTTGTGAGTGGCGTTATGTTTTAATAGTAAGAAGAGAATGCGCTAAAGGGAGTTGCCGTTTACGAAACCTGTAGACGAACGACATTTCACAGAATTCATGGAGGAATATGGTGACAAGGCATTGCGCTATGCTTTTGTCTCTTTGCATGTGCGTGATGACGCAGAAGATGTGACCCAGGAAGCCTTTGTGCGTTTATGGCGTCATGCCTTGCGCCGCGGGATGGAGAACGTCAGTCCAGCTCTGTTATTTCATACCCTGACTAATTTGTGCCGAGACAAGATGCGTTATTATAAACGTCATCCCGAAGACCCCACTGATATCTTGGAATCAACGCAGCCGTCTGCCCTTGATGAAATTCCCCTGCTAATGGATGACATGAATATATTGCAAGCCGTTATGCAATTGGGAGTCGCCGAACGTCAATGCATTTTGCTTTTCTATTACATGGACCGTTCATTAAAGGAAACGGCAGCGGCGTTGGGCGTCAGCGAACAGGTGGTAAAGACCCGGCTATACCGAGCACGACAGCATCTGCGCCCCCTTCTTGAACCCATTGTAAAGGAGGGTCTGCAATGAAAGAGCATCCGCCAGACAATATCGAAGAGCGGTTGGACCGTGCGTTGGGGGAAGGCTTAGGTCTTTACTTTGATTCCACCAACTGGCATCCCAAAAAGATTGTCCGTCGGCAAAGCTATATCCGGCGGGCCGTCATTAGTGCTGCGGCTGCGTCAGTGGCGGGGTTTGTAATTTTACCTAATATTCATCCGATTAGCCACACGCAATTATCAAGTGGTGAACGTTCTCTTGCCGCGCCGAGTCTTTCCGGTTCGATTAAACAGGTCCTGCGGCAATTCTCCAACGACCAGGTGCAGGTTATCAACATGTCCCCCGTGTACAATGAATATCCTATGGCGGTGCCAACTGGTCATGCCTTGACCCTTTCCGGAAAATTTACCTTGGGTCAGATCACAGGAACCTCACTTGTTCTCAAGCTGGACAACCAAAGGAAGGTATTGGGTGGAACATTATTTTCACAAGGAACTCCTATTTATGATTTTATCGGCCAAAGCGCAACCAATGGACAAGTGATCAGTCCTCATCCAAACCCCAACGCACTGAAAGGCAAATGGGTTCCCGGATTGCCCACGCCCATTACCTCTTTTGCCAACGCGGGCTCTTATATCTATTTGACACATAATAACACTTGGACCGTACTTCATGGTCAAAAGAAAGCCTACTGGGCTAGTTCTCCCGGTCCTGCAACGCAAACGCAGAGGGCCCTTGACACGATTTCTGCTCTCCCGTCCAATCCTCAGGACGTTCTGTTAGTTGAAGAAAACCCTTCAGGGAACTCTAGCGGCTATGTCAGTACGAACCAAGGACAAAGCTGGAAACCGTGGGGCATGGGATCCGTGTCGTTTAACAATGTCGTAGCGATGAATCATCATTACTGGGCCATTATCAACGGAACCTTGCAAACCAGCAAGACGGGAGTGAATTGGCACAACCTCCTGCCCATTAACACAGAACGCTGGCAAGTCGAAGACTTTTCCATTAATCCCGGTAACTCGCGTCAAGTAGCCGTGGCTTTGGTACCCATTTCCGGAAACGGAATTGGACCTGTTCTGGAAACATCCAATGGGGGACAAAGTTGGCAGCAATTGCCACATTTCCCCGCTTTGGGGGCTTCCCCTTCGAGCATGGTTATGTCGCCATCCGGAGTTATCTCTGCCTTAGTTAATCTATCCAATCCCGTATTAGTGCGATATTCGCCAACAGCGCACCATTGGACCGCCTTTGCCGCTCCCAGCAACGGTCAGCAAGTTGGGGTGGGCCAACTGGCTTCGTCTCCTAATGGCAATTTACTGTATGGATCTCCTACCGGGACCATATACCGCTGGGTCAAAGCTGATTCCAGCTGGCAGACCATTAATCCTCCGGCGAATACTAACAACGAGTCGTCTGCCCCATATCCCTTGGAAGCCATCGGTAATCACCAAATTCTCGCAGGATATAGCCAGGGCTGGTCAATCTTTGTGATTCCGCAGCAAGGCGGATCTAAACCGTCATCCTCGACGAAATCCAACTAAAAAGAGCGAAAAAGCCCGACGAATTGATCGATCGAGCTTTTTCGCATGCGGAGTTATCCCAAGGAGAATTAGAGTCGTTCGATGATGGTAGCCACTCCCATTCCCCAACCGATACACATGGTGATTAGCCCATAACGACCATGATTTTCCTCTAAGTCGTTTAAAGCAGTCATCACCAATCGTCCTCCGGAGGCGCCCAAAGGATGACCAATAGCAATAGCACCTCCATGCGGATTAACCTTATCCCAATTTGGATGATATTCTTTGCCCCATGCCAAAACCACCGAAGCAAAAGCCTCATTCACCTCAAAAACATCGATGTCTTCAAAGCGTAATTTGGCTTTATCGAGTACCTTACGCGTAGCGGGAATCGGGCCGGTTAACATAATAACGGGATCCACCCCAACCACACTCATCGCTACAATGCGGGCCCTAGGGGAATATCCGTAACGTTTTACGCCCTCTTCCGACGCCAATAAGAGGGCGGAGGCACCATCCGTGATCTGGCTCGAATTACCGGCCGTAACCACCCCATCCGGCTTAAAGGCGGGACGCAGGGTTCCCATCTTGTCCACAGTGGTGTCGGGTCGTGGGCCCTCGTCCACCCTAACCATATGCTCCGGGTCGTCCGCGCTCGGCACAGACACCCCATATGTCTCTTTGTCAAAATACCCGGCCCTTTGGGATGCGAGAGCCCGCAGGTGACTTTGGTACGAATAAGTATCGAGTTCTTCCCGGCTCAAGTTCCATTTCTGTGCAATCAGTTCAGCTGAAATCCCTTGCGGCACAATTTGATATTGCGCCAAGAGTTGCTCGCTAAAGGTTGAACCGTCCGAACCCATCGGAACTCGGGTCATGGACTCGACCCCTGCGGCAATGACGACGTCATGCATATCCGCCTTGATAGCCTGAGCAGCCTGGTTGACTGTTTCCAAACTGGATGCGCACATACGGTTTACAGACGCTCCGGGAACCTCCACCGGAAATCCCGCAATCAAAGGAGCCAGTCGTCCAATATTGAATCCCTGCTCCCCGACCTGGGTTACACACCCAATCTTGACATCTTCAATGGCTGCGGGCTCGGTGTGAGTTTTTAGCACCAATTGTTTCAGTGTCATCGCAGCCAGATCGTCGGGCCTAATATCCTTGAGCATCCCATTTCGACGCCCGAACGGTGTTCTGAGCGCGTCAACAATATAGGCTTCTCCCATATCCCTTCATCCTCTCTCGCCCGTTTTCGAGCTCTTAGCTTGATCTAACCGATAAGGGTCTGCAATTTTAGGGCCATGCTCATATCGCCTGTTACCGATAATTTGCCTCCCATAAATGCGCTCATGGGATTGAGCTTGCCATTGGCCAAATCTTTGAAGTCGTCTGCCGTCATGGTTACCGTGACACCGGCATCATCCGCTTTTCCTTCTTCAACTTTGCCCCCCTCGTCATTCACCCGAACACAATATTCGGCAGCATCCGTCCCCGTCAGTAAAAATTGATAAACGCCCTGCGAATCGACAAGTTGAGCACTGTTTTTCTGATTTATCCGTTGTTGTATTTCGTCAAACACTTCTTTTGTAGTCATCACCTAACGCCCTCCTTGTAAATTTATTAGTCCTTGTTGCCGACTTGGCGATTATAGTATGGCAACCCTTCAATCTTACATCAACCCAGCCATAACCCGCTTTTGGATCTGAGTGGTACCTTCATAAATCGACATGATTTTGGCATCCCGCAACCATTTTTCCACGGGATAATCACGCATATAACCGTATCCTCCTAAAATTTGCACGGCATTGGTGGCCACATCCATGGCCATATCCCCGCAATACGCCTTAGCCATTGAGCCTTCCATATTGCAGGATTTTCCTGTATCCGCCAACCATGCCGCTCTATAAGCCAAAAGCCGACCCGCTTCGACTTTCGTCAGCATATCGGCCAAGGTAAATGATATACTTTGATTATAATAGATGGGTTTTCCGAATTGGACGCGCTGTTTAGAATAATCCAGCGCATATTCATAGGCGGCACGTGCCACCCCAACCGCTGCAATAGCCACTGTGGGTCTCGAATGTTCCAGCATTTTCATGGCTCCGATAAAAGCCATATTTTCCTCACCCAACCGGTTTTCCGCGGGAACATGGACGTCATCAAAACGCACTTCCGCGGTATGACTCGCTCGCAATCCCAGTTTTTTAAATTTCTTGCCGGAAGAAATACCCGGGGATTTGCCATCCACGATAAACGCAGAAACTCCCGCATACCCTCCTTCGGGGTTGGTTTTGGCAAACACCACGTAGAGATCGGCAATGCCTCCATTGGTAATGAACGTCTTCATGCCGTTGATCACGTACTCATCACCCTCACGTACCGCCCGAGTACTCATACTGACCACATCAGAACCCGCACCCGGTTCGGTCAGGCACATGGCTCCAAGACGAACTTGGTCGGGATCGCAAAATAAAGGCAGCCATTTTCTCTTTTGTTCTTCATTTCCCATCTCCAAAATGGGTATAGATGCCAGTCCAATTCCACCGATAGCCGTGGCAATTCCCGCACAGCCCCAAAACAATTCTTCTCCCACCACCAGACTCGACATCAAGTCCGGCACACCATTTCCCCCGTACTCTTCGGGAATCGTATACGACAAGAGCCCAACTTTGGCGGCCTTTTGGAGAACGTCCCAAGGCATCTCCTCTTGTTCATCATAGTGGGCAGCTTGAGGCCGTATTTCTTTTTCGGCAAACGTGTGAGCCCATTCTTTGAGTTCCCGTTGCTCTCTGGTCAATTCAAAATCCACAGTTTTCCCTCCTCCTAAACCTCAAAGATTGCAACCAGACTTATTTTACCACAGCAAATTTATCTAGTCTCAAGTATTTCGTTCATGGAAAAAGGAGTTTGCTCAGAACCGGAAACATCGGCATGCCCTGACTCAAAATTGCATCATGGAACCGCTTGAGAGTGAACTCAGGACCCCATTTCGTTTGTGCTTTCCGCCGTAAATCCATAATCTGAAGCTTACCCCAAGTGTAGACGAGGTAAAACGGGTCCTCGGTTCCGCGAAGACTTTCCCTTTTTGCCCCCAAAGGTGTCATGTAACACGCATTTTCAAAAAATTTCTCTGTCTCTTCCAAGGACCATGTTCCCCGATGCAGTTGAATCCCTCCAATAAATCGCCCGACTCTCTCTAATGCTTCAAGAACCTGGGTCATGCCTACGGCCGGATCATTGACCCCATATCCTTGCTCAATCATCATCTCCTCTGCATAATGAGCCCAGCCTTCCATAAAAGCAGCGGAACCAAAAACTCGCCTTACCGTACTCTTATTGGTAGGAATGTGGAGAAATTGAAGAAAATGTCCGGGATAGACTTCATGGATGGCAATTAACCGCAGGGCTGCCTGATTCAGTGTTTGCAACTGAGATTGTCGTGCTTCCTCGGGCCACTGCGAGTCCGGAAGCGTGAGTTGAAAATAGGCTTGCAAAATGTCTGGCTCGAAGGGTCCTGGTGGAACAATCGAGGCCAAGGTCGTCATTCGCATAAACGCCGGAGTTTCGACAACCCTGGGATGAGGGCTTAACGGCAGACTGACAAGCCCTCGATTCTCCACAAATTGTCTCAATTCGGCCAAAAGCCCTTGGGTTTGCGGTAGCAATTCGTCGCAAGAAGCATGGTTTTGCCGAATGCGATGAATGGCCTCGTTAACACTTCTCCCGGGCGCGTATTCTTTTGTCAGTGCAGCCATCTTTTCCTGTAACCGCCCAAGTTCATTCATGCCACGAGTCACTAGTGATTCCAAAGACTCTCGACTTCCCTCCAGCCAATAAAATTTCTCCTGATATCGTGACGCGCCCAAACGGTAGTCTCCCGCCGCCCGAGGTTTGATGTTGTCTTGCAGCATCCCCACTACCTTCTCATAGGCATGGGCGGCATTCTGGGCGGCCTCATATATCTCATGAGACAATCCGTTGGGAGCTTTGGCAAAGGCGGAGGGCAAATCCCGGTGGAAAAAAGGTACCGTCTGCATAAATTGGGATATCGCCATATCCACGAACAGCACAGGGGGATCCTCGAGTTGTGCCAAGGCATCATTCAAAAATCCGGGAATTTGATTCAGCCGGGACACGGCAGAACGAGCCCGCTCCTCTAAGGTGCCGAAGCTTCCTCGGGCTAAACTGAGCAGGCTTTCACTGATCATGGCATTGAAAAGATTGGGATCCCGCTTTTCGGGATGATCTCTGGTGAAATCGAGCCACAGTGATTCCACATTGTGCCTCAAAATACTGTGATCGGCCCTGGCTTCTCTATCCAGTGAATTTATGTCTATCTCGTCCAAAAGAGAACGTGCATGATTTAATTCCTGGCGAAAACGGCGAAAGGCATCTTCGGACAACGGAGGCAATTGGCCATCCCAGTCATGCAAACCTAAATCCGTTGCTACAAAGGGAAATTGCTGGAGGTATTTTTCGAGAATACTTTGGGCTATACCCTCAAGACCTCCTCCCTGAGGAAGACCTTCATAAAATTGTCGATTAGAAACCACCATGTCTAGAACCTCCTAAACGCCGGCAAGTGAATTAGTTTTAACGAAAAGCTGACAGGGCGAGCACCACTGAGAGCAAATTGAAGGTGGCATGGGCAATGGTTGATGGAATTAGGGATCGGGTCTTATAGTAAATCAGATTCAGCAGCATCCCGGCACATGCCAACGGTATCAATAATGTCAGGTTCATGTGCGCTAACCCAAATATCGTTCCCGCTACGATTACGGCCCAGCTCAGCCCCCAAATTGGCCACAAACTCCCGAATAGGATGCCGCGAAACAGAATTTCCTCAGCCAACGGAGCCATCACCACTATCGCTAGAATCATTAAAAATACGACAAACTCGGCATGTCGGGGAATTAACCCATGAGCATAAACGAAGGGATTGTTGGAGTGAATAGTGATATGGGCAATACCACGTTCCATATTTACAAGAAAAGCCGTGATGAAAGACATCGCGAATCCGGTGGCCAATCCCACTCCGACCAACCACCATCCCCCACGTCTCCATACATAGTTCCGTCGAAGAAAGGGCCCGATCATCTGATGCCGCCCCAAAATCATCAGGACAATGAGAAGTTCCGTGGGCGGGGTGAGTAAATAAGCAGCCAACAGTAAATGCAAATTTGATGATAAGGTCACAAGATGGCCAATCATTAATGACACGGACAAGATTATAGACACCATAATCAGCATGACAAAGCCAAAAAATCCGTCCCGTGGAGCAATCCGTCCGGATTTAGCATGGCGGCTCCACCATGCTACCATCATGCCCATAACCACTTCCGCGAGGGGCAATAGCCAACGGTCTAGCAATCGAATCGGAGACAACCATAGACCAGACACCGCGAACAAAATAGACACCGCCGCCCATAATGGACGGCCTAAGATCAATGCAAAAGCGCCCACGGCAATGCTCAACCCCAGAGCCAGTGCCATAATCACTCCGGGTCCGGTACTATGAGCCAGCAAATCTGCTAAAATTGCGCTCGCTATCCATAATGTCAACCGAGCCGCCCATTTCTTCACTCGCTTTGCCTCCTCGGGTTCACTAGTATGGTACAATATTCCTGATATTATTAGGAGGATGATAAAATGTGATTGGAGAACGACAGCAAAAAATATTGCATTATATCCAAGATTTTTTGTCGGAAAACGGTTACCCACCCTCGGTGCGTGAAATAGGCAAGGCCGTCGGTTTGAGTTCCACTGCCAGTGTAGCACGCCATCTAAAGATATTGGAACAAGAAGGGTATATCTCTCATCCTCCGGCCAAACGGCGGGCCTGGACCATGGGTTCAGGACATCAGGCGGCTTCTGTTTCTTTACCCCTAGTCGGCAGCATTACCGCAGGGGTACCGATACTGGCGTCTGAAGTTATTGAGGACCAAGTGAATCTGCCGCTGTCTCTTTTTCGTACCGTTCCGGATTTCCTGTTGCGGGTGGTAGGAGATTCTATGATTGGGGCAGGCATTTTCGAGGGGGACATTGTTGCCGTCCAAAGTGCCTCAACGGCTCAGGATGGCGAGATCGTCATTGCTTTGATCGGGGACGAGGCTACGGTCAAATACTTTTTCAAAGATCTTGGGAATGTCCGCCTCATGCCCGCGAATGAACGTTATGAGCCCATTATCGCACCAGACATTCAGATTTTAGGAAAGGTTGTGGGTCTTGTTCGCAGTCTGTAAGGCCGCAATACCGTTGTCGACCGCCATTACCGTATGCCATCGCGATAAACCGCCCTGCAAATAGGCTATATAGGGAGGACGCAAGGGGGCATCACAAGACAATTCCAGAGATCCTCCCGCGACGAAACCCCCAGCAGCCATAATAATCGGGTCCTGGTATCCCGGCATGGGCCAAGCCTCGGGTGTGACGTGGCCGTCAACGGGAGAAACTTGTTGAACGGCACGGCACAGAATCTCAACGTTCCGTTCGTTGCCAAGATGAATAGCGCTCACAATATCGGTGCGCGGTAATTGTTCCGGAGCCGGATCCACAGCAAACCCCTCACGGGAAAACGCCCACGAAGCGTAAATCCCACCCATAATAGCCTCTCCGACCATCATGGGGGCGAGAAACCACCCCTCGGCCAATAATCGCAGCCAGGCGCCGGTCGGTGCTACATCCTGACCGATTCCCGGAGCCAGCAGCATATCGCCCACCGCCTCCACCAATTCTTGTTTTCCGGCCACATAGGCTCCTGTGGGTGCCAATCCGCCTCCCGGATTTTTTAACAAACTGCCAATAATTAAATCTGCTCCCCAATCCGTAGGTTCCTCTTCCGATGTAAATTCTCCGTAACAATTGTCAACCACCATCCATGCTCCCAAAAGGTGAGCCTTTTCGGCAATGGAACGGATTTGGACTTTCCCAAAAGAGGGGCGGGATTGATATCCTCGGGAGCGCTGGACGTACACGACCCGTGGCCGCTCCCTCCCGTTTGGCCAACATGGCATCCCCTCCTCATCCGTCGGCAATACCTTGACGTGAACCCCTCGTTGGGGCAAACTTGTCATGCCATTTCCAAAAATCAGTGGCCTAAGCGTGTCATAAATGGGACCATTTGCCAGCCACAAGCTGTCATTTGGCCTTAATATCGCCCTCAGAGCCGTGCTAAGAGCATGCGTGCCCGAAGCCCACTGCAAGCGGACCATGGCTCGCTCGGCATGCATAACTTGTGCCACAATACTGTCTAACCGCTCCCGCCCGCGATCTCCATATCCATAACCCGTGCTGCCACCCAAATCCGAAGTGGACAGACCGCTTTGGCTAAAAGCCCGTGCAACCCGCATAAAATTGGCTGCCACGATGGATTCGATCTCGCTCCATAAACTCCGACTCAGCTTTAATACATCTTGGTTGCACACGCTTGTTAACCCCCGCTACATTGGTGTCGGAGGTATCATACACTATTTTGCCTTTCTCCTAAAATGGGAGATGACAAGAGACCCAATTTATGCATTGAGATATCTCAAAGTACGTGTCTTAATTTCACGAAATCCACGGCGTGTCAAAGCAGATACGGCAATCACCGGAATACCGGCAAAATGTTCCCGAACGTAGGGCAAATTGTCTGAGGCACCAGGCTTGTCAGTCTTATTGGCCAATAGGAGATAGGGGCCATGGCTTTGTGCGTAATGACATATCGCATCATCCACGGCTCCCATAGCTTCCAGTCGTTTCGAGCCCAAGGCCGCCGCATCAATTACGTGAATTACCAAATCGGCCTGAGTCAATAAGCGCAACGTCGAGGACATAGCAGCACGAATGTCCACCTGATGGTGCACACCTTCACAGATGCCAGTGCTGTCGACCAACCAAAACGTTTTCCGCTGCTTTCCTTCTCCCAAATCAATTTCCAGTCGGTATGGGGACAATGTTCGGTATGATTTCGGAGAAACGAGTTTGTGGCGCGCCTCTTCGAGAGTCAAAACATTTTTCTTGCGCCCGGATCCTTGGGAATCGGCACGGGGACTATGAATTTCTTTCATGCCTAAATACGCCGCAAAATTTACCACAAAGAGCGATTTCCCCACGTTGGGTTTTCCGATGACAAGGGCTTCCATTACCATGCTATTCTCCATCCCAATCCGCCCAGGTTAAGGTCATAAGATCGTCACGAGTCACCGTATCCAAATGATCGACAAGACGCGTCGCTTGTCGACGAATGGCCCGTTCTATCATATTTCGCACCAGACGCGCATTCCCGGCATTAATATGCCACTGTCCGTGATGACGCATGAGAAAATCCGTTAATTGACGGTCGGCATCCAAAGTTAATTGATATTGCCGTTCCGCCAACATCGTCCGTGCGATCGCCATGAGTTCGGAAGGAGCATAACCAGGAAAATGCAGGTGAATCGGGAAACGAGAGCGCAACCCGGGATTTGTCGACAAAAACTCGGCCATTTCATCCGGGTACCCCGCTAAAATCAGCAAAAATTGATCGCGCTGGTCTTCCATCGCTTTCACCAAAGTATCAATGGCTTCTTTGCCAAAATCCTTGTCTCCTCCCCGCGCCAAAGAATAAGCTTCGTCGACAAAGAGCACACCCCCTAGAGCCTTCTTTATCACATCGCGAGTTTTTTGAGCCGTATGTCCAATATATTCTCCGACCAAGTCCGCCCGCTCGACCTCTAACATCTGCCCTTTGGGCAAGACTTCGAGTGTTTGAAATAACCGTCCAATAATTCGCGCCACTGTGGTTTTCCCGGTCCCGGGGGCTCCGGAAAAGATCATATGCAGAGCCTGTGGAGAACTTGCCAGTCCTAAGTGTTTCCGTCTTTGTTGCACCTCAATGTACGCTCGGATTTCATGAATCATGTGCTTGACGCCCTTAAGTCCCACTAAATTGTCCAGTTCCTGCAAAACAGCCTCAATCCGGTGACGCCGGTTTTCCGGACTACGCAAGGATGATCTGACGGCACCGGCACCAAGAGCATTGTCCAGCTGTTCGAGATGCTGAACTGTTTTGTCTGCGGACAGGTTTCCGGATTGAAACAAAGCCATCACTTCCTGGCGCGTCAGCGGATTTTCGGCATCCGGATTCTTTAATAACTCAATCATATCTTCCCTCCCCCGCCACTTGACACTTTTATCTATACGCATTTCTTGCGGCATTGCTGCCTGTCCTCCAGCAACAAAAGATAGGTACGGTGAAAGCTAATCGGTAATTCGATCCAACTATCACCAATTTGGGCAGGAAGTCTATGACGACATTTGGAACCGACATCATCCAACACCGGCTTTATAGCAGAACATACATGATCGGTTAAGTCAGGCCACAGGGATGAGGTCCCAAAATCAGTATGGTGAAGCCCGTTCTGGCGGCGTACACTGACACTCCATACATCAAATTACAGCCCTCTGTACTCTTCCGACGAGGTCTTTTACCCTATCAGCGAGAGAAAAAAACGGATCCTGGGACTCCAGGATCCGTTATCCATATCCGAAACCGGGGTTACAACATTTGCTCTTCTGGGTTTTTTACGGCGTCTTCGGTATCTGCCAGGATATGGCCGACAGTAAACGTGTGGCGTGAACGGGCCCATACGGCATAGATCAGCCCGAAGCCCAAGATCGCGGCAACGACCCAAGGGAAGACCTTAAAGGGGATCTGTTGGCCCGGCCCTAATAAGCCTGCTAAGGGAAAAATCATGGTGATAACCCCCAAGAGGGGGATGATAAGATGGACACCGATTTTAAACTCTTCACGGTGGCGGCGAAGGTAGTAGACGGGAACCACCAGGTTCACACCCAAATAAATGAGCGCAATGGGAATGCCGGCCAAGGACCCCAGATAGCCGAACAAAGTAATGGGTCCCACATAATGGCCCCATATCAGGGTAATGGTTAAGCCCGTTCCCAGATAGAAGATCAGGGCGACCCAGGGCGAGTGAAACCGATTGACTCGGGATAGCACGCGCGGTAACAGATGGTCCCGACCCGCGCTAAAAAACATGCGGGTTTGGCCGTTGGTGGCGCCAATAATTTCGGCAAATGTGGATGTGAATCCTGCCAAATACACAATAATGGCCAGTGGGCCTAAGACCGCAGCTCCTAAGCTGACAAAAGGGACCGAGAAATGAGTGATGGCAGACGTGTTGTTTTGAAACCCAATAGTGGTTATCCATGTCAAAAACACGTAAATCACACTGGCAAAGAGTAAACTAATGAAGATGGAGCGTGGAATGACATGTCGGGGATTCTTTGTGTCTTCCGCGAGTCCCATAGAATTTCCCACTCCGGTAAACATCCAAATGGCAATAGGAAATCCAACGGAAATACCAGCGAATCCCCCTTTGAGTTTAGCCGGATTGAAGGCATCCCATGAAAAAATGGTGTGGGGGTTGAGCAAGACAAAAAACGCGACCAAAATCAGCGCCGCAACCTCAAAAAAGAACCCTATGACGAGCCATCGGGTCGAAATCTTCACCCCGCGGATCATAAGATAACCCAACAATACGACTCCAATCACGGTAATCTCTGTCCATGGGATCTGCATGCCGAAAAATCTGTGCACAATTACAGCAGTCCAGCCTCCAAGTATGGCCATTAATCCGGCCGTGGAAACAATATAGCCAAATGCCGCCAGCACAGCGGTGACGATACCTGCAACAGGACCGAAGGTGGTTCCTACATATGTAATGTAGGAACCGCTTGAAGGCAATTTTTTAGATAATTGGGAGATACTGTTCGCGTGAAACAAAATAGCTACAGCCACCAGCACAATGGTCAATCCGCTGGCTAATCCTGCTCCTTCTTCAACAACAGCAAAAGAAAACATAAAACTCATAGCGGGGGCAACATTCGCTAACGATGCCGCAACTACTTCCGAGGCCGATAAGGCCCCCTGGGTAAGGCGCGGGACACCCAAATCACTGATACCCAATTTCTTCATGGCAACACTCCTATGGCAAAACTTGTTCTTCACGATATTTTTAGCGGATGGGACAGGTCATGAAGCTTATGGACGTCCTTAGCCGTCAGGATGGTCAACCTAATCTGCAAAAGACTTCCGGATAATTGTGCCATTTGGGCCATAAAAAATTCCATAAAAACTCGTCGCGTGGTGTAAAAGTGGCATAAAAGCCTTATGTTTGATGAGCGTCATCATGAAAGTCATCCAATGCTTCGGTAGAACTGGCAAGCCATAGCAGAACTCCTATAGACACCATGAAAGGGGTCCCTCATCGGGTTAGGGAGAAGCAGGTGGTAGAGCGAAGCGAATGAGTACACTGGGCGGGTGTATTGGATAATCTGGCGGCGATTGGTCATAAACTTCTACGGGCTTGTCGCATGTATCGGGCTATAGGTGGTGATTTTGGGATTTCCCCCAGCAAGCCGATGCCTTAGAACAGTCACGCGGGGTCCATGCATAATGAGGACTTCATCATACACCTAGAATACGTAAAAACCCTGCGCTTCAGCTTTTGACGTCACCGAATTATGGCAATTTGTGCGAGACCGGGGCATCATTCCCGCTTTTGAGTCCAAGGGGACAATCGCGTCCCATTAGAGTGCCGCGTCTCAGCAGGCGGAGATTCGACTCGCGCCTGTGGCTCAGCATCCGCTAACCGCGCTTGCGGTTTCCCTTAAGCGCCGCCCTCCAGGGCGGGGGAGTTGACGGGATCTATGCAACAAACAGTTTTGCCTTGACCTACAGACAAGAGACTAAAAAAACATATGTTTACTTATTTGTGCACATTCTGCCACAACATGCCACAGCACTCTAGACTCGTGAGACAGGGCCTGGGATAGACTTTTGACTAATGCCTGCAATATCGAGGACAACAGGCTCGTCTCATGCAATCGTTCCATGAGATGAGCCTGTGCTAGAATGGAACTAGGGTGTCTGAACAACGGGGAGACACTCAGGCGGATCCACACCGTGTGTTAGAAGACCCGGGTGCAGGTCTTTTGATTATCAATGATGACGAGGGCATCTTGGAACTACTAGCGGCTTATGGTTGCTTGAATGGTTGGCATGTGGCTGCAGCATCTTCTCTAGGTACCGCACTTAAAGTCTTAAATGGATGATCGGTTAAGTCAGGTGACAGGGACGATGTCCCAAGGATGCACATTCGAGCGATCTACACTTACGCTAAATACGTAAAACTCCCGCTCTGTCTTCCACTCATGAAATCCAACCTGACTTACCTGATGTACGTAGCAAAAATCACACCTCTTCCCCGAAAGGATGAGAGGATGTGAATTGACCTATATCATCTGAACCCCATGTTTCCGTGAATTCTTCCGAGTCATGGCGGTGAAATAATTCGATAAAGACCATTGAAAAACGCCCTAATCACCCAACATCAACGGATGATTCAAAGCCTCGGAGTTATGCCATCAGAGTCTATCAAAATACTTTCCCCTTTATGAGCCAAAGGCCGGTGAGAATGCTAAGATGTCCAATAAAGGGTTGGATCGGACGCTGAAGCTAAATGAAAAGGATTCACTGTCCTCGATCGCACCGGAATTCAAATTCCCGATTCGTCTTGATATCGGCCGGTTGACATTTGTTTAAACATGAGAGATCCAAAATCATGATGAAGTGTCCAGGTGTAAGAAACATTTGATGCCTCTGTGTCAGTAATCGCATAAATCGAATAGTTTTGCCAACGGTTCTTATGGTGAGTAAGTCATGTCAGTTCAAAAAGTTTACGTATATCGTTATCGTATTGGTGTTAGGTGTCGGCCCACAGCAAAGGGCCGCCAACTAAAATAAGGCAAAAATACTCTTGTGGGGAGCGTAGAATCTGTGAAGTGGGTAACACCTGACGAAGCTATGACCGTCATTCAGTCTAATGACCAGGTCTATTGCCAAGGGATGGCATCAACACCCACAGAACTTTTGGCGGCTTTGTCCCGGCGATGCCAAGAGCTCTCGGGGGTCAAATTATATCACTTGCATCTAGAGGGGCCCACACCGCAGGTCGCTCATGAATTGAAAGGTCGGTTGTCGGATATCTCGCTATTTGTCGGCAATAATTTGCGCCAAGCCGTCAATGAGGGCCGTGCCTATTATTTGCCCTTATTTCTCTCCGATGTCCCGTGGTTCATTCGCCGCAGTGAATTTACGCTGAAAGCCTGTCTGATTCAGGTGAGTCCCCCGGATCGGCATGGTTTTGTCAGCTTAGGTCCGACGATCGAAGGAATCTTGGCGGCTATCGAAAAAGCAGACGTGGTCATTGCCGAGGTCAACCCTCAGGTACCCAGGACTTTGGGGTGGGCTCATCTGCCCGTATCCGCCATAGATTATGCCGTACACGTCGATCGCCCCTTGGCTAGTCATGAGCCCCTATCATCTGGGCCGCTATATCAAACCATTGCCCAAAATGTTGCGGCCTTAATCGAAGATCGGTCGACATTACAAGTGGGAATTGGACGTATACCGGATGCGGTTTTGCGTTTGCTGCGTCATCATCATGACTTAGGTATTCACAGCGAGATGATTTCTGACGGGGTCATGGACTTAGCCGAGGCTGGCGTGATTACAGGACGATACAAGGCTCTCAACCGGGAGCAAATTGTTACTACCTTTGCACTGGGAAGTTCGCGACTATACCGCTTTATGGACGATAATCCATCGATTGCCATGTGCTCTGTGGACTACACTAATAGTACGACCATTATTCGCCAACATCCTCAGATGGTTTCGATTAACTCGGCTCTGGAAGTCGATATAACCGGACAGGTTGCGGCAGAATCAATAGGATCGCGCATGATCTCCGGTGTAGGCGGACAGATGGATTTTGTTCGTGGAGCCACTCTAGCTCATAAGGGGCGATCCATCATTGCCTTGCCGTCACAAACCGGAACGGGAGTATCGCGAATCGTGGCTGCACTTACCAGCGGAGCTGCAGTGACCACCACACGCAATCATGTTCAATTCGTAGTAACAGAATATGGCATTGCGTCTTTACATGGACAAACTCTAGATGAACGGGCGCGGCGCCTGATTGCCATTGCGCATCCCGAGGATCGTGAAAAATTGTTGATGCAAGCACGTCTGATAGTCCCTGGGTTTTGACTTAAACGGCAGAATTCTCCTTCGAAAGAAATCCTCTCATCGTCCATGGAATGCTGCCTTTCAGAGATCGGGAGGATTCGCGAATAAGATTCAAAGGAATTTTCAGAAAGGTGAACGATTGCCCGGGCCAGGAGAACTTCGGCAAAAAGAGTCTTTGATCCGCTGGGCACTTGAACCGGCCCCACAAAGAATTTCTGCAACCTCAGTAAAGTCTTCGGCGTGATTATGATAAAGTCGTCTCATTCCCATTGCTCTTTATTCTCCCTATTCTCTGCACGGCTGATTCCGCCTCTGACTCCTACCACTCCATGGGCATTTTCTCCACTTTTGCGCTCCGATTCTGTGAGGCAATGCGGAATACGGACAGAACCGCAGCCAGCAAGGACAGGCCGACCAACACATACAGCGCATAGCGAGTGGCGGGGATCCAAGGTCCTTTGGGTCCCCCGGGGTGCTCGACTCCGCCATTGAGGATCAGAAAGACCGCCATAATGGTGCCGGAGATGGCTGTTCCCATGGCCATGC
>JAKACM010000154.1 GCA_021821465.1 Bacillota bacterium
TCACCCCAAGCAATATTGGGAATTATCGTCATTATCGCGGGCATGATTTTCCACAGCTATTATGGAAGTATACACAAACATACGATCTGACCTTTTACGGTGATCACGCTATTCACTGCAGTACGCACACTAGTCAGATCTTTGTTCCCGCAAAAAATTTTGCCGTGGAAATTGGCGTCACTCGCAACACAAGCCGTCCGACCGGGTCCGGGTGATTACATTATCTTTCGTTGCATGCTCCTTGTAACAATTTTTTCAAGAGAGATCCCGATGTCCTTGGAGCCTATAGGACTCTTAAAGGGGATGGAATTTCGCATCGATCCAGACATAGCAGCACCGTAATCCCTTGAAGGTGAGTCCCAGGTCTTTTCTTAGAGAGGGAGGATTTTTCGATGCCGGAAACTATGCCACTACTTGAAGGAATTGCCTTTATCCCCACGCCCCCGCCCGATGCCCTCGGATGGGGTCTGACTCATTCGGTGAGGCGACGACTGGCTTACCCCACTCATGTGGATTGGATCCCGGTAGTTTGGGCCGAACATCGAGCATGGGATTATTGGATAGTGGTCGATACCGGTCCTATATTTCTTGACCACCGCTTGCGAAATATCTGGAAACAATTCTCGGTTCTTCACCTCATTGGGGAGCCGCAATCATGGGTCGTCATCCGGGAAGCATGGGACATTGAGACTTTGCTCCATTGTGGAATTTAACAGCGTTGTTTAGGAATCATTGGGTCGCAATCCGGCAGTCCGTTTGAGGACAGCAAGATATCTTCTCTTGCCCGTACCAAGAGTCGGATCCTTCGCCCAAGTTACATGCACCGTTTTCAAAACGATAACAAGGATAGAAGCTGTCATCAAGAAATAGTCCGATCCTCCCATCACATAAGTCTGCCTATTCTAAAGAGGCACAGTCGCGTTAGGCGTACCCTTTGCGCACCAGTCAGCCATCTGTTGCGCCACTTTCTGCGCGGTTTGGATATTGGGTTTAGTTAAGTCGTTGGTTGGAATATTAACAATCGTGAGTGCACCCTTCGCTCCGCTACAGGAAATAATCAGGGAATGCGTTAGTCCGGCATTCGATACAGGACACTGACATCCTTGTAAATTACTGCATCCTTGAATCGCGGTCAACGCCTTCCATAGTTCCTTGTCAAACTGCGGAAAGGCCTGATGCAAGTACAACATGAATAAACCTCCTTATAGTAATTTCTTCTTATTATACTTAATATAACCAACGCCGTGGCTACAATCACCTTCTTCCTTGTGGACACTTCGTGTGGTCAAAATCCTCCGACAACCACGGAGGGTCTGAGAATTCTCCCTGGTGTGCTCGGACCTGGGGGCAACCGTCTTGAGGCTCGATGGGGCCGGAATCCGTCTCTTCGGCGCGCTCGTCGCATCCGAGTGAATGCGATCTCGGTCGAAGGTCCCCAGGATCATAGCACAACTCCCTTTTTCATGGATCTGAGTCCCGAGGACGGGGCATGGACGTCTTTGTAGTAAAAACCTGCTGTTGCTTCACCGTATCTTCAGCCGAGTAAAACAGGCCACTTGTGACAAACAATGCACGAGGTATTGTCTGATAGTTTGCCGTATGCTCTCGTATCCTGCGCTTGTGGGGATGATGGTGGGGATGGTTGGCAGAATGGCGTATGGGGTGGCCACCGGTTCCGACTTCTTACCCAAAACGGGTTCATTATACAAATTTCTTGTGGAAAAATCGAAAGAAGTCCTGCACATCGGACAGAAATATTGCCACATGCCGGTGGGCAAGACCACCAAACGGAACCATCCCCCGGCCATCCACAAAAGTCATCCACATTTCCGGCCTTCCATCTCCCTGTGGCGGGGTCGGATTAGCACCGCACATCCAAATAAATCGTCCGGCCTTTATGCACTGAGTAGCGCCACATAATCCGTAGGTTGCTGTAGTATTCCCTGCTCATGTGGATGGAATTGTGGATGGACGGCGTTTTGGCGGGTGCTATCGCAAAATAAAAAACCCACCATCGCTTACGGTGGAAGGCTTTGCGGTGGTGGGCGCGCACGGGCTCGAACCGTGGACCCGCTGATTAAGAGTCAGTAGGGTTAGTGTTTTTGTGGTCTTGCGGAATCATATATTATCAGTTAAAATGGCGTGGTTGTGCGGTATTTTCGCCGCCAGTGTCACGACTCATCAGGAACTGTCATGGGGTTTTCATTCCTATCAGTGGCCTCGTGGTGGCCTTTTGCGGAGGTCGATCTGACCGACGGGACGAGAGTCTCCTCTTCCATTTCTTGGGCGGCGATGGCTTCGTCATGTGGCAGGACATGACCATAGACTTGCAACGTGAAGGCGACATTGGAATGCCCGAGTCGTTCACTCACAACCCGGGGATTAATGCCCTTCGACAGCCACTGCGTGGCCATTCCGTGCCGCAAATCATGAACCCGAATGTCATCCGGCAGATTCGCTGCGGCCAGCGCCTGCTTAAAGGCCCGGTCAATGTTGCGTTTCGACAACACCTTGCCTTGTCGGGTGGTAAAGACGTAGTCATCCTCCTGCCATTGGTCCCCGGCCAAATCGCGCCAAACTGTCTGCTCTCGCTGGTGATTCTGCAACACCGCCACGAGGTGGGGCCCCAACGCCAGCGTGCGAATTCCGCTCGCCGACTTGGGGGTTTTGATCACACGCTTACTCGCATCGCCACTGACGGCCCGTTGAATGGTCGCTATCCCTTTGTCCCAGTCGATATCACTCCACTGAAGGGCCAGAGCTTCTCCCAAACGGGTGCCTGTCGTGACAAACCAAGCCCACAGAGGATACCATCGGGTCGCTTGCGTCGCGAGCAGCAATTGCGCCATTTCTGGCGGCGTCGGAATACGCAAGGGGTTCTGCCGGCGGCCCATTTTGGCTTTCGCTTTGGCTGCGGGGTTTTTGGTCAGGAGCCCCCATTCCATCGCGTCCTCCAGAGCCATTTTCAACACGGTATGAACATAATTCACCGTGCGGGCGCTTTTATTCTGCTGCGACAGGGTGACATAAAACTGCTGAATCTCTAAGAGGGTCAAATTTTTGAGCGGTCGGGTTCCCAATTCCCGGATAGAATGGGCGGCCATCTGTCGGTAGCTGTCGAGGGTCTTGCGTTCAATCGGGCTCGCCTCTTTGATGGTCAGCCACCGGGCCAGATACTCCCCTAGCGTTTCGTCACTGGGCGGTTTGCGATGGGGATCGTCCCGATAGAGGCTGGCTTCTTTTTCCGCCCAGTTTTTCGCTTCCTTTTTTGTGGGGAAGTTTTTATTGATTTCCTTGCGATGGCCCGTCTCGTCAAACACTCTGACGCGGCCTTTCCAGTGCTGTTTGCCATTTTTCAGCACAATCTGTCGCGGTTCAATGGCATACGGTTGTGTGGGTCCTTTAGGCACGGGGATATCACCTCAGAAAACTCATTCGCGATAATGAGAGCCAAATCCTGCTCCCAACAAAGAGAATCCTGTGGCGTTCCTTACAAAAAAACAATCAAATCCACTCAATCAACTCTTTGCAAGGTTCTGGTTATCAAGGCCGCATCAGTTGGGTTTAAATGTCCCACATCCTTACTTTTTGGCCTCTCGCTTCAATTAAGATAGATTACTAGGTCCAAGCTAAATTCGACACATTCAGTCGAATTTACTACGGTTTGCGCTCCAGGTCAATTTGAATGGGCTGGTCACTTAAGATAGCCGACCGGGCCGCTTCCCAAAAAAGCGGGAAATCCGTGTTCTTGAATAAACCAACGTATGTGCTACACAATCTTGCCAGCCCTATGAGATTATAGACAAATGCTGGCGAAAACTGCCATTCCGCGATCGATGGGCGTCTAACCCAATCGGTGTAAATGGCTTGTTCTCGCAAGGTCTTTAAGTCCCCATTCTCATCCTCAGTTATCAGTGTGTGGTACAAATCAAGAATTCTAGGATACTTTTGCAATATCGGGTCTAGCTTATATGCCATTTCCTTCGGAAAGGAAAATTTGGACCCCCTCAACATCGGCACTAGTAATAGAATTGCATTGTTCACTGCCTCATTGAGACGTACTTGGTGAACACTTTTTCGACCTTTTGCCGATTTACCCAATACAGACGCAATCCATTGATCCCGATTGATTTTAACAGTCTTAGATTGAGACGTACGGGTTCCCATCCATGTCGTACACCATACCGCTTTAGTCACTTCCTCTAATGCCGTCAACGTGAGAAAGATTGCGCTCACATAATGTTCATGGTCTAATAACAACTCCGCGTCTTCTGCCAGACGTTGACAGTTTTCCATTTCTCTGTGCTGATATTCTCGTAGATCATCCAAAGAGATCTCGGGTAAGTTTTGATTATCCCGGTCTTCGTTATTTTTCATCCACTTTTTGGCTTCCCGCTCCGTGGGAAGGTTTGGGTGGTCTCCCGGCGTTTCCCGGTATCCGGATCATAATACGTCATGCGAGCTTGCCACGGGCCTGACTCGAGTTCGCGGGGATCTTTAGCATGGGGTTCCTTGAGACGGTTGGGCATGCTAATATGGCTCCTTTCACGATAAGAAAAATATTCGCGCAAGGGTGGGAAAACTCCTGCTGCTGCCGTGAAGAAAAACTCTCGAACAATGTGCCGTTTTCCGTTTAGGTGGGGAACTGTTCTTTTCACGAGCCCATTATTGTCAGAGAGGACTAGTCTGGCTCGTATTCATTGTCGGCATTGGGTTGCTTGCGGTCTTGTTCCGCCGCATAAACCCGTTCCACAAAAGTCTGGGCTATGTCCCAGGCCCGGTGGCGATACCTTTCCCCCTCTGGTAACAAATCTAAGTGGGGAGCCTCCAATTGATAGCGGGTCGTCATTTGGTCAAGACGACGGCGGATGGTTTCCAAATCGTGAATCCAAGCAGATCGTGACGCCCATAAACTGGCGGGATCTCGATCCGCCACGACAGCCAGATCGACGAGATCTCGCGATCGCAGTGCAGCCCCGCGATAATGGAGTTTTTTCGCGATAATTTCCGCTGGTGTTTCTACGGCCACACACTGATTGTGGATCGCGGTCAGCTCAAACGAGCGAGAAGTCAGTGCGGAAGCCACAATAAAATCGATTTCTCCCAGGGGTAACACGAGTTTGAGCCACGTCGGACCTTCTTCATAATCCATGACCAGGGACTCAATGCGTTCGTTGCGTTCCGGCGACAAAATGGGTAGCCATTGCGGATCCAGGAGAAAGAGGTCAATGTCCTGGCTATTTCGATGGCGATACCGCAGCATCAGCGCGGTTCCCCCACCAAATGTCCAATCCGGCAGGGGGGATCCGGTCATCGCAATGCTTTGCAAACACGTCATCGCCTGATCAAACAGGGTTTCCCAATTGTTCATAGATCCACCTTTCCAGCTCGTCATTCACATCCCCGAGGGGGCGCACAAATCGATTATAATACTGCCCCAACAACGCGACGGACAAAGCATGGCGTGCGGCAAACCGTTGCAATGCCGACACGGGAACGTCCGTAAACAATTGCGTCACGGGTCCCACCCAAGATCCCGGGGGTTGTTGCTGAATGAGTACCGTTAACAAAGTGGGCACCGTCATGCGTTCTCTCCAGCACGTATTGATGGCCGCCCCAATCAGCGCATCAATGTCTCGTGACATCATTCCGCCTCCACCTCCCCGTTCCAGTATAGCATGCCCGTTTCTCGGTGCATCTCCCAGCCAGAGCCCGGTCATCAGCAGACACAACGAATGCCACCAGAGAGACGATGCACCCCGCCCCCCTCTTTTCCCTGAAGGGAATGCGAAGCGGTCTATCCCTTATGGACCCCGGTTCCCTCTCGGCGTTGCTCCTTTGGCAAATTTTTTGCCGCCTCGCAGCAGGATAATCCTCAAAGCGTGTCGAAAGACTTAGGGAAAACAGATGACGAACACTCTCACGATCATGAAGAAAGAAGGCGACTGTCATGCCCACTGGGGGGCCCTCTCGACCATCGCAAGCCCTGTCACGGATTCACGGATGGCTGGCGGGGAGCATTCTGGCGATGGGGTTGTTGTTGGGAGGGGTGGCACTGTGGGCCATTCTGAGCATTCCGGAACCGGACCGGGGCCGGTTGTGGATCGCCCTCGCCGTCGATAGCGGGCTATTTACGGTGCTGATGCTCGGCTTGCAGTGGGTGGTCTGGCACCGGTTGGTGGCCTTTTGGCAACGCCGGGCCACGATGGATGATCTGACCGGCCTCTTGCGTCCCGGGGCCTTTTGGGCTGGCACCGAAGAGGCGGCGCAGATCCGGGGACAGCGGCCCTGGGTCATTGTGTATGCCGATCTGGATGATTTTAAACAGATTAACGATCACTATGGGCATGGCACCGGGGACGCCGTGTTGCAGACCTGGGGCCGCATTTTGCGGGATCAGGCCCGACAAGAAGATCGCCTGAGCCGGTTGGGCGGCGAAGAAGTGGGCTGGTGGCTGCCCCAGACCACCTGTGAGGAAGCCCGGTTGGCGGTGGAACGGGTGCTGTGGTGTTGTCAGACAACGCCGGTGGATACGCTCCCCGGTTTTGCCTTTTCCGCCGGCTTAGCCCAAGGACAGCCGGGGGAAAGTGTCTGGGAAGCGGCCCGGCGTGCGGATTTGGCGCTCTACGCAGCGAAGCGGGCCGGGAAAGGCCGAGTGCTCGGAGACGGGACGGTTGAAGAATAATGAATGAGGCAGCAGGATTGTTGCCTGTTCATCCCGAATCCTCCACACGTCGGGCATATCACACCAGGAAGGGGAAGGAAGCGATGACTCACCGGATAGCGGCGCTTAGGGAGAAATTTTTGTCGGGGATCAGAAAGTTGCAGGTTTTAAAAACTGGACGCGGGACCAGCATTGGGAGTCCTCACAACCTTCACAGGTGGGAGGATCCCCTGTTTCCGTCCCCGGAATGCACGGGACCACGCTATCCGTGACGCAATTAACGTGCTTTGATAACAATGAATCTTTTTGTCAAGCACTGGACGACTCACGGTCTACAGAGCAAAGGTTTTCGGTGAGATTGTACGATCACCTAGCTGGCCAGCTGGTCGTGCACTATGCTGTCACTCACTTCCTGGTGCCGCCTTCTCAACACAGCCCGAAACAGATCTGGGACGCGACAATCCATATCGTGTCCGAGTCGTAGCATTCTGGCGGCCATCGCCGCGCAACTCTCGCGTTGTGGCCTTGAATTGGCGTAACCACCATGACATAATCATCAAGGATGTTCCATGCGAATTGGAGATCGCCAACACCATTTCCGTTACCGTTACGCGACTTGAATGGATCGAAGAAATTTAAAAAGGGGGCCTTCTGTGAATGGTTATCAGTATGTCTTTGTGGGGCATGTGCTCCCAGCGGCCGCCAATGTAACGTTTCCCTTGCGAGAATTTAATATCGATACGGGGTCGGTTGACGGATGTATTAGCGGGACTATGGATGTAACCCATTCGGACATTACCATCAAATTACAGCGCACCGAACCTATTCGCGATCTTGCGATGGTCAAAGACCGCCTACAACGCATGGCGCTCATCACGACTGCAGCCTATGGGTTTTCATACGGATTAGGACTAGATGTAGAAATAACCAAAGAAATAGGACAATCCAGCCCTCCATTTGTGTTTGTGAAATCCTGCACTGAAATAGCCTCCTGTGGAAACTCGGATGAAGTTTCGCTCTATTGGAATTTGACTGACGAATTCTCCCCATCTAGTCGGGTTTTGCGTTTAGCCCTAATTAATTACATGAGGGCGCTACGAGACCCTGAGGAAGCTATCATGTTTTGTTTTCGTGCCATTGACGCCATACGTCATGAGCCAACGTTTGCTCCACCTAAGGACGGTAAGAAAGATAAAGAAAAGGCAGAGATGTGGACAAATCTTCGCACCGCATTAAATTGCGATGAGAGCTATTTTAGTGACCTGACAGACTTGGCTAAACATCACCGCCATGGAGAGCAAGTAATTCCTTCGCATCAGATGTATGCTGCTGGGGTCAAAACAGTGCACAATGTCATTCAGCGATATGCAGAGTACTTGAACCGTGGGAAAGTGCCGTTATCTCTCGACGACTTCCCGCAACTAACCATGTCGGAATTTCCTTCCGACGAGTCAGATACGAATACGACTGCAAGTAGCTCGGTATCCTCAACTAGCGTCACAAATGTAACGGTCAGTAACGCCTTCTTGGATAAACGCACTGATTAACGTGGGAAGTTGCACAAAGGGCAGGCGGTATGATAGGAATGTCTAGGTAGGAACTCAATTTAAAAAAACGGAGGCTATCCCATGGCAACTAACTGGATAAACGCTGATGCAATGTCTTGCCCATGTCCAAACTGTCACAGTGTTGTAGATTATACCTCATTACATCCTACACACAAGTTGCCCCACGTGATAAATGCACAGTGCCGCGACAACCACCATATTGTCGAATTAACATTCAATACGCACAGTGGGCCGCCGTCCGCATGTTGCCTGTCGTAGACCGTCGAAGTCGATTCAGTACGACTTGCATGGAGTGCATATAATCAGACAGGGAGCAGAAAAGTCAGGCTACTCCCTGTCAGGTTATGGACAACGAACTGCTGCCAACCGGGTACTGGATACTAATAATCGACACCCTTTCTCCCCCTCCAGCATCATACCTGAATCTGCTTAATAATCAGATGTCAACGGAGGTTCGATACCTCCCGTGTATATTTTCTGACAAAATTAAACCATGCTCTACACGAAACCTCCCTCTAGACAGTATACTGGGAGTAATAAAATCTTAGGAGTGACCCGTGAATGGCTCGCAATACACCCAATAATGGCGCCAATATCGGCTTTGAAGAAAAACTCTGGCAAGCCGCTGACAAACTCCGGAACAATATGGATGCCGCGGAATACAAACATGTGGTCTTAGGTCTCATCTTTTTGAAATACATCTCCGATGCTTTTGAAGAACACCATGCCGAATTGTTGACTAAAATGGCGGAGGGCTATGATCCGG
>JAKACM010000037.1 GCA_021821465.1 Bacillota bacterium
CATTGGGAACAATTTTTTCCCGCCTCCCTTTTCACCCAATGGGTGCCGTCTCATTATCGCCGAAATCGGCCTGGGACCACGGATCCGTCCCCATTTGCGATGACCTCGTCACGGATTCAGGATAGATTTTATCAGTGGTCAAAAGTGGCTAAGGTTGCTGACACCGCATGTAAATCATGTTCTAGCTCTTCTACGGGAAAGTCTATGGTGGTTTTTGTCAAGTTGGCCCGGATATTGGTCAAAGCACTGGCGGCGCCTGCGTAAAATAGATGCACACAAGTAATAAGGTCTGGGCGCAAAGTGGCTTTGACGTCCGGCAGACGTGCTAACTGTGTTTGGGCTTCTTGCAGGCAAAGATAGGCAATGTCGCGCGAAAGATTCAAAGCAGCCAAGATTTGCCGTTTGTGCTCTTCGGGATGTTGACGCGACTCTAGAATCCGTGGATAGATTCCGCTTTCTTTCTCCGCTAAAGCCAATAATAAGTGAAGGGAGTTTTCGTTGCTGGCTTTGCCCACCAGACCATTAATCTTGAGAACGAGCGCCATGGCCATGGCGCCTGTCATGGCGCCCGCAGCTCCTCCGGCCCATGAGGGATTGGCCTGGGTCATGTGATTGAGGATCTCGCCGAACTGCATTTTCCCTATTTCCACTCGCAAGCCACCTTTTTGGTTTTGCCTTTCCATTATACGGATGAAATGCCTAGGGTAAAAGTGTTTGATTTCTCAAGAAACAGAATAATGGCAGGAGGTTATAGGTTCAAGTCGCGCGTAGGGCACAAAGGGACGGGAACAAAATGGACGATGAGAGGAAGAGTAAAATGGCAGTTATCAAAATTTACCGAATTAAAGATGAAATCTCCGCTGAGTTCTACCGAGTTTTAGTGGACAGATTATGGCCCAGAGGAATTCCCAAGGACCAAGCTCCTTGGGACGTATGGTTTCCTGAGCTGGCCCCCAGCACGCAGTTGAGACGCTACTTCCACACGCATCAAGACGACATGGAAACTTTTCGCATGCAATACCTTCAAGAGCTAAAAGACAATAGCTCATCGCAATTGCAGCAGTTATTTAACTTGATTGAAGAAGGTCCCGTAGTGCTTTTGACAGCCAATCATGACATTGAGCACTCTCAGGTTCCCATTCTTCAGCAATTCTTGGAAAAGTCAGAGTGTTGATGGAGGGATTGTAACATTGTGAGTAAATTTAAGTACACTACGATCATTTTTTCTTGAATGACTTAAAAAGGGATTATTCCCACGAGAGATCAGGATCCATGATAAACTGAACTACGATACATTCGTACAACATGGCAGCTGTAGCAAAAAAAGCGTGAGATCCGACTCGATTTGCCGTTTATACATATGACGCGGAAATGACTTAATTTTTGGTAACATACGAGTGTAGTTTGGCTGATGGCGGGATTTTCCGATTTCACCGAGAAATTGAGCTCGAACTCAGGAAAGTAGCGTGCCTCGCGTTGGAAGTGTCTTGGACAAGACCATTGGCGTGGCAGATGTTTTCCTAAAACAACCCGGCTCCCTTCAGAAGAGACTGAGAAGATGATGCGACCAGGGAGGTCTGTCCCCTGGAGTGTAAGTTGGATCAACCAAAATATGCCGTCAAACTTCGGATTTTGCCACAATATCAAGTATGTCCCGATTGTGACTCAACACGTGGGATTTTTTTTGATCTCTGGTAGTGGCCACAGGCGGAGAATACACCGTTTGTTAGAAAAATTCGAGACTCAACAACCGCCAATGCGGGATTGATTCTTGTTATGATGAGGTTGGAATTGTGCGAGGAATTCTTGATTGCATTGGTCATGAGCGGCCGAGGGGTGCTGACCCAACGGATGGCGGAAGGATGAATGACGTTGTGTGGAGTATGTGGTGTTGTCAATATAAATAATCACCAAGTAGATCCCCAGATTGTCGCGACGATGATGAAATGGCTGGCCCATCGCGGACCTGACGATGAGGGAATGTGGCATCGTCGTAACGTCGGCATTGGTTTCCGAAGATTGTCCATTTTGGATTTGTCTGGTGGCCATCAGCCTATGACTGGCGAAGATTCTAACATTGTCAGCGTGGTTAATGGCGAGATTTACAATTATCGGGAGTTACGCTCTGTACTTCAGAAACAAGGGCATCGCTTTACCAGTGAGAGCGATGCCGAAGTTGTTCCGCATTTATATGAACAAGGTGGCATTGATCAGGTTATCCAAAAGATTCGGGGCATGTTTGCCGTAGCGCTTTGGGATGCGCGGGACGAAAGTTTATATTTGATTCGTGACCATTTTGGCATTAAACCTCTTTATTATCGATTTGCAGAAAACACAATGACATTTTCTTCGGAAATCAAGAGCCTTTTGTCGGGGTTACCTCAGATTCCCCCCGTGAATATACAGGCCGTATGGGATTATTTTACGTTTCAATACGTTCCGGATCCTTTGACTATGTTTGAGGGGGTCTGTGAGCTTCCTGCCGCTCACTATCTGCGTCTGCATGACGGGAAAATTCAGGTGCAAAGATACTGGGAATTGGAATTTCATCCCGATCCGAGGCTGGATATGGAGAGGGCGGCAGAGCGAATACGAGGGGCTATGACAGACTCTGTCTACCGCCACAAGCAAAGTGACGTGCGTTGGGGCGCCTATTTATCCAGCGGTATTGATTCCACGCTCGTGGTGGCCCTTTTACGTAAATCTCAAGAGGTGGACACTTTTAGTATAGGATTTAGCGGAAAACACCGGGAAATTAATGAACTGCGTCTTGCTCGGGACACCGCTAAAGCTCTGGGAACTCGTCATCATGAGGTGGAAGTGGATCGCGAAGAATATCAAGAGAAGCTGCCCGAAATCATTGTGGCTCAAGAAAATCCTATTGCCGATCCCAGTGCTCCGGCCTTATATTTTTTGGCACGCGAGGCCAAAAAATTTGTGACAGTAATTTTGTCGGGAGAAGGATCGGATGAATTATTTGGTGGTTATCCGATTTATCAGGAACCCTTGGCTTTAAAACCTTTTCAAAAATTGCCGAAGACGGTGCGAGAGTCTTTGTGGTGGACAGCACAAAAGCTTCCGCCCGGGACCAAAGGACGCGGATATATTCAGCGCGGCATGACTCCTTTGAAACGCCGGTTCATCGGAAACGCGCACATGTTTTCCGAAGAAGATAAAAAGGAATTTCTTGGAGCTGATGTCTATAACCGGGCACAATCCTCTTTTCGTGTCACCGATCCTTATTATTCGTTGCCTTATGAGCTTGACGACCCGGCGGTTATGCAAACGGTTGATTGTCATACCTGGCTGCCGGGGGATATACTCATGAAGGCGGACAAAATGTCTATGGCGCATTCACTGGAATTGCGGGTGCCATTTCTTGACGTGGAAGTGTTTGAAAGGGTTGCTAAATTTCTTCCCTTGGCCTTAAGAGTGAATAGGGCAACAACCAAGGTGGCTTTACGGAAAGCCGCCGAAGGCATTGTGCCGGAGGAAGTCGTTAACCGACCTAAACTGGGATTTCCCATTCCTATTGTTGACTGGATTGCCGGAGACATGCGACCCTTTATCCGCGATGTTTTTGCGACAGTCCATCCCGATTTTTTGGATACCGGATATTTTCAAGGTTTGCTTGACTCGCCTCAATATGTATTTAATCGTGATAGAAAAATCTGGACAGGGTTAGTGTTTTTGCTTTGGTATCGTCAATTTATCGCGGCAGACACTAAATTTGATGCGCAACGACCCATAAGTTTACTGTGAGGTGGAACTAAGTGTCAGCGAAGGATAGAATAGGGAAGCGCCGAGTGAGTTGGCCCCGTTTGATTTTAACCGTGGGAGTTGCGGGGGGATTGGCAACGGCCATGATTGTACACCGTGGCTCTATCTCCGCTTATGTGGGCGGAGAGCTGGGATTGAACCAACTCACCCATGCGAACACGTCCAATACACCCAAAGCCCGTGTAGCCAAATCAAATGTGACGACCTCACCTTCAGCAAAGCGTCCAACCGTCTCTAAAACGATTCCTTCGTCTTATCTTATGCATGTTCCAGCTCAGTCTCAGTTTCCTCAGCTGGCCAACGGATGTGAGGTGACCTCTTTGTCTATGCTGCTGACAGGTGTGCATCACCCGGTAAGCAAGCTCACTTTGGCTCAAGAAATGCCAAAAGCTAAGGCGCCCTTGCAACTTACGCAGACGACAAATGCCCAGGGGCAAAAGGTCAACAAGGTCGTTTCATGGGGAAATCCTAATGTGGGGTTTGTGGGTAATGTCTACAAGGCTGGAGAAGGGTATGGTATTTACAACGGGCCGATGATGAAGTTGTTGAATGAGGTGTTACCGGGACGTGCTGTTAACTTGACCAATAAACCTTTTTCCGCAATTTTAGCACATGTGGCGCAAGGGACTCCCGTTGAAGTGTGGACGACATTGACCTTTAAACCAACTAACAACTGGGTAACCTGGAATAGTCCTCAGGGACCTGTTCATGCTACGCCTTTGGAACATGCTGTCATTATCGTGGGATATAGTCCACATTATCTCTACATCAATAATCCATGGACTGGTCAAGCTGATGAAAAAGTAGCCAAAGCTCCTTTTATTGGCGCTTGGAATCAGTTGGGAGATCAAGCTATCACGGTTAAAGTCTCCTCAAAAACGTCGTAGCACGGGGGGCCTGATGATCGTGGCAGGGGCGAGGCTCCACAACAGATTTGCCAGAGGGTATCATCGTGATCATGGATACATTGCTCACCACTCAGGCGTTGAGCTGCAAACTGAAACTGTTGCCGGACATGGAGCAGATTGGCGCTATTCGGAGCACGGCCGTAGCTTACCACAATGCCTTGAACTACGCATCCGTCGTCTACCGGGATTTGCGTGAGCGGTTCGCACTGCCATCCCTAATGGCCTGTAATGAGTCCGTGCAGGTGACGACAGCTTACAAAACCCTCTGACGCGACCCAGTCCAATGCGGCCCACCAGGCGAAAAGCTGGGCTTACACCGTTACCAGGGTCTGGATCACGTCCCAAAATTCGCTGCTCTGCAGCCAGGGGTGCATAATTTGCGGGCACAGTGCAGGGAGAATCGACTCCGTCACGGTCTGTTGTTTGTTTGCTCCCATTGCCGTCATACTCTCCATGCTGATTTAGTGGCGGCAAGAAATATCACTCTGCAAACGCTCCTCATCCGGCAAGATTGGGTGAGGAGGGGGCGATTGTCAGCCGTTCCTCAAGCGGCAGGCGATAAAGTCAAAACCGCTGTGTCTTTTGCGATACGCGGAATTGCGGTCGAGCCTGGACATAAGCTCCGTCCTTTAGAGCGGAGTTGTTGACTCATGAGATGTACAAGATGCGAAGCCTTCACGAAGGCTTCGCATTTATAAGTTTTCACGACAATATCGTGCCTTGTCTCCGTTGAGAGTGAATTGCGTTGAGGATTATGCCTTATGAGATTTTGAGGCGGAGGTTCCTTTGACATGTTTGGATTTCGCCGGTGGTTTTGGTACGGGAACGGTGGCGTTTACGCTGATAGCCTGGCTTCCCAGTTGTTTCCAGGATTGTTCCAATGGAGTGAGAGGAACTTTTTGTAATGTGCCGCTGCCAGGATTATCAAGATAAACTAACCCTTTAGGTTTATTATAGCCTACTATCAAGGCAGCATTTTCCTCGGGAGTGCCCACGAATTTTCCGGCGGGACTAGACCACGAAATCCAGAAGTTTGTGCTCTGAAAATTTAGAGTAGTCCAGATCTCAACGGGTCGGCGCCGACCCACGGCGGCTAAGATACTGGAAAAGGAATGATGAGTGAGATCCACGCCATGTTTAGGCCACACCTTGTTCAACAAGGCCAATAACGGGCCGTGGTATACACCATATCCTTTGCCGGCAGTATACATGCTTCCCACATAACCCATATTCGGATCACCCCACTTGGTGATTTGATAGACACTCTTGCCCCCCGTGGTGTAGTGTTTGATTACTTCTTTGGTCGGATCCACCGTGAGTTTCTTCGCAAGAACCATTTTACTAACAGGGTGGCGGACCGCCGAAAGTAACATGGATAATGTGGTCACCTCGGCTCCGTTTGGAAGTTGGGGACTTTGAGACTGCGGGGTAACTGACAATAGGATTTGCTGAGGCAAGGGCTTGGGCCCCGCCTTCTTTTTCTTAACGGCTACTTTAGGGGATTTCGGAGACGTAACCAGTCCGTGAAGCTGTTGAGAAAAGACGCTAACCACTATGCCCACGGCTATTACGCCAACTATACCGCTCACAATAGCGCTGGCTCTCATTTTTTTGTGTTTGTTTCGCGATTTCAGGGGATCTTTCACGTTTGGCACCTACTCCAGAATGAATTCGTCGTGACAAGTATTGTTGAAACTCAGAATATGCTCACGAGTTTATCTGAAAATTCGACACTACTATATATATACTCTGTTTCTCTACTCATGACAAAGGGGGAGGGGAGCACATAGTGAGTCGTTCGGGGACTAACCTTTAAGAGAGGGGGAGTTTTGCCGATGAATCACAGATGAGACATCAATTGTGCCGGCTAATCTGAAAGACGCCTCTTCGCGTGAAGAGGGGTAAGGATGATTGCAAGAAAAGAAATTGGCTGTTTCCTTGCTAGCTTTTTTTTCATGACAGTAATCTTTACAGACTCGTCCCCAAAAGCTGCCGAATTTTAGCGGTGACAAAATTCGCCTCGCTCTGACAGCTACGAGAATCCTTGTCAGATGATCATCCGTCTATCAACCCATTCATCACGACAAAGGCTTGGGGTCATTCGTCTTTGTGCGTATGATCACGGTTGTGTTCAACAGCCCGTGTTATATCTTGCTCATGAAGATGAGGTCAAACAGTTCGGCATGGTGGATGCACAATGATTGATCCGGTGTACGCCAGTTATTTTATTTTAAGGGAGAATATCAGTGATTGGTCAAGATATTCAACAAATTCGCTTGGTTAACAAATTATCACAGGAAGCCTTGGGCAATCCTCAATTTTCTGCAGCCTATATTAGTCGTGTCGAGAATGGCTTGCAGGAACCTTCACGACGCTTCTTATCACATGTCGCCACACGATTACCGTATCGCGACGAGCAATTTTACCAACCTGGTTGCGGTGGCCACCTCATTGACACCTTGATGCGCATGGCCCTAGTTCTCGAAGAGATGGAAAAACGCGAATTGGCGTTGAGTTTGGCCGAACAGGGTGTCGAAATTGCGCATCAGTCGGGAGATCCGCTTGTTATTTGTTGGGCGATGGGTTTTCAGCTTATGCTCTATCCTCACGTAGATCCACTCACTGCGAAGCGATTTTGGCAGATGGTTCAAATTGTGGACTGGAATCGTGCGAATGCAGAAGCAATGGTCCGTTTTGTAAAAGTATTGGGGAAGTTATCGCCAAGCATACAAGGTGAAGGCATTTCTTCTGCCAAATCCCGGAAGCATGAAACTTTTACATCCATGTCCCATTCTTTACGTTTACAGCACCCCGAAGCCTGTCTATAATACCCAAGAAGGTTAGCCTGGACTTTGTGCATCCCGAATCAGGTTGATCGAATCTCCGCCAGGTTGAGTAGATCTATCGTTAACGACCATTCGGTTGTTTTTTCCTGATATCCCGATTTTGAGAATGTTTCTCTTTACCGACCTTGACGTGTTCGTCCCCTGAATCAATTATAGTCGTGCCTAAATGACTCCAAAGATTCGGCAATAGGAATTTACACGCGTTAAAACCCTTTAGGACAAAATCAAACTACTGACGCAAGGAATCTCACGCCAACTTTGCGAGATGACGAGGAAAGTTGGCGTCTGTTAGAGGTTCTTCAAGGTATCAAGACCCATTCGACGGATAAACTGTATGAACATAATAAATTTTTACAGGAAATTTTATGAAATTTTCACCAGTTGCCGGCTCTTCCCGTCGTGGACTTTTTCTCTTGCGGAAGGTTAACATGAGGCTATATGCACATTACGAGGGGGGCCGATATGGCCGAGTTGCTGGTAATAGGTATTTTGCTTCTGATTATGGTGCTTTTGGTTTCTGGGCGTGTGCGCATTGACGTGGTTGGAGTTATTGCCTTAGCTTTGGTCGGTTTGTTTCATTTGGTGCCGACGCATAGTCTATTTAGCGGATTCAGTTCGTACGCAGCGATCATCTTAGCGGAAATGTTTATTTTGGGAGAAGGTCTCCGGCGTTCGGGAGTCACCGATGCTATGGCTCGTATGTTTGAGCGCATCGGTAGGCACGGAGAGCCGGCCTTGGTTACAGCCTTAATGGCCTTGCCGCCCATTCCTTCGACATTTATTTCTGATGTTGGTCTTATGAGCATCTTTTTGCCTACAATGATGCGAATTAGGCAGAGCTTGAAAATTTCTTTGCACAGACTACTGATGCCACTGGCTTTCGCTATTGCTTTAGGTGGATTGCTCAGTATGATTGGATCGGCAGGAAATATTATCGGCAATGCTACCTTGGCGAACAGCCATTACAAGCCGATTCCTCTGTTTGGCATTACGCCTCTTGGGATCATTCTTGTGGTTGCGAGTTTCTTGTTCATGAAATGGTGGGGAATTCGTCACTTACCTTCCAGTAATAGCCAAAGCGAATTTCTCAGTAATTATCAGGAAGTAAAAAGTTACATAAGCGAAGTACGGGTGAATGATGATTCCTTGTTTGCGGACAGGCCGCTGCGCGACGTCAGTTTTTTTCGACAGCATCATTTGACGGTGTTACGGATTATTCGGCCCAACGGGCAAAATGTGACTGCGGGAGCCAATGATGTCATTCACACCGGCGATCGTCTGGTTGTTCAGGGTGACTTGCAGGCCATTTTAGATCTACAACCGAATTCCGGTATGGAGGTGGTGGGGACCGATCCGACTACGATGAAACTTAGGCGCGACAACACTCGCGTGGTGGAAGCCATGATCCCGCCTCGATCGCCGTTAGTCAATCACACCTTGCATGGCACCAATTTCCGCACCAAATACGGAGCTACGGTTCTTGCCATTTTACGTCAAGGAGTCACTCGGATCCGAGAATTGCCTGTAACTCCTCTTCGAGCCGGAGATGTGCTTTTGGTGATGGGAACAGATGATGCCATCGCCAGATTGCAGATGGCGGATGATTTGACGGTGTTTTCGGATGTGGAACGGGATATTCCTGCTAGCCCCAAAAGGAGCGCAATCGCGGGTATAGTGGTGCTCGGAGTACTGGGTGCCGCTGCAGTAAATTTTTTGGCTATACAAGCTGCCGCTGCCGTCGGTATTTTAGTCTTGTTGCTGACTCGAATTATTTCCATGGATCAGGCCTATCGTGCCATTGACTGGCGTATCATCACGTTGGTTGGCGGAATTACTCCCGTCAGTCTCGCTTTGACCCATTTGGGCGTGAGTGACGCTTTGGCCCATACCATGATTCGGGTCGTGGGGCCCCTAGGACCGTATGCGATTATAGCGGTGTTTTTCTGGCTTGCCGCCCTTTTGACGCAGGTCATTAGCAATGTGGCAACCGCCTTGGTATTGTCACCTTTGGCAATTTCCGTGGCGGGAGCGAACCACTGGTCTCCGGACGGATTGATCATTTCTATGGTCATCGCGTTGTCGGCGGCGCCTATAACCCCCTTAGCCAACAAAGTGTTTATTATGTCTATGGGCCCCGGACGTTACCGGTATCAAGATTTCTTTCGTATCGGCATTCCTTTTACGATGGTTATGTTCGTGTTGACTGTTTTCCTGATTCCGGTATTTTTTCCTTTTGTGAACTGACCAATCCCAACACTCTGAGCACAATTCCCGTGCTTGGAGCCTGAATTCCTACGGTAAAAAAGATGCTGCTAAAAACGATGGCTAAAATCGAAGGTTTCCAGGCGGGGAAGTGGGTCCCGACTTGGATGGCAAGAACGGCGGAAATTGCGCCTGTTTCCCGAATCCACATCATGAAAAGCTTTTCTTGAATGCTCCATCCACGGATCCACCCCAGCGACCCGAGGACGGTCAAGGGACGAGCTGCAAACATCAGAACAAGGGAGGTTCCCACGGCTAAGGGCCAGTAGGTTCTGAAGATTCTAATGGGCATAATGAGACCCAGCCAGGAAAAGATCGCAATCCGGGCGACCGTGCTTAAATGGCTTATACCGACATTGGAAGGGGAATGTTGCCGAAATTGCCAGGACAACCCGGCGGTAAAGGAGGCAACATAGCCGTTGGAGCCTATGTACAAAGCTAGAAGGTAGGGGATAATGGCTGTTGTCATGACCAGTGCCGTACTCAGCATACGGGATCGGGGACTGATGGCGCCGGCGGCGTACCCCATCGCTAACCCGACCATCAGGCCAAGAAGAATTTGTCTGGCAGATTGCTCGAAAACCATCGCAAAAGAGCCGTGAGATACCAAAGCAGCCATCAAGATAGAAGTCATGACAGCACTCATGGTGTCGTTAAACGCCGATTCCGCCTCCATAGTGATGCGAATTGGTCCGGGAACCGAAAGTTGAGAGAGTATGGGTATCACACTGGCAGGGTCAGTATTGGCGATGGCGATGGCACACATCCACGCGAAGGCCCATGATAAGTTCCAAATGCCGTGGATAAAGAGAGCCACAACAATAGACGCCATGAGAACCCCCAGTGTGGCTAATAGGGTGATGCTCATCCGCATCCGTCGGAGTCCATCTAAGGGAAGATGAGCACCTCCTGCAAACAGAATTACACCCGCAGCCACGGGTAACATATTCACCGTAAAGGAGGAATCGAAGGGTACGCGGATAAAGCCCAGTACCGGTCCCAACACTATTCCCCAAATCAGATAAAAGGGCACGTCAGGAAGAGTTCGGACATGACAGAGAACACGGTGAATGACTGCCGCGCCACCAATGAGAGTGACAAAGGCGAGACACATTTCCGTTTGTCCGGGTAGGAAAAATCTCATGGCATAACCCTTTCTACCCGCTTTTTTTGATTTGTCCGGTGCTTGCGGGCAAATTGTCCGGAGGTCTTTAGGGATAAATAACCTGAATTGTAGAGGATTAGTGTGGGATAGGCAAGTGAGAGATTGGACAAAACCTTATAGACATTTGGCAAAGATCATCCGGGAGTGTAACCCATGCGAAACCGGGAACTTGCAATGGACCAGGCAGTTGCGCACATAGAAGGAGTATTTCGATTCGGGAAAGATGCCAGGGCTAATGCCAATGTGGCATATCCTATAGTTTGGCGTCAGACCCTGGCATGACAAGTCGACCTGATTGAAAAAGTTATCCAAGAAATCACATTATGCATACTGTGACGACAGATTGCGGGCCTCAAGATTATTGTTTGCCTATGTTAGAAGATGACCTTCGATCTGTCGCCGGAGTTACGGGTCTTTCAGAGGGTTTAGCCGAAGTCGGCTTAGGTGTTTGCAGGAGTGAACATAACGGACCAGAAATTGGCTCCTCTTTCCCTTGCCTCACCTTTAAAACCTTGGGCTTTGAGGACTTGCAGCAAGGGATCGGGCCGAAATGTGGCCAACAATTCGAAGCTCTCTCCGGGTTGCAGTTCCCCAACAAACTTCATAATATCGTCAAAAGGCTCTCCACCATTATTGAGAATAGGACGGACATCCAATTGCTTCACTACTGAAACCTCCTTGAGAAATTGGTGGTGTTTGATATTCGTTCTTGGCGCTTTTCCCATCTCCTGAAGCAGATGGGAATTAGCAAGTTGCATCTTCACATTTATTGGTTTATGCGGCGGACCAAATCCTCCCGAATTCTATATCTTTTGTTGGTTTAGCCATATCTTCTTTGGTATTGCATAAGACAAGAGAGAGCAAGTTTTGAGAACAAAATTTATGATAGGACGATATGATGATCGATATTGTGAGCCTGATCACCAAAGAAGCCGAAGATGCGAAACCAAGAGGCGTCGCATCTTTGCTCATGATGTGATGGCCTTGGTCATCCATTCCTTGAGTTTGTCGATATTATGGACATGAACGGTTCCGTGCCCACTGCTGATGATGTTTTCTTTGACGAGGGTGTGCAAGGAGCGGGTGATCGTTTCACGTTGCACGCCTAACATTCGCGCCAGTTCTTCATGCGTTAAATTAATGCCGGAACCCATGCGTTCGGCCAGAATCGCCAATACTCCCGCCACTTGAGCTACCACGGGACGACCTCTGGTGTCTGCCGCGGATTCTTGAACCAGACGTAAGCGCTGAGCGAGAGTTTTACACATGGTAATGCCAAATGCCGGAAATTCACGTTGGGCGGCAATAACGTGTTCCCGGGGCATCCATAACACTTCAGTGGGGGTTGCCATGGCCCGGGCAGTAGCGGGATACGGACTGTCGTCCCAAAGGCCGGCAATGCCAATAATGTCGCCTGGCAACCAGATTCCCGTCGCGAAAATGTAGCCGTCAGGTCCCAGACGTTCTACGGCAATTTGTCCGTTCATCACGATCCATAATCCGCTGGTGGTTTCTCCTTGGTGGAAAATCGTGTTACCAGAACGATAAGAACGCGTCAGTGTCAATTTTTCGAGCGTGGATCTGGGGATATCCTGTAATAAGGGAATTTGTTCCGGGGACACGATCCTTCATCCTTTCTTTGCTTTTGAGATATTAGTGTGTCGTTGAGTGAGCGGCCAGCCGTTGCCGTGTTGGATGACTCGGCAGATTATGCGAGACTTCCGGTGGGATACCATCGGCAACCCAAATACTTCTCCTGTCCGCACTGTGACCAATGCCCACCCAGGTTCCGGGATATTTTCCATAGAACACTTCGGTTTGCACCCTATCTCCGATAAAATGGAGTCCTTCGCCCAAAGCTAAGACAACATGTTTGTTGCCGAATATAAAACTCGCTATATTCCTTCCCTACACGCGACAATTCTGTCGAAATCTTTGTAATGGAACTTACTTTAATATAGCTTATGCCTGCCATTCGAACAAGAAAGTCGCATGTCTTGGTTTTTTGATGCCATGGTGAGGTAAGTGGCTGCCATGAAGACGGGCATTCCGATTGGACATTTCTTACCCGTTGAATGGGCGTGAGGCGTCCACGGAAGTTCTCGGTCTGACGTGTGGTTGGTGATGAGATGTAGATGGGCATAGTTTAAGATCTCGCAGGCAAATGAGATAAGGAGACGGATATTAACCCGATGAAGCCTTTTAGGTCGGCCTTCATGTGAGGTCAATTAGGGTATTGCAGTATTGTCCTCATTCAGATCTCAAGGCTGGTCTCATTGGCAAGTTGAGCGCCATATCGTATTGGGGTGGTGTGGGAAATTGTGAGGTACGAACCGGTAAGAGCGTTATGTCACCGAGATAACGGCAAAAGGGTTGGGATTAATTTTGTGCTCGCAGCCGATGTGGTAAAATGTGCACAGATTTGTGCACATAGGAGGTGGCGGCACCGTGCGCCGTTTCGCATTTATCTTACATCCACTCAGATTTAATGATTTTGCCAGAAAATATCCCGTGACCCGCTACTTGCCTCCGCGGTTAGTGGAGTCCGTGTTTAAACATATCGATCCCGTGCTTACGGGTCACGTTATGGGGGTTCATTCCCTCACAGGGGAAGAACTTGAGGGGTGGCTGATTGGTTTGCCGCTTACTCCTCGCATCATCTTAAACTCACCTTACGAATGGGTGTTGAACAAACTTGAGAAAGCCGGACAAATGGCCCAAAATCTCGGAGCAGAAATTCTGGGGTTGGGTGCATTTACCAAAATTGCCGGGGATAGAGGAGTAAGCCTTTCTCACCGCTTGAACATTCCCATTACTACGGGGAACTCCTATACCACGGCTACTGCTGTGGAAGGGACTCTGGCTGCTGCCGAACGTATGCAATTGGATTTGTCTCAGGCACAGCTCACAGTCGTTGGAGCTACCGGTTCCATTGGCCAAGCCACATGTTTCGTGTTGGCCCCGTCCGTTCATCACCTGCATTTGGTGGCTCGCCACCACGACCAATTGGATCTCTTGAAAGCGCGTTTGCTTCATCAATTTCCTCATCTGCATATTGATATTTCCACGGATGCAAGACAAGCGGTTGTAGATGCTGATATTGTGATCGCTGTCTCTTCTGCACCGGGCGCGATTGTCGAACCTGGCGATCTAAAACCGGGGGCGGTCATTACAGATGTAGCCCGGCCCCGGAATATTTCTGCTCAGGTGAGTCAAAAACGCCCGGATGTATTGGTTCTTGACGGTGGAGTCATTGAAGTGCCAGGAGCAAGGGCAGACATGGGTTTTGACTTCGGATTCCCACCGAAAATGGTTGAGGCTTGCATGGCAGAAACCATGATTCTGGCGTTATCCAACCGATTGGAGAATTTTACACTCGGAGGGGAAGTGGAAGTTCCTAAAGTTTCGGAAATCCACAGACTGGGACAAGAGCACGGATTCAAGCTGGCAGGGTTCAGACGATTTGAACGAGCCATCGACGATGCCGAAATTGAGCGCGTTAAGAAGTATCTCGCAAGCAAACCTCTATTGGATGAGCCCGACCGCGTCAGCTATTAATAGGGTGCGTGAGATCCAAAGGCCAAGAGATGAAGACAACTCTTGGCCTTTTTATTGCCCTTCCATTTTCAGGTGAAAGTGTGTCTGGTGCCTTTGCCCAGTATCCGAAAATATTAGGCCAAATTTAGCTATGTTGCATTTTAGAGCCCTCTTGTTTGCTCTTCAATATTTACGTTTATATGTTGGCCTTCTTAGGAAAAAATGCATGTCAAGCCGGGAATGGCTGGACGGGTTTAATGTGTTGGCGGCCAAATTAAGTTGATAACAAACTTTGGGTGAAGTTTGCTTACAAGCCGCCTTACTTAGCTCAAAAAGGGAACTCATAAGAGTTAGTACTAAATTTGATTTACCCGGCTAACACACTTTTTTGCCGTCGTCTAAAATTGTCAGCATATTGAGATCTTTTTTCGGTTGGGGCTAAGAATCCTTGTCCAAGTACGGAATTCCGATCCCGCCCGGGTCCTTTAAGATCGAGAAACAAAAGAACACATCAAGTGTTAAACCCTGACGTGTCTATGCGTTTTGCTATTTTGGTTAATAGACAGTGAGATATTGATCGATTTCCCAGTCATGAACTTGTTGACGGTAGATTTCCCATTCAATCCGTTTGGCTTCCAGAAATCGCGAGAATATGTGCTCGCCCAAAGCCTCACGCATGACTGCGTCTTTTTCGAAATAATCCAAGGCTTCGGCTAAATCTTCGGGGAGATTTTCGATGCCGTATTCAAGGCGTTCATGTTCATGCATGCGGTAAATATTGCGGCTCACCGGAGCCGGAGCATCGAGCTTATGGCGAATTCCGTCCAATCCCGCCTTAATCGTGACCGCTAAAGCGAGATACGGGTTGCAGGCCGGATCGGGAGAACGCAGTTCGATACGCGTCGATTCGTTACGGGTTTGGGGCACTCGGATCATCGGGCTACGATTGCTCATGGACCAGGCAATATATACCGGTGCTTCGAACCCGGGAACGAGGCGCTTATAGCTGTTGACCAAGGGATTGGTAACCGCCGTAAAGGCTTTGGCATGCTGAATGAGCCCGGCGATATAGCGTAAGCCGGCTTTGCTAATGCCGTCAGGGTGTTTAGGATCTTGAAAGATATTCACCCCGTCTTTAAACAAAGCTTGATGCAAGTGTAACCCCGACCCATTAACCCCCTGCAAAGGTTTGGGCATGAAGGTGGCGTGAAAATTGCGCTGCAAGGCCACTGTACGGGCGACAAAACGGAATGTCACAATATTGTCTGCTGTTCTTAAGGCATCAGAATATCCCAAATCAATTTCGTGTTGCCCCGGCGACACTTCGTGGTGAGTTGCCTCGACACTCATGCCCATTTGTTCCAGCGTCAAGACAATATCCCGTCGCACGTCTTCTCCCAAATCGACGGGAGACAGATCGAAATATCCCGCTTGATCAACCGTCCGGTTCGTGGCTTTACCTTCCAGATCACGCTCAAAGAGAAAGAATTCGGGTTCAGGACCGACCGTAATCTCATAACCCATTTCCCGAGCCTCAGCGAGGACACGTTTGAGCGTGGTTCTGGGATCCCCGGCAAAAGGAGTACCGTCCGGATGCCTAATGTCGCACATCAGGCGAGCTGTCATGGCGTCTGAACTACTCCAAGGGAAAATAGTAAAAGTATCGGGATCAGGTTGCAAATGCATGTCCGATTCTTCAATGCGCACAAATCCTTCAATGGACGAACCGTCAAACATAATTTTGCCGTCCAGAGCATCTTCCAAGGCATGTAGGGGAATTGCCACATTTTTAACGACCCCTAAGATATCGGTGAATTGCAATCGAACAAATTTGACATTGAGAGCTTGTGCTTTCTCTAACACATCGGTTTTAGTCAGCCCCATATATCCTCCTCATGGTACGTTTATTGACCTTCATGGTATTCGAACCAACAGCTCAGAGGAAGAGCTACATTTCCTCTCGCTACAGCCAAGGTCAGTCTCCATCACCTGTATTATAGCGAAGTGTTAGGATTTTTCTTGTATTTGACGAGATTTTGAACGGTAGAAGAGATTTTTCAGGGGATGCTGTAAGATTTGGGATGGCCTGTACCCTGAAAGACATGTTCGACACTTTCTATTTCATGGCTTTTAAACATTGCAAGTTGTCACATCGCGAGTTGCGGGAAAAAGGACTTTGGAAGGGACGGTCGGATCCTAAAAATTGTGCGGGCCGGACTTTGGTAAAAGGAACAGCGTAGACCCTCGACTACGCTGTTCCTTTTTCACTCTCTACGAAAAGGCGCAAGATGATCTTCGCGATTTTCAGACTAAACGCACGACTCGGGCAATGAGGGATGACTTTCGGTGCCTGGCCACGACTCCAACGGTTTCTCCTGCTTTAATCTGACTGGCACTAATGGTCTTCTTCTTCTCTCGGTATTTGGTATGGGACGACAAAGTAAAGGTCCATACGGTGCCTGCCTTAGTTTTAACTATCAGTTTCGAAGAGGATACCGAACTGACCGCCCCTTTGACATGGACTCCTTTGCTTTTGTGCGCCTTTTTCTTCGTGTGGGTTGAGGACTGCGAAGACGAAGTCGAAGGTTTAGCATGGCTGGTTTGGGCCGCACCGCATCCTGTTACCGACACCATTATGGCCGTGATTAAAAAAAATCGCTTCAGCGGGGAAAAGATCACCATGATGTTACGTAGACCACCTTTCCGATTAGGGGATCAAGACCCTTGATACCGGGGTAACTTTGAGATTATGAATGTGTCGGCATGACATGAAGAATCCATTGGTGGCGAGATTGGCGGAGCATCACCATGGAACCGGCCGGAATCTGTGACAAAGACGGTTTCGAATGTTTTTGCCAGACCACTTTTACGCGTTTGGTGTTGAGATTTACTTGCTGGCTACCCCATTTTCCTTGAATGGTGAGAGATGAAGGGGATGATTGGGTCAGTTTTCCATAGACATTGTGAGTGAGTGTCTTGGCAATTTTTCCCCAGTGCATTCGGTGAATGGGCCGGGCAAAAAGCACTTGATGGGTGCTTGGATTGGTACCCATTCGCACTTTGTTCCCGAGTGAGATTTTTTCCAATTGAGAAGCATTGGGTGCCCGGAGATAGGAATACTGCAGGTGACCGACCTTCTTGGTGCTCACACTCAGGTTGCCCGAAGAATTCTGAATGACGGTACCTACGACCATTTTCGGACGCAGTTGCACGACTTGGGCAGCGATCTGACTTCCATTACGGGTACCATAAACAACGACAGGAACTCCCGCAGACATTTGACTCAGGCCTTCCATCACGGGGTGCCCTCCGATGGTTTTCTTGTGGACCATCCATTGGCCATTGGTCAATTCAAGCTTGCCGTGGGCCACGGGATGCAAACTCAAAGTCCATGCAGAAGCGCCGGTTTGATTCACACTCACGGCTTCTTGGGGTTGGAGCGTCTGGGAAGGGAGATGGTACCAGCCGGCTTGCACAGTAACATGATTCAGGGGAAGGGTTTGGCTACTTGTTTGTTTATCATGGGTCCGATCAATGGTTACGGTAGAGCTACTGACACTTTGGATGCGGCCACGGTAAAAAGATCGGGTTTTCTGAGCATGCGTCAATTGCTGTGATGTGGCCGCATAAGAAATGCCGAGAGGAAGCGTGGCGTGATATATGATAACACCGGTTCCGAGTATGAGAAAAGACGGAACCCCGACCATTAAGACCGTTTTGAGAGGTCGTTTCATTTTGAATAGTCCTCCTCATCATTGTTGTAAGAGCGGATGCGAGATTTGTGTGTTGCCTTGAAGCATAGGTATCTTAACAATTCCACCTGAACATGACCTGAAATCCGGATAAAGTTTGGTTTAATTTTCAAGCCGTTTAGCCGTCGTAACGCAAGGCATGAATGGGATCCAATCCGGAAGCCTTGATGGCCGGATAAAGGCCAAAAATTAAGCCGACAGCCGTGCTAAAGACAAACGCCAGGATCAGTGCACTGGGAGAAAAAATGGCGGGGGTTTTGAGAATGAGAGGAACTAAATTCATTACCCCGATTCCGGCCAAAACCCCAATCAATCCTCCGGAGAGACTCATCGTCATAGACTCCAACAAAAATTGCATAAGAATATCCTCACGGGTGGCTCCCAAAGCCCGACGAATACCGATTTCTCGCGTCCGCTCAGTGACGGACACTAGCATGATATTCATAATTCCGATGCCTCCTACGAGCAGGGCAATGGCTGCGGTTCCTGCCAGAAGATTGGTAAAAGTGGCTCTGGTTGCCTGAAGCGTTTGCAGAACTTGGTCCTCCGAGGCCACATTGACGGCACCGGACGAACCGAACTCATTCGTGTAAAGATTAGTTAGGTAATCGGCGGCAAGATTGGCCTGGTTGGGGCTGGAGGCTTTGACAATCATCTGACTCAGCTGGTTGGTGCCGAACAGGGTTTGAGCTGCAGTAATCGGAATAAAAATCTCATTATCCTGGCTGGCCCCGGGACCTTGACCCACGGAATTTAAGGCACCTATCACGTGAAATTGCTGCCCCATAATCATGATGGACGAGCCGACAGGGTTTTGGCCGCCAAATAAATTCAGCACCTGGTTTGCCCCCAGTACGGCGACGTGTTGAGATGAAGACACCTCCTGGGGGGTGACAAAATGCCCTGCCGCCAAGGAAATGCCCCCTAGGCGCAAGTATGATTCCGTTGTTCCGGAAATCTGAGCACTGCTTTCCGTAGCCAATGTGGAGACTTTTGCGCCGGTATTCATAGACGGCACAATTTGCACCGAAAAGGGCAATGAATGCTGGATAATTCCGCTTTCCGAGATAGGGAAGGGGGTCCCTGCAGTCGGCGAGACGAAGATGACGTTGGTCCCCAAGGTTTCGATCCGCGAAGTGACAATAGAGGACGCTCCTTGTCCGATGGCCACTAAAACAATGACGGCTGCCACCCCGATAATGACGCCCAGCATGGTTAAGATGGCGCGCAATTTGTTGCTGATCATGCCGTGAAAGGCTAAAATAAAGCCGTCTCTCCAAGTCATCGCATGTGCTCCATTTCCACGGTGTTAGTGACGATATGCCCATCTTGAATCTCAATCACCTGCGGGCAGACCTGTGCCACTTCCGCACTATGTGTCACAATGACAACGGTTTTACCTTGTTTGCTCAATTCGCGCAGGATTTCTAAAATCTCCAATCCTGTCGTATGATCCAGATTACCCGTGGGTTCGTCGGCCAATAGCAGGGGAGGATCCGCCACCAGCGCACGGGCGATAGCCACACGCTGCTGCTGGCCCCCGGACAATTGTTGGGGGCGGTGATGCACGCGGTGTCCCAGACCGACTTTTTCCAGTTCCTCTTCGGCGCGAAGACGCCGCACCCGCTGAGCAACGCCGCGGTAAACCAGAGGCAGAGCCACATTGTCACGCGCCGATAAAGACGGGATAAGTTGAAAGGACTGAAAGACAAAGCCAATCGTATGATTTCTCTCATGGGCCCACTCATCTTGGCCAAAATGACTGACGTCACGACCGTCCAAGAGATATTGTCCCCCGGTGGGACTGTCAAGTCCGCCCAAAATATTCAATAAAGTGGTTTTTCCCGAACCGGAAGGTCCAATAATGGCGGAGAGCATTCCTTCCGGAATGGTAAAGGTAATGCCATTTAAGACCCGGTAAACCTGGGATGCCAAAGTATAATCTTTAACCAGATTTGTCACCTGGATCATAATCCGCCTTTTCCTCCCTTGGCACCTTTCCCGCCTTTCCCACCTTTTTTGCCTTTGTGTAAGGCTCGTCCTTTAGCCTTTAGGTGGAGTTTGCCGCTGGATGACGTGAGCGTGGCCGTGACGACACGATCCGGCGAAGATAGTTTTCGTGATTTGACGGCGGCAGTCGTGTTGTTTGTCAATATAATGTGCACGGGGACTCGGGAGACTTGATTATTGCTTCCCAGTGTTTCGACAAAATTGTGAGAACCCCTGGAATGAATCGCGGCTAAAGGCACCAACATAGCGTGTTGGACGCTTTGAATGACAATGGAGACCTGAGCCGTCATCCCGTAACGTACCCCTGGGGGATCGCTCAAGGCGATATTCACGGGATAGGTTGACACTCCGTTGCTGTAAGTGCCGACGGGAGCGATGGTTTGAACATGGCCTGATACCGATTTATTAGGGACTGCCGGCAAGGATATGGAAACTTGCTGGTTGGCGTGAACTGCATTAATCTGGTTTTCCGGAATTGGTACACTAACCATCAAGGATGAACTGTCGAGTGTGAGCACTTTCGTTCCCGAAGAGGTGTTGAGGGAGACGACTTGGCCTGAGAACGGCGCTTTAACCGTCAGTCCCGACAAGCTTGCCTGTTCTTGGGTGAGTGTCTCTTGGTCTCTTTGCAACTGAGCTTTGGCTTGGGCCAGTTGCGTGGATAGCTGCGAGGGACTGTCTTGGAGTTCCGCTTTATCCAATTGCGACTGGACATTGGCCACTTGGCTTTCGTCTCCGAGTATCTTGGCAGTTAACTGGGGCGAGGAGATGCTGAGAAGTGGAGAGCCTGCATTAACCGTCGATCCGCTACCGACATTAAGGTTTTGCACCGTACCGGAGATCGAAGCCGAAACATTTTTTCCGGAGACGGTGGCTACCGTCTGGCCCTGACTGACAACCGTGCCGGCGGGAATAATGTGGCTTACAGTGCCTGTTGCCGGGGCGGTGATTGTTCCTAAGGATTTGTCTGCCGTCAATTGCGCCTGGTCTTGGCTTAAATTGTCCTGAAGTTGAGCCAAGGCCGCGTTCTGGGACGCCGTATAGGTGGGCGAAGCCAACTCGCTGACGTGGTTTTGGTCATTGAGCACTGTCGCCTGTTGTGAGGCCACCTCGCCGGCCAATGTGGGATCTGTGAATGTGGCCAGAATTGTTCCCGAGGCCACTTGCTGTTCATAGTGAACGTTCAGGTTCTGTAAGGTGGCGTTGGCAGGCGTTGAAACGGTAAAAGTATTGGCTGGAACGACCTCTCCTGTAGCCGAATCCGTTTGGGACAATGATCCGATTCGGACCGGTGCTGTCATATACTTGGCAGGTGCCGGGGGCTGGCTGCCATGCACAACATAATAGGTCAAAGCAGCCAAAATAAGAATTGTTCCGCCGCCTAATATGAACACGCGCGGATAAGGTATCTTGCGTCGGAGCGCATGTCCCGACGCGGGTTGCTCAATCATCGCTTCACCCCGTAAGTTCTCTATACGTATTGATTGCCAGGATCTACCTCTATCGAAGTCGCACGTCTAACAATGGAAGATGACGTCAATTAAAGAATACTCTCTTCTCAAATTGCTCACTACAAGATCTGACTGAAGAACTCCTGAACTTTTAAGATTTCGGCAAAATCGCAGAGTTGTGGTTGCGAAGGCCAGAGTCCTTACAACTTCTCTTGACACAATCGAGGCATAATTCCACCGGTTATGGGATTAATCATTGTGAATCAAAGCACCGCAAGTTTAAAGCTGTTCCAATAGAGCTCTCTTGGCCGTTCAGAATTGGGTCCCAAGAGGATTTGTGCCAAATTGTGGAAATGAGCAGAAAGTTCTTGGGACAGGAAGGGAAGTTCTGCCACCAAGAGAGATCCCGGATCCCGGCTATGATGACAACACAAGACCAGGAGAGATACCCTTTCCTATTGCGGAGTCTCCATGGTCTCGTGCCTGGGTGCGAGAGAGATGCTTCTTATGAGTCCCGGGTACCGTCAGTAGCAGGAACCCAGTACGTTTGATTGCGGACATCTGTTCGGCGGCGCGGAGTATCGCGCTGGGCAGAATATCCCACATAGACGGCCCCCACAAACTGACTGTGAGGAGGGGCGTGCAAAAATTCTCGAACATGGGTTCCCTCAAATATGGAGCCGGTCCGCCAGATGGCTCCGAGTTCCATCGAGTGGGCGGCTAAAAGCAAATTTTCGATAGCAGCCGCCGTAGCGGCATAATTTTCGCGAGAACGCAGCGGGTCATCACCCTCGAGAGCATAGACCACAATAATAACCGGCGCACTGGTTATCTTTCGGTGATGTTTGAGGACACTGGCTTCAAGCTGGGCCCAAGACATAGCGGGATCCAGCGTCTTGAGATCTTGGCGGATGCGCCGGGATAGTTCCCCCCTGGCCTCCCCCGTGACAACTGTGAAGCGCCATGGTTCGGTTAATTTGTGATTGGGCGCCCAAACAGCCAGCGACAAGCAACGCTCGATAAGAGCAGAAGGAACAGGGCGGGCGTCGAACACCTTTACGCTCCGACGCCCTAAAATCGCTTCATCCACTAGCATTGTCCACAATCTCTCCTAATAATGTCGTTTGGAACTTATCTTAACACGCTGGCGGTCTTGGGTGGGATTATAAGGCCGATTTGCCGGAGAGATAGCCGTTGGCCTGGGTCTCTAAGGTGGCAAGAGCCTTCGAAACACTCTCCCGTCCGGTTACGGCGTTGAAAAACTGCGTATCCAGAGACGACTGTACTTCTTTATACGCATCGGGAATCGGACGGGAAATGGTGTAAGGGGAGCTCATTATTTCGCTGGCCACCTTTATGCCCTGATGACTTGAGAGAAAACTTGCGGGAATCTGTTGGTATCCTGCACTGGTCACAGGAGGATCCCCGGAAGTTTTGCCCCAGAAGGTTTGTTGGTTTGGCGAGAAAAACCAGTTGACAAAAGTGGCAGCTGCGCGGTATTGCGCGGGCGAATGCCCTCTCATCAGGACAAATCCCAACCCTTGCACCAAATTGGAGGGATGACCGGTGGATCCGGAAGGGTAGGGAAAAATGCCGACGGGGAATTTTCCGCCGACGGCGGCTAATGCTTTATCGTATCCTGCGGAGGTACCGTCGCCAATGGCCAGTTTGCCGGCGCCCAAGTCGGCTCGAATTTGCGTTCCGTGAGCGAAAATCATCTCTTTGTTTTGATACATGGTGCGAAAATAGTTAAAAACATTGGTAGCTGCAGAAGATTGGAAGTCGGCGGCCTTTTGATTCGAACCCGGTTTATAAATATGCCCCCCGTTACTGAGCATGGGAGGGAGGATATGAGCCGAAGAATCCTTCCAAGCCAGAGGAATCACAGAGGGATCTTTGGCCTTGATCAAAGCCACGTCGTGAGCTAATTGCGTCCAAGTCGTGGGAACCTGGGTAATCCCGACTTTGGCAAAGATGGCCTTGTTATAAGTTAACTGACTGACTTTGGCATCTGCCTGCAACCGGTAATGCTGTCCGTTGACTTCGCCGTTATGCCAGACTGCAGGATACATGGACTGTTTAAGCGAGGAGGAGATTTCATGGCCGATATAAGGATTCCACGATTCCAATGCGTGAGCCGAAAGAAAGTTGCCGTCATAATGGCTGATTTCCGCCAAGACCGGGGCGTCTCCCGCGGCCAGAGCGCCGAGCGCCTTATGACTGGCTTTGGTCACCACGAGGTCGATATGAATGGTGTGATGGGTGCTGTTGAACTTGTTCACCAGAGCAGTCATAGTCTTTCCTGCCGGCGTGGACGAGGTATGAGATTCCCATAGTGTAACGGTTTGAACACCGGAGGCTTTCACGCTTTGAGCCTGGGTACTTCCGCAACCGGCCAAGGTGACGGCCGCGGCCGCCGTGCCGGCGGTGGCGAGCATGAGACGGCTCGATTTGAATCGGGAAAATTGACGTAAATGCATAGTATCACAGATCCTTTTCAGTAGTTTAGTTGGATGGGAAAAAACACCGAAATCGATACGTTTGTCTAGTCTTTGGCGTTCAAATCTCCGCCTGCCACGGCTTGCACGATGTGCTTTTGAGTGAAGGCAAAGACAACGAGAATGGGTGATAAAGCGAGCAAAGCTGCAGACGCCAGTTCACGCCAGTTGGCTTGGTATGTCTGCATATAATGACTTAAGGCCAGTTCAATGGGTTGAATTTGGGGACTGTTGGTCATGATTAAAGGCCATTGGAATTGGTTCCAGGCTGCGATAAAGGTTAAAAGTACCGAGGTGGCCACCGCCGGTTTGGCTAAGGGCATAGCTACTCGGAAGATATAACGCATGGTACTGACTCCTTCGATCCGCGCAATTTCAGGAAAGCTGACAGGAATTTTCTTGAAGAATTGCCGAAATAAAAAGATGCTGGAACTATTGGCCGCAAAGGGAATGACCATGGCTGCATAGGTGTTCAGCATGTGCAGATGGAACAAGACGACATATTGCGGGACCAAAAGAGCTTGCTGGGGAAGCATCATCACCCCAATAACGAGAAGAAAATATAACGAATGGCCCTTAAACGGGATTTCTGCGAGAGCATAACCCGCGAGTGCACTGGTGAAGAGCACCAGAACAATCGTCGCCGCCGTAATCCCTACCGTGTTGGCTACGTAACGAAGCCAGTGGGTATGAGTTAGCACATACATGATGGGAGCCCAGTGGAATAAAGGCACCCACACCGGAGGGAGATGATAAGCCGCACCGTGATAGCCTACAGCAATCACGAAAGTCCAATAAATAGGCAGGAAAAACAATATCGGCAGAACAATCAAAAGAAGGGTTCGGAAACGAAAGGCCTTACGCATACAGTTCCTCCTTGCCGCGGGTCGATTTGTCTTGGCAATGCATCTTTCAGTTGTTCGTTTTAGCGTTAACGATAAAACACGAAGCGATCGGCCACCCATTTTTGGATAAGCGTCAGGGTCATGATCAGAATAAAGAGAATAATGCTCATGGCCGACGCTAAAGAAAAGTGCAGGTATAAGAACGCTGTTTGATAAATGAGTAACGAATCGGTGGTAGTGGAAAATGCCGGTCCGCCGGCTCCTCCGTGAGGTCCTCCGGTCAGGGTATAGATCTGTGAGAAAGTTTGCATGGTATTGATGGACGCCAACACGATAACAAAGAAGGTAATGGGGCCCAGCATCGGCCAGAACACGCGTTTAAACATGCGCCAGCCCTTGGCGCCGTCAGTGGTCGCAGCCTCTATTACCGAACGCGGGATGGAAGCCAAACCTGCCAAGAACAACACCGTGTAAAGTCCCACCGAATGCCACAACGTGTAAATCATGACCGAAGGCAAAGCCCAGCGAACGCTTTCCAACCAGTTCAGAGCGGGGAGATGGAAAAAGTGAAGCACAGTATTGGCTAAACCAAATTGTGGGTTGAAAATCCAGACCCAGATGATGGAGGTTGCGACGACGGGGGTGACATGGGGCAAAAAGATGAAGGCCCGGGATATTCCCCCGCGACGGCGGCTCAACCCTTCCCGCAAAAGAAGAGCCAGAGCCAGTGCGAACAAGGCGGTGGCGGGAACAAGAGCAATCACGTAATATGCGGTATTCAACAAGGATTGCCAAAAAACAGGTTGATGGAAAAGGGTGATAAAATTCCCAAACCCGACAAAAGTACTCGCCTGACTGAAAATGTTCCAATGAAAAAACGCGATGTACGCCAAAAATATGGCAGGGCCGTAAAAGAACGTCAAAAAAACCAACAGGCTCGGAAGAATCAACCCATATCCCAGTACTGATGTTTTAACACGGGCTCGCCATGACGCAAGACGCGATGGAGAAATATTCTGAGTCGGGTTTTGAACCACGGAACGGGCTTGAGCCATAAGACTATGCCTCCTGACTGACTCTAAAAGGCGTCGAGAAGTTTATTCGCATACCGTCGTCATAAAACCAGTGGACTTCCGCCCAGGGAATACTCAGATTTAGAACTTTCCGGTCGGCATCACTGGGGCGGACATTGGTGGTCACACTAAGGGACTGTCCGGACCACTCACCATGAACCTGGTAGTGGGAACCCAAAGATTCGATAGTCATGGGCAGAAAGGGAATCTCCCAAGAACTTACAGTGTCTTGCCATCTTGCTCTTTCCGGACGAAATCCCAGATGAATGGAACCGTTTAGGCTTTGTTCGCGACATCTTGCAGCCAAATCCGAGGGCAAAGGTGACAAACGGTTCGGATCGTGTTCGGGTTGGAAGGCTAAAGTGTCCTTGAAGGGGACGACTTGCCCGGAAATCACATTCATAGCGGGCGAACCGAAGAATTTTGCGACGAATGTGTTGAGAGGTTGTTGGTAAATCTCTTCGGGTGTGCCGATTTGCTGTATTTCTCCGCCGTTTACAACGCATATCCGATCAGCCATAGTCATGGCTTCGGTTTGATCATGCGTGACATAAATGGTAGTAATTTGGAAAGTGTCATGCAGAACCCGTATTTCCTTGCGCATGCGTTCCCGCAATTGCGTGTCCAGGTTGGATAAGGGTTCGTCCATTAAAAAAACGCGGGGATTGCGAACGAGGGCCCGTCCCAGAGCAACCCGCTGTTTCTGCCCTCCCGATAGCTGTCCGGGGCGTTTGGTCAAGAGATGGTCGATTTCCAGCATTTTCGCAATTTCTTTGACCTTTTGGTTGATTTGAGATTTTGGCATTTTTTGTGATTCCAAACCAAAACTCATGTTTTGGTAAATTGTCATATGAGGATATATCGCGTAGTTTTGAAAAACCATGCCGACATTTCGGGAATAGGCAGGTTTGTTGTCCACGCGTTCTCTATCGAAGAGAATTTCTCCTGTGCTGGGAACTTCCAATCCGGCGATAAGACGTAAAAGGGTTGATTTTCCGCTTCCTGAAGGCCCTACGACGGTGAAGAATTCTCCGTCCGGTATCTCAAGTTGGGTTTGTGATAAAACCCGCTGGGAACCAAATTCCTTCGAGACATTTCTCAGCTCAATTTTAGCCATAACAACCTCCTTAGGAGCGCCATCGGAGCGGCAAATTCATGTCACAGACCATGTGAAGAACGATGACTCGGGGCTCAGTATATAGAGGAATTGTGATGGTGCCATTATTGGGTTATTGAGATCGTGTTAAGAAGGAGATGGGAGGAGGGTATTGCTACGATCGGGTGAGGATGGCCTGTGGTCCGCGCATCCGTATATTCGGGTAGTGTGGATGCTTGCCAGGCAAGACCGATCGAGGGCTGATAGTTATCTTTTGGGTCATTTTGTTCATGCGACAAATATTTCGCAACTTTGGTTAAAAGTTGCGAATCACGTGTTTATTGGGCTGTTTTTGCTTCGGAATTGACTACCGCAATCGATTTGTTAATAGGTTCTTAATATTTCAGTAACACGGGGTTAATGACGATTCCCAATAATATAAAGAGTAATACCTTTTTAAGCCAGGTTCCCTATCGCTTTGTTATCGGTTCCATGGTAGTTGGGGGCTATAGTCGCTTTACCGGGAATCTTGGAACCGTTCTTAAATAGAACTTGGCAGTTTTTGTGGATATTGCCGTTAGTTTATGAAAGATTTGCCGGACCATCCGCAGGAAGTGACATGGGAAATTTACTGCCAAAGGAGAATCAAATGGCCCAGCTTAGTTCGATTCACCCCGAGAGTTATGAAGATGAGGTGTGGCACGGTACTCATGCGGCGACCCTGCGTCAACTGGTGTTTGGGGTCAATGATGGTTTGGTGGCCACGATTGGACTGGTGGCAGGTCTGACTTTCGCCGGAGCCCGTCAGGGCACCGTGCTCGGTGCTACCATTGCGGCCATTTTGGCTGCCGTGGTGTCCATGGCTCTCGGATCGTATTTGTCTACGCGAACGGAAGTTCAATACCATCAAGCTCAGGTGGTCCGAGAGGAACGAGAAATCGAGCAAAATCCGCAGGAAGAACTGAACGAAATGCGGCAAATTTACCGCGGTTACGGGTTTGCGGAAGACGAAATTCAAGTGTTTCTTAATCGATTTCTACAAGACAAGAAATTATGGTTGAATTTGATGCTGCGCGATGAACTGGGTATAGTGCAGGAGAATTTCGAAAACCCGTGGACAAACGCCGGACTGATGGCTTTAGCCGTGTGCATCGGTTCTGTGCCGCCTCTTGTTCCCAATTTTTTCTCAACACATCCGCAATCGGTATTTCTTTGGGTCCTTGGGTTATCGGCTCTGACGGCTTTTGGATTGGGTGCTGTAACCGGTCGTTTTTCCAATAAAGGTTTTTGGCGATCGGGATTATCTTTTCTACTAGTGGCGGCAGTAGCAGCGGGTATCGGCATGGGTGCCGGTCATCTCATTGCACCCATTTTTGGCAAGTAAGCCAAAAGATATTCTTCGGCTTACAGGCCATAGCAGTCTAGTCGGCGATAAGGAGGATGCGAAGATTTGGTGATCTCCACATTATTGGCCACCTTTTTAGCCGGAGTCGTTGAATCCATCGAAACTCTCACGGTGGTTTTGGCGGCGGGACTGACTCGCAACTGGAAATCGGCGTACCTGGGTCTCGGGGCGGGAATAGTGACATTGACCTTTGCCATCTTGTTGGTGGGGAAAATTGTGATAGGGATATTGCCGGTCCATCTTCTTAATGTGGTCATCGGATTATTTCTCCTTCTTTTTGGTTCGCGTTGGTTGGTTAAGGCGATTCAGCGGTACGGCGGAGTTAAAGCATTTCGTGATGAAGGGGACGCGTTTGAAAGAACCTGGGTCAAACTTTCTCATGAAGAGTCCAAGAAGTCCCGGGTCGATCGAGTGGCTTTATCCGTGAGTTATGGAGCGACGGTGCTGGAAGGTGCGGAAGTGGCTTTTACTGTTATTAGCTTTGGGTCGATTGGTGACATGATGAAATATGCTGTGATAGGCAGTGGTGCCGGAATTATTCTCGTGGCTTTTCTCGGAATCATATTTCGCCGTCCCTTGGCATCGTTGCCCGAAAATGGAATCAAATACGTGGTCGGGGTCATGCTGACGGCTTTGGGCACTTTATGGACGGCAGAGGGGGTTGGGGTCCGGTGGATATTTGGTGGCGGGAGCTATTTGGCTCTCTTGGTTTTCTATCTGCTGTTTTCAATAACCATGATTGTGATGCTCAAGTCGCGGCCCTTTCCGGCGACCCCGGAGGGTCCCGCCACCTCTGCCAAGGCTCGGGGATGAAATTGTTACGGAAATGTCTGGGATTCAATTTGAGTACCTACCGGGATTTCAGGGTTGGTTAAACTCCATTCGATTGAGACCCTGACCCAGAAAAGGCCAGGACGGCAGGGACGGAGGATAGGATGAAACGGGGCTTACGGTTTATCGGTCACTTATTTTACGAAGACAAAAGGATTCCTGTGGGTGTTGCCGTGGCTATGATGGGGGGCGGAATAATGCACCGGACATTGCCGTTGTGGGCCAACGATCTCATGTACGTTGTCATAATTGTTCTGACATTAACCGTCAGTGTGTTAAGTCGTGGTTAAGAGCTGGTGTCATCGGACCGTCGTTCTTTCGTGCCTCGGATGAGGATTACTCGCCAAGCAGGGAAATTGGGCAATCATTAAAGAATCTTTTGAACTAAGAGTTTTAATGGCCTCGTTCCGTATGACCCCAGAAGTCGGTGAGTAGAAGAAGTATAGATCGCCTCGTGCTGGAAGAGAAGTTGTTAATAACATCGGTTTTGAAGGGGATTCACCCCCAATGGTATTCGGGAAAATGGGGGCACAGGCCTTATAACGAGGGGGATGACGGATGCACTCCTGGACCATGGGTTATGTTAGTGTGACGCCGATTACGGATTTTTTGCCCACGACCATCGCTACGGTACGTCTAAGACATTTGGATACGATTAATCAGGTCTTACACGCGCTGATTTCGCACGAGGTGGATTTATTTGCGGTCGAGGTCAGTTGGTTCTCGGACCCCAAGGAATGCGATGCGGTAATCGAAACGGCGACCAAACACGCTATTCCGGTAATATTGCTGACAAGATATGTCCAATCCGGAATTTCTGAGTTGACGACACTGGATCCGGCTGAGTTTTTGACTAAACGATATGCACCCGTGTCCTGCGTCGAGTTTTCCCCCGACGTATCACATAGGGGCCGGATTGTGTCTCTTTCATCGCGAGCCATTCAACTGCTCGCGATTTTTGTTACTTATCCCGGACAAGTCTTGCGTTTAATGGATATTAACCAAGAATCCCAGTCGCGGCACGTCGCCTCATGGACAACACATAGTCTTAAAGCCGCCATCCACGCCATTACGCAAGAACTCGGCACTGATCATATCAAAAATGTTCGAGGGTTTGGCTACATTTTTCAGTCATGCCTTGTCTCCACTCACCGCCGCGAAGACGACCGTTCGGTGTCCGAAGGCATGATGGGGAAGTGACGAGCCAATGTGCCGCCTCCTTCAACATGCTCCCTCCCGGTAACTGTTATGAATCAATTGGGTAACAAGGATTCGGCTTTCCCTACTTTACCAAAGGGGAGCTGGCCTTTTTGCCCGTCAGGATCAAATAGTTGTCACAGCGACAGCCCATATGCGAGAAGGAATCGGCGCTTATCTCTATCGTTATTTTGTCCATGGTAAGAAATAAAGAAATAAAGAAATCAAGAGTCTTGCTAACTGAATTTGTGGAATTATGCATTGGTTTTGGTTACACAAGGCATATGATGAACGCATATAATGAAAAAGGCGTGGGGTGTCACCGATTGTCCGGAAGGTTTTCTATCAGAATGTCAGAGGACGAATGCTGTGATTTTTCGAAATGTATTTCAGGTGATAAAGGGCATTTTCGGGCGAAGGAAATTATGGGCCGGACTTGTCGTTTGCTTTGTTGCCGGAGTGGCAACAGGGAGTTATAGGGTGGGTCACCAAAGTTCCTATCCGTCCTTCGTACTCTCGGGGCAACAGATCGTTCATGACGTGCAAAACCCACTGCCCAACCAGATCCGCCGGAATATTCGGTTGGTGCATGTGACGCACCGAAAAGATAAAGTACTGGCTTTCGCCACATTTAAGGTCAGTGGCCGTCGACAATACGAGGGCCTTATCTTGTCCTCAAAAGGTTATGACGGTGATACCTTATTGCTGGGCTCAAACACAAGCCTTCAGCCGATCCAATACGGCGAAATGGGTGGAAACGGCTTCGAGTACATCATAGGAAGAATCTTTGACCACAAAGACGTAGCGAGTCTTCTAATCATCTTTTCCAATGGCAGTGCCGTCAGTGTTGTCGTTCATAATGGATATTTCTGGTATTCAAACAAAATGATCGGAGAGAAAATGGTTTCCGTCAAAAAGGTGATAGCTGTGACTAAAACCGGCGAAACGATTGAAAATCACAGTACCAAGAGGCCGTGATATCCGACATAACGATAGCAAACCTACTGCATTCGTGTTAGTGAAGAAGGGCCCCGGCAAAAAGGCATTCTATTCTCCTTCGAAGCTTCTGCCTTAGGGAGCGTCGGGTACGGCAACACTGCGCGGCCCACGATGTTCTTCATGTGCGATTTGCAGCACCGGCGACTTTGCCCGGATGGGCAATCCAACTTCCATTGACTCCCGGGGATAGGCCGAAACCGAAATAATGCCTGCATGAACGGTCGTCACGTCAGTATTCAAATCGTGGGCGTCGTGCGTGCTATGCTCCTCATAGTCGAAAGAGACTTTATCTCCCCATGCGGTATGCAGGACGTGACCGAGGATTATTCGGGGAGGTTCTGTCTGAGGTTGTGTCCAATGCCATTCACGCCCCGATTCGGGAAAATTGATGTTGAGGTAAATACCGGGGTGCCGGAGTACGTAAGCGATCCAGGTGTTTAAGTGTAAAACCGTCATGGCCAATATTTTTTCCCAGGAGGCATTCTCAGGTGCCGACAAGGCGATGGCCGGGATATTGCGCAATGACGCTTCGCGAGCCGCGCCTACGGTACCGGAGGTCACGACATGATGTCCGAAGTTCCACCCTCGATTAATACCTGAAATGACGCAAATGGGGTCCATGGGGCCATATTCGGATAAAGCGAGGCGGACACAGTCGACAGGCGTTCCGGAAACAACCCACCAGCCTTGATACTGATGTTGACTGAAATTCTTTACATGAAGAGGACTAAGACTGATGCTGTGGCTCTTTCCGCTTTGATTAGTTTCCGGAGCTACCACCAATACGTCGTGTTCCAGCGTTTTTATCGCATGAGCCAGTATTTCTAATCCAATCGATTGATAACCATCATCGTTGGTGACGACAATTAATCCCATGTTAGTGAGTACCTCCTACCCTTATTTCCTCCGCTTAGGGAGAGTGCAGTTATCTTAAAGGACATCGCCAAAAGATGTCGGAAACGAGTCGATGTCCGGTTGATTTCCCGTAGTCTCATAATGGCGATCGGGAACTTCACCGAGTCCGCGGCACCGGGTACATTTGGCATGTCCTTCACGATCACACAGACTGCATCCATCGCCCTCACAATGCTCACATGGTGCTTCACCGTATCCAAGGCACTTTTTACATGCCACCCACCTCCAAGACAAGCTCGGCGAAAACAAGGGAGGATTCCAACGTTTTAGCATACGAGTCTCTCCTTTTCTATGCTTTGGGGCATTATAAACTCAAGCACCACAATTCTGCGGACTGGCAAAGAACTTACGGATGGTTTTGAGAGTGATGTTTTCTCTTCCCGGTCCTTTAAATTCCTTGGACCTTACTCATGATTTTATTATCTCTTCTTTATTATTTGATGATGATGCTGTGAAGGTTATGTTAAGGTCCGTCCTCTCGTATAACCCCTGCCCGATACCTCCCGGACGGCAAACTGCCGATCATCTGTATGACGGGGTTTGAAGAAGGTGCATGGGGTAGGGTATCAATAAAAACTGTAGACCCTTGCATCAACTCTTCAAAGCGGTCGAAAATCAGAAGACTTAAAGGATAACCATTGAATTTCCCGATCGACTGGCAAGGCGTTCTCGAGTAGTCAAAAAGAGACACTGTTATACGGACATACATGGGCGGTTAAGTCAGGTGACAGGGATAACGCCCCAAAATCCACACCACGATGCACGTTTTTGGCAGCATACACTGACGCTCCAGACATCAGAGGATCGCCTTGTCTTCCTCCGACGAGATCCAACCTGACTTATCTGGGGATGTATGTATACGGAAACTGTTGATACCGGCATAGAGGAAACAAGGAACCTGTTAAGGCTATTGCCGAATCCCGTGCGAGAGGAGAGGAGAGTAGACTTACAGAGAGATGAAGTCCCTGGAACCTAGAGTCTTGGATCCACGCCTTCACTTTCCAATGCCAACACGCCGTGTATGCACTCGTGAATTCGGTATAAGGGTTCGTGCTCAACAAAACGGTTTAGGGCTTCCAAGCCCAGAGCGAATTCCCGAAGCGCGAGGTGCCTTTTGGTGCCGACAAAGCGTTGGCGCAGCCGGATTAGATTCTCATCGTCCGTATAATTAGGTCCATAGATGATGCGAAGATATTCTCTGCCCCGAACCTTAATGGCGGGTTGAACTAACTTGCCTCGGGGATGACGTGCTATAAACGACAGTGGTTTCACTACCATGCCTTCTTGCCCTTGCTGTGTAAGCTCTTCCCACCATTTCACCCCTTGGGCCATCGTGTGGGGATTATTCGTATCAATTTGAAGAAAGGGAGTATCTTGGAAAAATTCCGGATTGGTCTCTCTTAGTCTGTGCGCCATGTCGAGATGCCACAAATGGCTTTGGGCACTATGCACTGCTCCTTCCGAAGCCAGAAGGTGAAACACTGCCACCTTGATGTCATCAATATTGTTGACAGGCCAAGAGTATCTTCTATAACTCTGAGTGAATTGTTCCACGTCCGATTTGCGGTGAGAAAAGGTTTTTTCCCATTGGGATAAGTCCAGGCCGCGTTTTCGAGCTTGGGAGAAACGATCCCCTGCCGCATCCAAGCCCATGATGGCGGCACGTCCTACTTTGGCATATTGTGTGGTGAGAAGTTGTTCGGCTTTAAAGGACCATGGCATAATTTCGGCGTCAAGTATTAACCAGTCCGAATGAAGTAAAGAGAACAAATTAGCTTGCAGGGCGGCCTGTCGGACTCGTTCAATGAATTGCGTTCCTTGCACCGAATCGGTAAAAAACTCCCGTCCCGATCGTGTGTAGACGATTCCCGGGTTCTGTGCGTGAAGTCCAAAGCGTGTTCCGAGTGTCTCGTCATCGCGGCAAACGAGGATAATGGCGCGTGAACCCATGTGTTTAGGCTCCAAGACCAACTGATAAACTCCTTGTTTGTGGAAATAGGCAAACGCATCCTGAGGATGCTCCAAAAGTCCCGGAAGTTTGCTGGTTTCTGCCGGAGACATCGTAGGTGGAAGATAAATGAGTGCCTTAGGATTGACGGTATACCGGCTTAACACTTCCAGAGCGGCTTGCGCATTTGTCTCAGGGATGACAACGTCTCCTAGAAGTCGCGTATGAATTCTCTTCGGTCCCACGAAATCGGCGAGATCAAAAAGGGGATCAGGTTCTGGGGATATGCTGGCCGACTCGTGCTTGACTCCTGCTCCCAGAGGGCGAATGGGATCGTAATAGGTCTTGCGGGCTTCAACGTCGACCCACTCGCTTTCCGGATAACGAAATGCCGTGAGTTTTCCCCCGAAAACACAGCCGGTATCAATGTTCAGTGTTCGATTCAACCATTCGGGATTTGGCACCGGGGTATGACCGTAAATGACGAGAGCCTTGCCTCGGTAATCCGACGCCCAGTTATAGCGGATTGGGAGCCCAAATTCATCCTTTTCCCCCGTGGTTTCACCATAAAGGGCAAAATCCCGAACCCGGGCGGAGCCGCGTCCGTGCATCGACGCAGGCAGTCCGGCATGTGCGACGACAAGCCGTCTCTCATCAAGAACATAATGGCTTAGAAGACCATCCAGAAAGTGTTTCACTCGCAGGGTGAAATCTGCCGGCTCACCGGAAATTTGTTCCAGTGTTTGCTGAAGCCCGTGCGTAACAAGAACGTCACGTCCCTTCATTTTTTTCAACAGTTTGGATTCATGATTACCCATAACGGCCAGAGCTGTGCCTTCTTCCACAGTATCCATGGCGAGCTGCAATACCTCTACTATGCGAGGACCACGATCTACCAGGTCGCCCAGAAATATTAATTTTCTGTTTTGGGGATGCTCAACATGGTAATGGCCTTGAATCTTTGTGAGCTGATAGCCCAGCTTTTCTATTAAAAGTCGAAGCTCATCAAAACAACCGTGCACATCGCCGATAACGTCGAAGGGACCATGCTCTCTTGTTTTGTCCGTCCATAAGGGTTGGCGTTGCCAGTTAAAATCATTGATTTCTTCTTGCGCCGAAAAGATAATGACCTGATGAAACCCTTCCCGGCGCAAATGGGATCCTTGGGGTTTCAGCATTCGGAGTTGGCGGCGCACCACATTGCGAGGAAGACGGCGGTCCTCTCTTTGTTCGTTGCGTTCGAACAAGACCTTCTCAGGCAAATTGAACACGATGGCGGTCAACAGAAAATGGTATTCCCGCGCGACGGCAATGAGGGACTGACGTGCTTTAGTCTCGACATTGGTGGCGTCAATAACCGTCAGCCGTCCTCTCTCGAGCCTTTTGCGAAGGACGTAATAAAGTACATCGAAGGCGTCATGAGTGGCCTCCTGATTGGTTTCGTCGTCGGATACCATAGCACGGCAGTGATCCGAAGAGAGAATTTCGGTGGGTTCAAAGTGTTCTTGGGCGAAGCGGGTTTTTCCCGATCCGGATGCTCCAATGAGAACCACCAAAGATAATTCCGGAATGTTAACCGTCATTTCGTTGGAATACCCCCATTTGTGTTGGTGATCCCAAAGTGGGATCTTCTGCACCCACTTCATGGGTTCTCACTTGGTAGCCAAAGCGGTTGGCTGTTTTTTCGGTCCAGTGGCCAAATTCCTGCCGCGTCCATTCGAAACGGTGGTCGGTATGCCTTAATCGGTTGGGGGCGAGGGACGCGAAAAGGCTGTTGTACTCTTTGTTGGGCGTTGTCACAATGACGACCCGGGGTCTGGCATATTCAAACAGCGCCCGTTCGAAGTAGCTCAAGAGTTCCGGCTCGATATGTTCAATTACTTCCATCAAGACTGCCGCATCAAATCCTTCGAGACGGCGATCACGGTAGACCAGTGAGCCGTGCCACAACTTGACTTTTCGGGATAGCCGCTCCGGCATGGCATCAAGACGTTTGTGCGCCTTTCGCAAAGCTGTAAGGGAAATATCCAGTCCCACCAATTCTTTAAAAAGAGGTTCTTGAACCAGATAGTTCAGCAACCCTCCTTCTCCGCACCCCAGATCCAAAATACGCGAAACCTCGGTCTTTTTCAGAACATTGAGCACGGCCTGTATACGCTGTTCACGCAAGGGCAAAGGACGCTCGGAGGCGTCTTCTCGGGATTGAGAAGTCGGCTCCAAGAGGGATAAAGCCCTTGTTGTCAAACGTGAATTATGTTTGAGATACCGCCAAGTGATGGTCTCGCGCTCGGGATGCGACTTCAACCATCCCTCGCCATGGTGAAGCAGTTTTTCGACTTCGTCGTCCGAGATATAGTAATGTTTGTCATTGTCAAGAACCGGAATTAAAACATAGAGATGATTCAAAAGCTCGTACAGCGACGTCTCTGCCTGAAGTGTTACGGCATAATAGGGTGCTTCTCCCCAATCGGCAAATAGAGGGTCGAGCAAGGTTTTTTGAATTCGGAGTGTGTACCCCAAAGGCTCGAAAATACGGCGAATCAAGGGCTCGCCACCGTCGGAGGGCAAAACCCCCAGATAGGCTTCCAGCCAAATGGCTTGGTGGGGCAGATATTCTCTCGCCCGGCAATTGCCGCTCAAGGCAGTGCCGAAAACTTTTGCGATGGCAACCGACATGAACGACGAAACGGTGTAAGGGCGGTCGTTGACATAATGCTGAGCCACAGGCGGATTGCGAGTCTTTGAACGCACGATGCCTATGGGGTCGATGTCTAAAAGCAAAGCGGCGGTACAACGATCTTCACCGGCTTCGGGAAAAAAGACGAGGGCCTGTCCAAAAGGCAAGGGAAATGTTTGGACTTTATCCGGATGCTTATGCAGCAAGTAGCCGAGATCTGTCGCTGGGTGGTAGGTCGTGGTTATGGTTAATATCACCGAATTTCGCTCTCCTCTAGTGCGATACCAGACATCTTATGGTTCTCTCCAATCATGGCAGCGTAACCCGTGCGGGTTTCCCAAATGATTGGTTCCAGTATAGCATTCTCCAAGGGGTGAGCGATTGGGGTTCAGTCCAGGGATGTGAAGGAGCTATCAACTATAATTTTATGGTATCGCAGGGCTGTCTTGTGATAAGGGAAAGCACGTTGGACAAATCACGGACCGTTGCAATGACCGTAATGATCATGGTTGGAGAGCCTATTATCACTATAAATACCAGCGATTGTTGGGGGGTTTTTGGCTGTGATGCGCGTTAAGTCAAGTGACTCTCGGCTCAGGCACATGGTTTGGTTGCTAGCCGGTTAGCGCTCCCGTCGGGTTTGGACGTTAGTCACCTGATCTGTTGACATGGCGCCGAATAGCGCGGCAAAACTCTTCCGGTTTTTAACAGAAGGCAAAAGACATTTTCGTTCCCCGAGGGGACTCCATTTTGATTGTAGTGGAATATTGTCCTACTTGACTAGTATACCATAACAATATAAAATCAATATGCCACAACAATATATAATGCCTAGGGATGTCAAGCCATGTATGAGAATATTGAGATCAATCGCCGAGACACTATTCCGTTATACCAGCAAGTCAAGGAACAAATTAAATACAGTATCTTGCTGGGACAGTTAAAATCGGGAGAAAAGTTGCCGCCCATTCGTGTTCTGGCTAGTCATTTGCATCTTAACCCGAATACGATCAGCCATGCCTATGACGAATTGGAGCGAGAAGGGTTGATTATGTCGCGTCAGGGAAGCGGAGCATTTGTGACGCGGCATGCCCGTGAATCACGGACGGTAGTGCAATCCGAAGTGATGACAATATTGGACCGTGCCATTCACGATCTCAATTTTTGTGGATTTTCCCCAGAAGAGCTTACGCGAATGTTTGAAGAGCGGCTCAAAATGTCATGGGCACTTCCCAAAGAGAGAATGGCATTCGTCGAATGCCATGATGAATCACTGAGGCCATACGTGGCCCGACTGGAGCAGGAACTCAACCAACCCATTCGGCCGGTATTGTTGCGGGATTTAACAAAAAGTGCGCAGACGCTCGGCGAAGAGACCCATGTGATTATCACCACATTTTTTCATTTGGCAGAGGTGTCGGATCTGGTTTCTTCATGGCCGCAATCTCCCCAAATTTTGGCAGTTGCTGTCATGCCCCACTTGCGCACCCTGATGAGTCTCTCTCACTTCCCCTCGGGGTCTTGTCTGGGTGTGGTCTGTTACGTGCACGAAACGGCTCAACGTATGCAACAAATGGTTGCGGAAGTTCTTGGTGATCACATCTCATATCTTACCAGCACACCGGACGATCCAGCCAAAATCCAACAGATCGTGCATGATGCCCACAAAATCTTAGTCACACCCGACTGCCGCGACGCAGTTTTGGCGCAAGGGGCTCCGGCTGATCAACTCTTGGAGTTTGCAAATGAACTCGATCCCGCATCCATTCAATCGCTTCGACAAATGTTGTATCTCACCGGGTAATATATTTCGCAATTTGATCTAGCAATCGTGGTCTGAGTTCATCCAAAGGAGGGTGCTGACACATGTGTCCACCATGGGGTGCAAGTCATGTCCCGGACGGCTCGAACCGTCTTTTGCAATAGCGCCACAAGTCCCTAGGCATTTTCGCTAAAGGATTGGCGAAATGGCATTTGCAAGTTCAGTACTTGGAATCTTCATAAGCGCCCAGGGGTTTAACAGAACAGAAGAGATTGGGTGCGTTGTGCCAGGCGTCAGCGTGGCGCTCAAAAACTACCAGCCATTTCAATAATGAGCAGCAATACACTATCTGATTGGTGGGCCGAAGTGAAATGATGATACCCGACAGGACGCGTTCTGCCCGCCATTATGCCGTAGGTGGACCGGTTGCCACCGGCGTGTTGGCTTCCATGTTTTTTTCGATCACATTCGTGATCAATCAAGAGTTGGGACAAACGGGACACAGCTGGCAATGGACAGCTGCTTTGCGATATTTTTTCATGGTCCCACTCT
>JAKACM010000038.1 GCA_021821465.1 Bacillota bacterium
GGTTTGACCTGTCTACATGTCGGAAACATCATCGCTTACAGTGCCAACCATTCTGGGTTGGCCTCGCACCGATTTTCATCATGATATTGTCATAATTGTCGAAATCTAACTTTGCCGAGGACCTGATGGAAGTACCGGTTGCCATAGTTTTATTCCCCCTTTTGGGTTATGATTCTACAAAGACGTCGCGAAAAGCTTCCTTAACATCCGGCTCTTGAGATTCCCGGGCAAAATTCACGGCATCTTCGACCAAATCCCGGACTTCCCGTTGAATATTCCCGTCCTCCTCCTCACTTAAATCGTGATGAGCTAACAGATAGGATCGGAAGTGGGCAATGGGATCTTCTTGTTGCCATGATTCCTTTTCGCCGCTCCGAAGATAAGTTTCGGCATCGCCTTGAAAATGTCCGTAAAGGCGAGTGGTTTCAATCTCCAGTAAGCTCGGACCTTGCCCTTTTCGAGCACGGTTTATCGCCTCTTGTGCTGCTTCCGCAATAGCCAGCACATCATTCCCCGGGATATAGACGCCGGGAATGCCGTAAGCCTGGGCACGATCGCTGTTCTTGGCCACTGCCGTGGACTGTCCTTTAGGAACCGAAATGGCGTAGTGATTATCCTCGATGACAAAAATGACCGGAACTTTCCATAAGGCCGCCAAATTTAGGCTTTCATGAAAAGTGCCTTGATTTGCCGCCCCTTCTCCCGCAAAGGCGACCGCCACATTCCCTCTCCCCTGTCGGGAGAAGGCCAAAGCCGCCCCTACTGCAGGTGGAAAACCTGCCCCGACAATTCCCGAACAGCTAAAGTGAGACTCTGGATCGAACAGATGCATGTGCCCTCCCTTTCCTCGAGACAGCCCGCTTTGGCGGCCAAAGATTTCTGCCGTCATCGGCCGCAGATCCAGGCCTTTGGCAATGGCAAAATGATGGGGTCTATGGGGGGCGGTAACCGCATCCTCTTTCTTGAGATGGCTAATGACTCCCACTGCCACCGGTTCCTGACCGGCAGCCAGATGCATTTCACCGGGAATGGTGCCGGCTGCTATGCTGAACAAGGGAGTTTTTCCTTCCGTATAAATTTCCGCCAGCTTATCTTCATAACGTCGGATTAAACACATGGTGCGATACATCGACACCTGGTTATCCATCATGCTACCTCCTTCAGATATAAACACGCATAAGGAAATCGATGAGTTATGCGACTTCGGCCCCCAGTTCGAAGTATTCCTCCTGCCTCACGGCATCAGGGCAAGCGGGGAACTCATTGTGCTTGAAACCGGGTTCTTTGGCGTTCCTTCTGAAATCCGAGCCGTTCCGAGACGATCCGGGCTTCTTGACATAGTTCGGAAATGACAGACGAGGGCAAACGATCATACCGCTGGCGTGGAAGAGATATAGCCACCGATCCCCATACCTCCTTTGTATAGTCAAAAATCGGCACGCCGATACAGCAAACTCCGTCCTCCCACTCCTCTTCATCCAAACTATAGCCTCTCTCACGCGTTAAAAGCCGCTCGCGTTGAATGTCTTCCCATTGAATCCGTGAATAGGGAGTCAAGGACTTTGGAGTATGGTGCAGATAATACGTATGGAATGATTTGGGGGAAACATTGGCTAAAATGGCCTTGCCCAGAGCGTGAACAAAAGCATGTTGGCGATAGCCAACATATAAGGACCGCACCTTAACTGCTTGGTCGCCTTCGGCAATATAGTGGATAGTAATCTCTTCGGATTCCCATTTAGCCACGTAACTGGTTTCATTAAGAGATCGGGAGACCTTTTGAGCTAAGATTCTGAGTTCTTGGGGGAGGATGTTGCTCGAATGTAACTGATTGTGGAGATAGGACACTTTGTATGACAAAGTGTAGACCTGACGAATGTGGTCTTTTTGGACATAACCGCTTTTTACCAAAGTATTGACGAGGTGATAGCACGTGCTGATGGGAATGTCCGATACGGCGCTGAGCCATTTGATGGTCGTGCCCGCCGGTTGTTCGGCCATGAGATCCAGCAGTTGAAGACCACGAGAAAGACTTCGTATTGTCCAAACGTCACTCATCGCTTTGCCTCCGTTAGATAGAACAGGCCCTGATACTTTAAATTATAAAGGCAAATATTTTCCCCTCAATACAAACAATTTCAAATACCGATAATTTTCCGTTGGTTTATTGCCGCATTATGCCCCACCCCACAACAAAGTCGTTGCAAATACCCCCGTGGTCGGCGCAGGGTGAATGAGTGCAGGCAAAATTTGGCGTCCTGCGCGTGACGATAAAGTTTTGACATAGCCGTAATCGGCATCAATGGCAATTTGCATCTTCAACTATGCAACAAAAGAACTGTAAAGGGCATGAGCCGAGCCGGAGACTCGGCAATGGGTATTACGGTGAATATAGTACTTGGTGGTTTTCGCAGACCCGGCATTATCGGTAAGGAACTACGGCCACATTGAGACAAGCAATACAACACTTGTTGGTGACATATGGCCGGCACCATGGATCACCGCGGCCTATGGTCAGCGGTTTACCACGGAAGAATGCTTTCGCGACGAAAAAAATGATTGGTACGAAGGATTTCCGCTCGATGGGGTCCCATGAGGCACCCCTGAGCGTTGGAATCGCCTGCTGTGGGTGTTTGCCTGGGCCTATTACGGGTTGAATGTGAGCGGATGGGCCAGGGAACGCCTCGGTAAAGATCGGGAATGGCGCGCCAATACCGTCACCACTCATCGCACACACGCCTTGTGGCGTCTCGGTTCGTGGGGATTGGTTGGTGAAAGGACAGCGGGTCTGGCGCACATTATGGCGCTATCCAACGGACTTTCGCCGGAAAATTCCTGCGCTGATCCCCACGCGTATGGAGGGGAGTATGGGGATGTGATCACACCTAACGGGTTCCTTCTCGTTTCCCCACAAATTCTGAACAGCCGTCTGCGTGCCACATTCGAACGGGATGCATTTTTTACAGAGGTCTGCATCCCGGGTATGTCCTGGGCTTTTCGTGTCGTCCCCACCCCATGCCGGGGCTGAGGCGGATGATGAAAGGACCCGGCGTGGCCGATCGCCGCGATCGGGGCAGGGATCGGCGGCAAAAAATCCCTGCCCTGGGCGTAGAACCCTCGTGATTACCAAAAACTGGGGATCAGTTAGCTACCGGACCGGCGGTCCGAGGCGTGGGCATTGCGTCCCCGGATTATTGTCTGGGACTCGAATCCCGTCCGGACTTTTGGCCCCGGGTTTATGCCCATGCTGTACAACAGGGATTGCAGACCCCAAGTTGTCGTCTCGTGGCGCTGCTCGGGAATGGGGCCGATTGGATTGGGCGTTATGGGGCGGAGTACCTGAGCTTGCCCGGCAAAACTCTCATCGAAATTGTCGATATTTATCATGCTCGGGAGCATCTGTGGGTTTTTGCTGCGGCCCAATGCGGATGTTCTCCAATATGGAAAATTAGACTTTAGTGGCTATGTAGGTGGTACCAGTCGTACGACTTGGGAAAATCAGTATGTCGGTTGGTTTACCTCGACTATGGCTCCGGGCTCTGAATGGTGCAAGGTAGAAGTGGTCGTCAACATGGAGTCCGGCAACAAAGGCGTGATTACGGCGTATCCTATTGAAGGCGATATTTGGCAGAATTACAGTCAATTCCCCACTTGGCTCGCCTTGTTCGGTACCTACTCGCACGCTTAACCAGAAAAATAAACTTTAGGTCTTTTCTACCGTAATCGTGATGATATCGTGCTATGTAACCACTGCCTGACGCCCTTCGATGACCAGCCCCACCACCGGAACCGGGGGTGGGGGCTCATCGACTTCGAGAAAATATTTAGCCTCCATTGCTGCCGATAGCAGGTCAGAAACCGTTTCCGGACTTCGCCCGTGATCGTCTCGATAGAGCGACAGTCCATCACTCAACCATCGCTTGGCATCGGTTCCGACGACGATCAATTCACCTGCCAAAGTACATATGCGCGGATAGAATGGTTCCGCAGGTTTCCATGACCAATACCGGGACCAGTTAATGGCTTCCGAATAGTGCAGAATTAAATCATTTCCCACAACCCAGGAGTGAGCGCGTAAGTGGTGGTTCCAGTGTGGCCCCTTGCAAGCTAACTCGCGTATACCTTCGATCAATGACTGATAGAAGGCTATGTGGAGGGGCGGGGACGTGCGACCACGAATGATCAACTCCCGCGGATCCGTTCCCGGTTGCACACGCAATCCCCACAATTCTGCCGTATCCCACGGTCTTTCACGGGATACCGAACGTAAGTCTTGTGCTGTGAGAATGGGATCCCCGACCACGTTTGGAAACGCTTGGGCTATAGCGTTCATGAACAAATCTTCTGCCATGGGTGTTTCTCCGTTTTTCGGCTTTCACGGGTTTTGCAATTGAGTCGCCCTAACGATGACTGTATCGAATAGCCAGCATGAGCGTAAATGCTGTCGTGAACGGTTTGACAACGGGAACAGACTATAATATAAGTCATTGTGCTCAACTTATCATACTTTTGCCACAATGCTCACCTATTTCGAGATTGTTGCGATCGTATTGTTTCAAAACTCATCGGGTTTATCATTTTTGCAACAATAGGTTTTGCCACAGAGTTTTGCAACATCTGGTATGCGGATTTCCTGGATCTCACGGGACGGGATCGGGGGTGTTGCATAAACGACCGTGTTTTGGATTCTGGTCATGGCTCAACCCACAGACTAGACAGATCCAGATCCGATTTTTAAGGTGAGTGCTTTGTTCAAAATAGCCTCAACCCGCTCACTAATGCGGGTGTGGGTAAATCTTGCACCGCTCTCTTGTGGTGAAAGAGGGTCTTAATTCAGAACACGTCATGTTAGAATTAATACAAAAAGTTTTTGAGTCTCCATCAAAATATGGGAAAGACGAACTGCCTTGGACACCAGCACAAAGGAGGAAGGAGATTGCCGTTCGCGGAATTGTTGCCGGTCATTTTAATCATAGCCGTCATGCTGGGGTTTCGCGCCCGAAGAACCATGACGATTCAGCCTCTCAGACCGGTCATGCTCATAGGCAGAATGGTTGTCTTAGCACTATTGGCCGTCATAATCTTGCTGAACTCCACTCCCCAGTGGATAATTTACGGTGGAGGTTTTTTGGGTTTGGCATCCGCATGGATTTTTTCCCATTACACCTTGCGACTAACGCGTTTTGAAAAGAACCAAGAGGGTCTGACTTACCGAACCAATCCGTATATCGGCGGTATCGTTGTGATTGTCACATTGGTACGACTCATCATTAATACCAGCACTGTCTTTGCGCTTAAGGTGTCAGCACCCTCATCCGGACCAGTGGTAGCATCCCAAGGCCCTTTAACCATGGCGATATTCTTTCTGTTCCTCGGATACTGGTTTTTCTATTATTGGGGAATTCTTCATAAGGCCCGAATCTTGTTGGCAGATGTTCACTCTGCTCCTTAGACTCACGCGGCACTCTTGTCTTTCCCTGCTCCCAAACAACCCTCCAGCCGTGACTCTTAATCTTACACGAGTATCTCCGATAAAATAAGATGGATAAAACTCAGACTCCGCATGTGGGGCGACCAAAAATTAGCGATTTACCTTGGGGGAATTATTTAGCCAGACGGACCCCCCTGAAACCGATGTTGAATGGGGATTTGCAACATCTCTAAGATGCGCCACGTCCTGAAAGATGGGTTTCCGTGCCGACAACTTGGATAAAGGAGCTTCTTCAATGGATATAGGCGTGCGCGACAAAACGGTTCTCATTACCGGTAGTTCAGGTGACTTAGGCAGGGCCACGGCCAAAGTTTATGCCCAAGAAGGGGCTCGTGTCGTTGTGACTTATCACAATAATGAAACCGGAGCACGACAAACAGCGGGCCTTGTCGCCGAAGCCGGAGCCTAGGCACAAATCGTGCATCTCGATCTGAGTTCCGAATCCTCGATAAAAGCTGCCATGCAAGAAATTTCTTCCCAAGGAGCCGTTGATATCCTTATCAACAACGCTATGGCCCGGGGATGGACCTCCTTTCGTTTTGAAGAGGGCATTTTGTCGCAATGGAAGGAGGCTTTGGAAACAGCCTAACCGGATCGTTTCTCATGGTCAAAGCTTGTTTTTCTCACATGAAAGAACAAAGATGGGGACGCATAGTCAATGTCTCCTCCGAAATTGCCCTTTATGGTATGAACAAGGCCAGCCATTATGCTGCGGCTAAATCCGGACTACACGGGTTTACGCGTTCGATTGCAAAAGAGTTAGGCCCCTACGGCATTCTCTCAAATGTCGTGGCCCCATGGTTAATCATGACCGAACGATTTAAGGAAACTTTACCCCAAGAAGCTAAGGATGCAGCCGCCCGCGTCAACCCTTTAGGCGATGCACCGGAAGCTGAGGATGTGGCACGTACCATTCTCTTTTTGGGTTCCGCTTGGAATACTTACGTGAATGGCGAAATCATAGCTGTTGACGGAGGTGCGCACGCCCTACCCAGCTAAAGATTATCCTTCGCCACCGTCGAATTAAAAGAAATCGAAGGTTTGTGTACCCGGTTGTACAGTGACAAATTCACGAACAATCTTAATTTAAGTAAAGTGAGCAATCCGTTTAGATATCACTGTAACAGCCGAATTATTTTCCGTGATTCTGGTGATCATGTTCCCCTTTTATATTAAAGAAGCCGAATCTCTGATCATACCCTTCCATACTATATATTGCCCTGAGCTTCCAACTACCGCTAGCGGTCCGCCAGAGGACAGGTACCCTAGGTTGTGACTCGCTTGCGAATTTCCATTCACATTCTTTTCTTTAGGCAGGACTTCTTCCCCGTTCTGTCGAAGTAATTGTCGCGATTATTCTATAGGCAGAAGGGAGATCCCTTTCATAAAAAATCAGGTTCGTCAGTGGCGTATGCATCAAACCCGATCCGTTCGCCGCCGCATTACAGTCGGTGTACTGACGCTCAATATTATTGCCATCCTCGTGGGAATATGGGGAATAGAACAAATTCCGGCTCGTTTTCGGGGTCCTGTGTGGAGAGCTTTTGGCCTTGACTTTTTGCTTATGACCGCGATTTTTATGTTGCTGCGTTGGATTGTCTGGTACCAACTCCTTCCCGTGTGGCAACAACGAGCCTCCTTAGACGGCTTGACCGGCCTCGTGAGACCGGCTCCCTTTTGGGAAATGGCTGAGGAAGGCGCTGGAACCCGGGGGACATGGCCATGGGTTGTGGCTTATTGTGATTTAGATGATTTTAAGCAATATAATGATCGATGGGGCCACGCTACTGGAGATGCCGTTTTACAAATCTGGGGCCGTATCTTGCGCGAACAAGCCCGCCATAATGATATCATCGGACGACTGGGAGGCGAAGAAATTGGTTGGTGGTTCCCTCACACGACAGCGGAAGAGGCACAAATAGCGATGACTCGTGTGCTTCGGTCGTGCCATTCGACAACCGTTAATACTGTTATCGGGTTTTCTTTTTCCGCAGGGATTGCACAGGGACAACCCGGGGAAAGCGTCTGGGATGCCGCCAGGCGTGCAGACCGAGCCTTATACGAAGCTAAAGCAGCCGGCAAAGGTCGCATCTTCGAAGCCAAAAAGTAAAGAAGCTGTCATCTTCAGAACACTAAGGAAATACACATTGTACAATCAGTCCCTTCCATAAACATGGATACGAGTACAGGAAGACTTGTATTCTATTGGCGGGGTGGGAAAAAGGGAGACGAGAGAAGATCTCCAAACTTACTCTCATCCCCTTATGCACTTGATAACATTAACTGGCTAAAAAATCACGGATTCGATTCTCTCACGAGGCAACATGCGCTTGCCATGCGGTTATGCCTCCTACCAGGTTGTAGACTTTCTCATAGCCGTGTTGCAGCAACATTCTCGCAGCGACATAACTCCTGTGCCCGCTGCGGCAATATACCACTAAGGCCCGTTCGTTTGAGGGAACGCGGCTCAGATTTTGACGCAGCCCATCAAGAGGAACCGAAATAAAATCGCCGATACCCCCGGTTTCCTGAATTTCATCTGGATCCCGTACGTCCAGTAATATCGGAAGTTTTCCTGAGTCCCGGAGCCATTGATGCAGTTTTTGGGGAGTAATGCCCTGAATAAGTCCATTTCTCAAATTCTCGGCCGCCATTCCTGTAATGGTAAGCGAATCTTTGGCCGCCCCAAACGGCGGAGCATAGGCCAAATCCAATTCTCCTAATTGTTCCACACTCATCTGTGCCGAAATGGCAGTGCTCAGCACATCAATTCTTTTATCAACACCATTGCGGCCGGCAACTTGTGCTCCCAATATCCGGCCATTGGCCGGATCAAACAAAATCTTTGCGAACAGATCCTGAGAGCCGGGATAGTAACTCGCATGATGTCCTTTTATGGTATATATGACCTGATAGGACACGTCTCGCATCCGGGCGGTCTTCTCCGTTAACCCGGTTACCGCAATCGTATAAGGGTCAACCCTGACAATCGCCGTGCCTAAGGCTCCCTTCAAAGTCGCCTGGCCTCCCACGGCATTGGTTCCGGCTACCCGCCCTTCTTTATTGGCGACTCCCGCCAAAGGCCACCATGCGGCTTGGCCCGTCACTAAATCTCTTTTTTCCACTGCGTCGCCCGCCGCATACACATGAGGTTTGGAAGTGTGCATAGCCGAGTCCACCCAAATGGCGCCACTCACTCCCAGTTTCAAGCCCATATCCTGTGCCAATTGCAAATCGGGTCGCACACCCAGAGCCAACACCACGGCATCCGCAGCCAATTCCTGCCCGGATTGAAGGTAAACCTTTCGGGACGATATTTCCTGAATCGTATCTTGCAATCGAATGTGGATCTTCTGATCTTGTATTCGATCAGAAAAATATTGTGCTAACTCCCGGTCAACCGGCGTAAGAATCTGCGGGGCTTTGTCAATTAATGTCACCGAAATTCCCCGCTTACCAAAAGCTTCGGCCATTTCAAGGCCGATAAATCCCGAACCTAGCACCACGGCATGATGTACCGCCGTGGATTCGAGATAGTCCCGTAGCCTGACGGCATCGGGAACAGTTCGCAGTTGAAATACCCCGGAAGAATCCTGACCTTTGATCTTCGGAAGGATGGGACGAGCCCCAGGAGCTAAAATCAACTCGTCATAATGGTGACGGGTAGACTCTCCCGTGGTCCGAAGAATGCTTTCCGCCACCCGGTTTTCGACATCGATCCACGTCACTTCTCGTTCTGTCAACACTTCGACCCCAAATCGGTGATAAAAGCTGGCAGGAGTTTCTAACAACAATTCGTCAACCGTTTCGATTTCTCGGCTAACGTAATACGGTAAACCACAATTAGCAAAGGATACATAAGGTCCTCTTTCAATCATCGTAATTTGTGCATGTTCATCAAGTCGTCGAGCTCTGGTGGCGGCACTGGCTCCGCCGGCAACTCCGCCGATAATTAAAATTCTCCGCACTATTGATCTCCACCTCTACTGTGGCGACACTTTGGCGGCAATATCCTTGCTGCCAAAGTGTCGCACTTCATCTATCCAACTCCGCGTTACTTCCATTGCTGGTAATATTATATTGTGAAATTTTACCTCCCCTCGGTTCGTACATCAAACAAATGACGTTTCAAAAATACCCCATGAGGTATGTGCACTTCAATAATTAGAAACGCCGTCTTCCTTCGTCACACAATTGTGATAATAACTCAGAGGGGGTTCGACAGAATGCATGCTTATGATTATGAGATTTGCATCACAGTGAGGTTTTTCTCCATGACCCACAGTATGGGAATTTCGGTGGGAATACGGAAAATTTCCGATCATATCCAGCCGACATTTTCTCTAAAAAGGCCGACTGCTCCAATGGTCTTCCAAGGGGCAGCAATGTCGAGGAGATTTGCAATTCTCAATACATCCTTGGGCAATGACTCCGTCCTAAGGGCCGGAGAATGAATTTGACGTCCATCGCAATTCCAAAAATCATGTTCGGCCCATTAGGACGAATTGACACACGGCTAGCCCAGACCCATCCGTTTTTCGGAAGCTTCCGACGTTGGGGCAGAACTCCGTCTCTGCTATCCATGTCTTGCTTTGAAGTGCCATTTTTCGGCAAAGGTTGTGCCAGGCAAGATACGTTCGTTTGTTTCATCGTGAAGTGCATCTCCTGACAAGTCAGATGACAATAACCATGAACTTGTTTCGATCCGCGAAAAGCGAGATCACGACCGGCTGCCTTTTAAATCCACCAGTGTTGAGCCAAAGCGGTGTCACAAACCACGCCATAGGTGAGATACATCAACCAGATCGCGCCAAGGAACTGCCAAAATCCAACCATCCGGCCTCCCCTCACCCATCCGACACCGACGAGACGGGTGGGTATTTCGAACAAATAAATGAGACTCAAAATCAAGAACAAGATTGCAACCGGTTCATCGCTTGCCTGAAAGAACACCAACATTCCTAATATGGAAATTAAAGCAAAAGGGATAGCCATCCAACCTTCCACATCACTGGATGCTCCGACATATCGTCGCCAGCTAACCGCAAACCAGTGGACGCCATATGCAGTGAACGCGAGAGCGGCCATATATAAAGGGGCTTTCGCCGTATAAACCGGAAACCAACTGAGACCAACCATCAAATAAACACCGGTAATAAATTGCATAAAACCGCCCATAAAGATTCCCCATAAGGCCATGGTTTTATCCACGTCATGACTCATCTTAGGGTAAGCAAATAACGTTTGGCCACCCCATACGAAATAGTTCGTACCCAGTCCGAAAAATCCAATAGCAATCGGCAAAAATGGCGATTGAAAAACGGCCGACATCATGTCTGCCCTCCTAGTTTATACAACAGATTAAGGTGTTTGGCACCTTGGACTTTTGAATCATTTGTCTATGCCGCAATTTTTGGAAGGTCGATGTCGGGTTACTGTCGTCATCATTCCCATCACAGCAAATGGATTTTACATTGCAATGATAGTGTCTGACCACTTTTAGTGGCCCTATACAAAATTCCGGAACTTCATTAATCATTCCATTTTTTACTCTCCTTGTTCGATCAGAGCCATGGGTCGACAAATCTCCACAAATATTACAAGCGGCAGAGATGTTGAAATCTGTACTGCCGCTGAAAAACTTGTTAAAATTTGGCTTTCGCGGTCGAGCGTCTGGGTTTCGCATTGTTATTGCCATGCGACCATTATCGCCCCAAAACGTTCATCCTCGACATATAATGGAGTCGAAAGCAAAGTCATCACGGTGACATTATTGCGGATATATGTCTGAATCATGGGAGCAAGAGGCAAGGACGGCAACTTCAAGTCCACACCATGTCTTGCAATGTCTTCCCGGCTCAGATTGTTGGGCAGCCACTCTACTCGTTTCCCCAACCCTGCCCGCGAGCCCCGGACCCACGAGGGGTGGTGCAAAAGCCGCTTAAATCGGTTTCGATCGTCAGTCTCGGGATCACCGCTTAAGGCGGGACGATCGACGTCGGCACAAGCAAGAACATAGCCGTTTAGATCGACTACACTAAAAAGGATCCAAGACCGATCTTGCCCAATATAGTGTTGGGCCATCTGGTTTAAATCGTCCTCCACGGCACCTTCATAAGGAACTTGGTATTTTGGCGGATCTAAAGATTGCCGGTCTCGAACGGCAGATATATCAAAATAACGGCCGAGTTTTTTGATGTTCTCTCGCTCAATGGGAAAATATTTTCCCAAAGAGAGCACGGCAGATTTCGATGCCAGCTTAGCCGCAATCTTTTTTTCTATGATCTCTTGAGCTTCCCTTGCGGCAAATTCAGCAGCTTGCCTTGCCTTTGGCACCATTCCCTGATATTGATAATGCGCCAATTCGCTATATCCGTACTCCATGGACAAAGCCGTTTCTTTCACATGATCTGTAATCTGATTCAACTGCCCGGCAACCTGGCGAAAGTCCTCGGTTAAGGTATTGAATGTAGCACCCACGCGGTTCATGTGGTTTTGTTGTTGTTCTCCTAAATGCGCTGTTTCGGCAATTTGTCCCGCCGCGTCTGAAATCACCTGTCCAATTGCGGTAAAAGATTCGTGAGAGCGCGTCACCACGCGGTTCAATGCTTCCACCGATTTCCCCACTTCATGACTGACGGTGCGAGCCAAGTCCAATTGCTGCATCACAGAATCCAGATCTTCTACGATATTTTGGGCCTGTCGGCGCGTCTGATCTGCCAACTTCCGGATTTCTTTCGCCAACACGGCGAAGCTGCGCCCATGGTCCCCGGCTCTCGCCGCCTCGATGGACGCATTTAATGCCAGCATATTGGTCGTATCTGCAACATCTTTGATCACTGAACTGATCCCCACAACCTTCCGCGTTTTTTCATCAAGCCCCTGAATCGCATCCTCAATTCGGGTAATATCCTCCAGTGCTTGACCCGCATAACTACGGGAGGATTCGGCCACTTGTCCCACCTCTCCGGTTTCCGCCTCAACTTCTTCGACATGAGCGGCCACTGTGGTGACCCGTTCCGCGATTTGGCTTATGCCGTTGACGGATTGTTCTACAGTGTGATGGGTATCGGCAACCATCGTATTCAGATTGGTTACCACTTCATCAACCTGCATCAAATCTCTTTGATTGGTTGCTGCCCGAGACGCTACATCCTTCATGACATCTTCCAATGATTTCAGCGTCGATTGCATGGAATCGGGCACTGCGGTTATGAGATCATTGGGCTTGAGTTCGTGCGAAATACTCATGAAAATCTTCCTACCAGATGTTCTTCTTCCGCCTAATAATAGGGATCAAACCCAACACGGGCAATTTTTAGCCGAGATTTGACAAAACTCTCACGCATTTACGAACAGAAGGTAACAATGTCATGATTGGAATTTTCGGATTGCTGTCTGTATCATTTATGCGCGAATTCTCCATCATTTTTTCTGATGATATCATCGCCAAGTTGGACTGGAGATGTCCTATCAAGAACCACCTTAGTTTTCATTGATTTTATGGGATCACAATCATTGGTCATGAGTTTCCTGTAAATGGCAATCACAGACAATGAATAATGAGGGGGGCTTTAGGGATCGTTACGCGATTGGCGACTTTTCCAATGTTCATGAAAACTGCACGGACAAGCTTGAACCGGTGATGCAGATTACGGAGGATGATGTCTGGCCGAGTGTCCGCGGGATCGTCGGCCCGGCAATTGTTCCAGAAAGTAGAAAATCCCAGAGAGTGAGCAATCGGAATATCATAATGTAATCCCGCGGCCACACGGAGGATCTCCTCTCGCAGGATACTCGCCCGCTTTAGGAGTGTGGTGTCCAATGTGCTGGGTAATGCTTGTGCTGGGTGCTTCTTCTAAAGTCGCCACAACGTCAAAAGAACAGGCGGTTGGGCTAACACCGGTTGCAAGAGATCCGTATCGACATTCGACAGGATAGCCAGCCGATTGTCCAAGGACTTCAATCTCTGTCGAGGACTTTCTGAATCTCAGGATATGGTTGCCACCTGGGAAGGCTCTGGGCCAAGATCTCATGGGGTTGGGATTTGACAATCCATGTTCTGAAACCCTCTGCTAAAGATTGCCTCCAACTTCCGTTCGATCCTATCATAGCTGTCCGCCACATCATCGATTTGGTGTGAAGACATCTTCGACACCAGTTAAGCGAGTGCAGAACGGGGATCTCAATGCCAATCAATCACTGTCCCGTAGCAATCAAAGCTAACCCGCCGATAACGCATGGTACACGCACCTTCTATGTAGGCAATTAGTTTTAATCCTCATCAATCAACCACAAGTTGCCTGAAGATCTTTGCCAAAGATTGTCTCATGTTTCGTAGCATCTAGCCAAAACCGGTCCCTGTGCATTAACGCACCCCGTGGCTTGGGTAATACTCCCGGGGGATTTCAATTAAAAAGCGTTCCCTTGTGTTGGGGTACGCGGAATATTTCTTTGGGATAGGGAATCGCCAACTTGGGTATGGACGAGTACTCAAAATACCTTAGAGACTGAGACTCCCCATCTATCGGCGTTATTGTTCCGCTTTGATCCCTACATTCAAACACAAGGATTAAATACTCCACTTCATTTCCGTCCGGATAAGTGAAGCGAAACTTCTCCCCGCCCAAAACGCCCAACAGCTTCTGTGGGACAACGTGTAATCCGGTTTCTTCATAAACTTCCCGGATTATGGCTTCGGACGGGCTTTCCCCAAGTTCTATCGCTCCCGCCGGAAGACTCCAAATATCACTGTCCAAAGACGGTTGCTGAAAGAGTATCTCGCCTTTATCATTGCGAATGATGGCTGCCACACTGGGATTTAAAATGCATAGGCGTCCGATTTTTTGTCGCAACCGTTTGTAGTATTCCGACATCGGCATCTCTTTTCTGCCTCCACAAAGCTTTAAACTGATAAATATGACCGCAAGGTCTTTAAGCCCTAGCGCCGGAGGCCTTCAAGCTATGGTAGACTCCCAAGCAAGGCCTCGACGAGGTCATTGTATCCTTGACACGATTATGCCTGGGAGCACTGCAGTTGTCTATGCATCCAATAAGCTTGATGATCCTTGAGAATTTCTAGAAACTCTCAAGGATCACTAGGATCATTTAATCTTTAATCTGGTCCATTCCAAAGATCACTAGCCCGGTTAACTGAAGTGGTCCAGACAAACGTAGATGACAGAACCGAAGGTTTTCTCCCCGGGCGCAGGGCTTACATCAACATGATTTCATTACGTGTGACACAAATGCTTGCTGAATGTCGCAGAGTCGAATAAACTACACTATGTAAACTATTAGGAGGGAAGTCGTATGAAAAAAACCTTATTGCTTTTAGCCGGTGGGTTAAGTGCGGTAATAGCCGGGTGCGGAACAGCTTCTGCCGCCAAAGCTCCATCTAAGGCCTCACACTCATCATCTATGTCGCCGTCTCATGGCACTATAGCTACCGTCCATGAAATCTCCAGTAATAAAACGGCGCAGGTCGTAGAAGCCGGAAAATCTGCGACATTTGTTCTCAAGGCTACGACTTCTACCAACAAGCCAGCGGTTAAGGAACCGGTTACTTTTTATATCGGTCCCATGGTCCCTCTAGGCCACGGCGTGACCAATTGGTACAAATCGGGCACTCAAGGGGCCTCCGGATTTATCACAAGTTATTCAAAAGTTACCAATTCTCAAGGTGAAGCTTCGATTACCCTCTCCCCGCAACCGACCAAACACATGGAAATGGTCGGGGTCCAAATCGGAAATTTCAACACTTTCAGCCCGTCGGCCATGGCCGGTGCCGGATTATTGGATACCTGGTGGACAACCCCTTCCACATCACCAATGGCTCCAATCGGGGATTATGTAAAAGTTACACCGTTTGCGGTCAGTGCCAGTTCCGGACAAAAGGAACCCTTGAGGATCACCGCGATGAGTCCTAAGGGACCCATCGCCGGCGCTTCCGTCGACATAATTGCCAAAGCACCCCTCTCGTCTTCTTCGTCCATGAATGGCAGTTCCGGCATGGGGGGTTCCATGAGTTCACAGGGCGGCACAACTTTGGATACCAACTCATCAGGCCAAGTGAATTATACAATCACTGCAAGCTCGCAATCTATGGCTAGCCGTCCCGTTCGCATCGTGGTTTCCAGTCATATGGAACGAGTAGCCGGAGGTATGAATGCCGATATCATGACCCATTAATGCTCCTGCAGGCAGTGCTGATTCTGTAGCGCTGCCTTTTTTAGCTCAGTGACAAAATAGGCTCCATGAGGTCGCCGCCAGCATAGCCGAGGTAGCAAAGGGCATAGCTAAAGCCCTAAGCAGAACATGGGTTTCGGCAAATAAATTAACCTGGCCCCCGTCAACCAGCGCGTCAATGCGAGAGCCCCACACACTGTTCCAAGCAGGACCTCCCAACAACTTAGCCTCCGACTCATCATGCAAAGCGTGAATTGTGGTGAGCATGGCTCTAAGCAAAGGATCCCTTGTATTTTGCCAATTTATCGCGAATCGATCGGCTTGAATTTCCCGAGCGGTAAGATAAACGCGGTATAAAGACTCAAGCGGAAGAAATGGAAACGCCTTTAAGACCGTCAAAAAAACCTGCTGCAGTGCATAGTCGTGGCTTCTGGCATGATAAACTTCGTGGGCTAAAATCGCGACAAGCCCTGCTCCGTCAAGCAAAGCGAGAAGAGACGCGGAAATTACAATCGTCGGATGGATAATGCCATAGGTGAACGCGTCGGGACTGTTCCATAAACCGACTTTAACGGACGCATTTCGAGGCACCAGTTCCTGCGGAATAGCAATGTCATCCTGAGGAAAAGGCGCCATGCGAGTACTCAACTCGGCTAAGGTACGGCGGTTGCTCCTGATTACCCACGTAATCCCATAACCCAAACGCCAAACGTAGAGACTCGCCACCACTATTAAGATGCCCAACAAGATGAAAAGCTCCGGATACCACGTCATAGGGTGGTGCATTCGCACCCAAGCCAGGTGGTGATCGGTGATAATAATCGCGGCCCCTAAAAGCAATAGAGGCAAAAGAACCATAGTACTCAGCACCAAAACCCATGTGTATGCAAATTTAGACAGGTTATTCGGGAAGTTTTCCTTGGGTACGTGCACGAACGATAGCCTCCAGTTTAGCCAGCGCATTAGGATCCACTTCATCAATAGCATCGACAAAGTGAACTAAGCAAGATTCACCGAATTCCGACATCAATGTTTCTACCGATTCCTTAGCGTGAACTCTTAACACACTTTCAGCCGGCGCCAAGCGATAGGCATAATGACGAATTCGGCCTTCGCGGACTAAGATTTTCTGGGAAACCAAACGGTTCATCACGGTGGCCACAGTGTTAATAGATACTGGGTGATCTTGTGCCACCGCTCGGTGCACGCTCTTAACCGTAGATACCCCTTGGTTCCGTATAACATGAAGAATATAATTGCGCAGATGGTTTTTTGGAGCCATACAACCCTCACATTGTCGGCAAATTTTTGCACGTTTGTTATAGTGTATCATAGGTGAGAGCTTGTGAACTGATCTCCCAAGTGGTTAAAGCTTCAAACTGCCTATAAAGTTCCGAGTGAATCGTTTGAAATCATGTCTTGTCGTCGATTCTTGTAGACATGATGTTACATCGTGAGCGGGTCAACACCCTGAGCATGAGCTCCGTCATTCGTTGTTCAAATTTCGTAACGGTTTGTGACAAAAAGCACCACTTCATACAATCTAATCCTATTATACCAGAAGGGAGGAAGCGGCGCTCCTTCTCACCAAAGAGGATGATTACCGGCCGCGCAATTTGATGAATGACCATAAGTCGAGACACTCGTGGGCCTATTGGTCTATACCGATTTTGTATCTGACAATGATGATTCTGGCTTGGCATTACCATCCCCAAGTCGGTCGGCCGGGAATCATCCTCAATCATGGCATAGCCTTTGGTCTCTTGTCTCACACACCTTCCGGGATTTTGATCTTGTACACTTTGGGAGTCATGGTCATTATGACCTTTTTCCTCGTGCGCTGGCCATTTTTACGACTGCCCTTGTCATGGTTGGTGACGGCGGCGGCAGCCAATTGGACAGATCGCATCATATGGGGCGGTGTCGTGGATTATTGGCAGATCAGACCCTATCCCTACATCTTTAACTTGGCCGATGTCATCCTTCGCCTCAGTTCTCTTTTGCTGATTATTGAAGCTCTTCGGCACTCTCAGAAACAGGATAGCACCTCAAGGAAATCTGCTGCCTCTTCTCGTTCCTTAAAACCCTAAGGTGTGATAACTGCATCAATGGCAATGAGGTGGCTCTTTTCGGAACAGTACTGGCTGGTCCCGTACAAGCCGCGAGTGTTGTTTATGCCTCATCTCCGCAAGTCATCCCCACGCCGGGGTCATCGTGTACTGTGAGTATAGGTAAACCGTATTATTGCTGTCGGCTTAAGATGGCGTTACGAGCCTACATGCCCGAGCACGTGACAAATCCTACACCGTCTCCAATCTCGTCGACCGCAATACTCCCCAATTTATGAGCGCCGACGACCTTCGTATTGAACCGTATCATTACGAAGCGTGGTGGCAAGATCCCAATTATTGGCACTATGACTGCGAGATGTCGTCTCAGCCCGTCACCTCGCCGCATCGAAAGATATCATACACCGCCGTTGGGGACTCCTGGTGGCTCAAGGAAGACAGGGTTGTTAAAAAGATCGGAACGGTGGTCGGCTCAACAGACCGCTATTACGCAAGGCGATAGCCTCTGGTTTGGGCGTCCCTATTTCTCTGCCAGCGACAATCGATTTTTATGGGCCTGGCTGAATCCCCAATTGTGGGCCGCCAGTCTGAACCTGATCGTCACGGATCAAGTGGACCCCCTCCCGGATGATGTTTTTCACGATCCGGGCACTATGCATGTCGTAGCGGGGCGGTGGAGTGTAGAACCTTCTCCGACGATTGCGGAACACAGACAATGGAACTTGACCAGCGAAGACCGCGACACCGAAATTCTGGATTATACGAATTTCTATCCATTATGGGTCGATATGCACACAGGTTTTTGTCGCCGTGTTACGGGGGAAGGGGTTAATGGTCGTGACTGGGATATTCTTTTGGATGAGTTGACGATTAATGAACCGGGTCGAATTTCCAAAGAGATTTTCCAACCATGACTCAGAAGAAAAGGAGTGGAATGGTTTTCAGTGGCTATCGGGAATTACAATGAATCATTCTGGCGATGGGACTCACTCAAACGGAACTTCTAATTTGATCTGGGTTAAAGATCTACCCGCTGCGTATGCCACAGAGCATCGCTCTATCCGAAAAAATCTCGCCGTAGAGGGTCTGCCGTTTGGATTCTCTCTTTAAACGCAGAAGGATCTGGGCGGGTTCGGCCGCATAATATGTGCGGAATTCTGTTCTCCTATTCGCGATCCTCCGCTCTTTGTTCCATCCCCGTGTATACTAATGAAGTCAGCTTTTTCATGGGGAGGTTTAGAGATGCTCAAACCAAGACTAGCTCACGGGCAGACTATAGACGATGCACTTTACGAGGCCGTATTAATGAGAACTTCTGCCTATGACGGACGCTATTACCTTGGTATCCGTACTACGGGAATTGTATGCTTTCCCTCATGCCGATCCCGCCCTCCGAAACAGGGGAATATTCTGGTATACAACAGTTACGAAGACGCCATTCACGACGGGTTCCGTCCTTGTAAACGCTGCCGACCCGATCATTCGCATCCCCCCGACCGGATCATGGTAGACCGTATCAATGCCCTACTAAAAAGTCAGTGGAATCAACCGCTTTCCCTCACCGAATTGGGTACCCATCTTAACATGAGTCCGTCCCATCTGCAGCGTCTCTATACACGGTACTGCGGAATATCACCGCAAAAGGCACGAGAAACATTGCGCATGGAACATGCGCAACAACTCCTCCTTCAAAATACCGAGTTAACAATCACCCAAGTGGCGCAACTTGTTGGCTTTCATAGTCGCTCGCATTTTGTGCAGATCTTTTCACGAAACACAGGGATGACCCCGTCCGCATTCCGTCACAGGAGGTCGTACAATGTCGAATGTATTTTATTGGACCAAAATGGAACACCCTCTGGGCATCTTTTACTTGATGGCGAGTGAACAGGGACTCTGCCGCATTACCTGGCCTCATGAATCCTTTGACGCCATCACACGATTTCAAAAACATCATGCACCCCACCGTGCCTTGGTGGAGGACCCGGAGCGACTCGAAGCAATGATTGATCAACTGGAGGAATATTGGAGTGCCCAGCGTCATGATTTTGACATTCCTTTGGATCTCATGGGCACACCCTTTCAGATTGGTGTTTGGACGGCCCTTCAAACCATTTTGTACGGAACCGTAAGCACCTATGGTGCCGTAGCTCGTCAAATCCGCAATCCCATGGCAACCAGGGCGGTTGCCGCTGCCATCGGCCAAAATCCCGTTCCAATTATTGTGCCCTGCCACCGGGTTATAGGAAAGGACAAAACCCTCACCGGTTTCGGAGGCGGACTTTCGCTTAAGGCTCACATGCTCCGGTTAGAAGGTTATGATCAGTTTATTGAATCGGGTCATTCGCGTTTCGCCTACTAATCCGTGAGAAGAATATCGTATTACTCGATTGGGCAGCACTTTACACGATGGAGTCCGAGTTCTTTTCCGCCAGATCCGGATACCATTTGTTCGCCCATTGCTGTATGCTGTCCATTACGGGTCCCAAATCCCGCCCCTTATCAGTCAAATCGTATTCTACGCGTACCGGTACCTCCGGATAGACCGTTCGTTTTACGATTCCGACAGCTTCCAACTCTTTAAGACGTTCCGATAACATCCGATCATTCAAGAGCGGAATCATTTGCGCGATATCCGAAAATCGGTGTTGGCCCAACAGAATAGCCCGCAGTATTAATCCAGTCCAGCGCTTCCCGAGCAATGCAAACGCGGCCCCGAATTTGGGACACATTGTGACTTGAGGCATGACTCATCACCTTCCTTTGCTTATTTTAACATAGTAGTTGACAAAACAGAAGTAAGTATACTACTATCACTTTTGTAAGGGAACTTACTTTTACGAAGTTAGTTAACGATGACTAGGGAATGTACAAAATGAGTTATGGCATATTATTGATTCGCCTTGTCGTAGGTCTAACCATTAGGGGCCACGGTGCTCAAAAATTGTTTGGATGGTTCGGAGGTTACGGTCTTAAGGGCACAGGCGGTTGGATGGAATCGATCGGTCTTAAGCCCGGCGTTTTGACGGCTTTTCTGGTCGTTCTGGGAGAACTTGCGGCGGGATTGCTCTTTATTTCTGGAATCATGATGCCCCTAGCCTCAACTCTTTTGATCGCGATCATGCTCGTGGCCATCGTGAGCGATAGCGGAAAGAACGCTTACTGGATCACACAGAACGGATTTGAATTTGACACTCCCCTTCCTGAAGGGAGGAGATTCTTGCGAGGAACCGCTTACGTCAGCTTTACTCGCAAAGGGTTAACCAAAAGCCCCCTATCCGGTCGCCTAAAGCTCTCCGGTTACTTAGACTTGTCGTTCGCCTAAATCCGGTTAACGTCTGGTCTTGACGACGCGACATATTTTACGCCTCCCACGATTAAGGAAGACAACCGCCAATATATTCTAATGTCACAGGGCGAACACATTTAAACAGTCACACCAATGGGGCGTTATGCCACAAGACGATCGCCTGACGGCGAGCGCCTTATATCCCCGCCCTAAACAGCGGGGTTTCGCGGAGGGTTGGATAGTGATGATTGCCATAGCCATTGGCGCAATCTTCATGGGTCCCGGAGTATATGCCATTCATGTGGCCTAACTGCCGCAATTAAAAGGCCCGTCGGCAGCAAAAGCCATGGGATTAGAGTATGTATACCCATTCTCCTGGCCATCCAGGCGGGTATCCTATTTATCAACTTCATCGCCGAAATTAAATGACAGGAGGTCAGGGCATGTTTCCCACGCTCTTTGTGGCACACGGCGCACCGTCTTTGGTGCTGGAAGATAATGACTACACCAGGCAACTAAAAGCGTTGGGCGAAACGCAATTCGCTAAACCTAAGGCGGTGATTATTTTCTCCGCACATTGGATTACCAAACGTCCCACTTTGAGCATCGCGGACCCTTATGAGACCATTCACGATTTCAGTCACTTCCCGTCAATTCTCTCGAAAATGCGATATCCGGCATCAACAGATGTCGGCACGGCCCGAAGAGTGGAGGAGTTATTTGGGCAAAATGGTATCCCTTTCGATATTGATATCCACCGAGGTTTGGATCATGGTGCCTGGGTCGTTTTGCAATTTATGTACCCTGCAGCGGATATTCCGGTGGTGTCTATGTCTGTCACACCCTCTTGGCAACCCCGAGAACTTTATCAAATCGGCCATGCTTTAGCTAGGTTGCGAGAAGAAGGCATTTTGATTATAGCCAGCGGTGGGACAGTTCATAACCTAACCCGTTTGGATTGGCAGGCGACCCAAACGGAACCATGGGCCCGAGAATTCGACCTGTGGCTAGAAGAACGCCTGAGTCACTGGGACTTATCGTCATTATATCGCTATGATGCATTGGCTCCTCATGCTCAATTGGCGGTTCCCCCCGGACAAAACGAGCATTTTGTGCCAATCTTTTATACTATGGGTGCGTCAACTGACACCCCGAAGGCAACCTTGCGGCACCGAAGTTACCAATATGGACATCTGAGCCATAGCATATGGCAGTTTGGATAAAGGGATGATATGAGAAATCTCAACGGATCCAGGCCAAATCAGGATTCCATTGGCTAGCAGCCACACTCCGGCTGCTGCATTCTCTCTTGTGCGTCACGGCGGATCCGTTGGTGTGGGCGATGTGACGGCATAACGAAGAGATTAATCGGGAAAATTATCACTCACTTAATCAATCCTTGCAATCCGGGATGTGATTTGGATTGCACATCTTTTTCCGGTACCCGCATCATAGGAGATCGTTATCAATCAAGAAAAATTTGAGGAGGTTCCACCCATGAAAGAATTGGTTGTTTCCGCTACGACCAGCACATTTGAGAGTTTGATCCGTCAGACTACAAACCCGGTTCTCGTCGATTTTTGGGCGGCATGGTGTCAGCCATGCCTTCGAGTGAGTCCGCTGCTTCACTCCTTAGCCGAAGAACATTCTGATACGCTTACGGTTCTTAAAATCAACGTGGATGAGGAACCGGCTTTGGCCCGTCAATACGGAATTCAAAGTATTCCCACCATTATTCGTTTCGACGGCGGTCAAGAAACCCGCCGTGTTATCGGAGCATTACCGAAAAGTGTGTTGGTTTCTCGCTTAGGCCTCGGTGTTGAGGCGTAAATGTTTGTGTGCTTGTTCTGTGATGTTTCCTTGCCCGAATATCCTCGCCATCATGATCTCAACTGTCCGCAGCTTTGAATAGGCCCCGGTCTCGATCGAAATCCGGTGGGTTTTCGATCGAGACCGGGCTTTCTTTGGATGAGGCCCCAAAAATTCCGACAATTCGCCAGGGGGATCTTAGCCCAATGGGCTTAGAATTATTGGCAGAACTCTGGTTCCTGCCGAGACCCCGGACAATCGCCATCACTACGCAGTGCGCATCACGGGCAATAAGCTGATGACGAGCGCCCCTGCCGTCAATATACAGCCAAAAATCAGAAAGCAAAGAGGTATCGTCCAATGGAAAGTATTTATCGCCAACAACACCCACACTGTACCCAGAGGAGCACCGGTAAAACCGACTAACCCGGCAAGAGCCGAGACCCGTCCCTGATATTCCGAATGAATCAGCTCTTGGCGCAAGGTTGAACCCCAAATGTCCGTGGGAGCCGTAATAAAGCCTCCTGCCGCAACCAAAAACCATGCGATTCCCACCGAATGCACCAGCCCCAGTGTGGTGTAAACTACCCCGTCCAGTATTAACACCCCGGCATAACGCCATCCCCACGGCCTTGGAACATGCTTGCGGGCCCAGAACAACAACTTGCCTAGAAATCCCAGCGAATTGGCCATCAAAAACCCACCATAGGAAACCGCTGAGCCTTTGAGCCCATGTGCCAGCAGCGGAAACAACACTTCCACCGGACCCAGTATCCACATATTCCACCAAAATCCGAGAAACACTAACCCCGCCAAGCTCTTAAATCCCCAAAGAAGCCGTGCGCCACTCAGGACTGACGCCGCGAATTCGTGAAGACTCGATTTTACATCTACTCGCTTGATGGTCTTTTGAAATGTTCTCGAATCACAATCGGTTGACATCCGAAAAAACACCCACTCCAATACAATGAAGGACAAAGTATTGAAACCTAAGGCAATGAGAAGGGCATGTTGTGCCGCAAGTAAACCACCGAGCAAGGGTGCCAGCAAATAGGTAAGCTCGTACTGCATTCCACGTAACGCGTTAGCCGACTCACGATGACCGGAGAGAATCACGTTCTGGGTGAGAGCACTGTCAACCGGTCTTAACAGGGGCGCTAAGGCTGCGTCCCCGACGAGAATCCCTACGACCCAATCTCCGCCAAAGGTTAAGCGAGACATCTTAAAGACCATCCATAGGGCGACAAAACCGGTCCATAACAAGATCTGCGCGATCACCGCACGACGTGCCACTATGAGATATCCGTACCGGTCCACCCAGTAGCCGCCAACAGTTAGCATGGCCGGAAAGACCGCTCCCATGCCCATCATCAGAATGGAAAGGTGTACAAGGGGCTGAGGCGTACTGGTTGCGAGATACCAGATCAAGGCAACTTTTGCCGACAAATCTCCCAGTCCCGACAAAAACACCCCGAACAAATACCAAAGATATGACGGATAGATCCGCATTTGCCGATACATCTCGCGATAAGGGAATTTCATCTAATCCGCCCCTGTGACAAGCTGATACCTGGAAAGAATCAACTGAATAAGAATGTTGCGCGGCTATCCGCGAAGACTCCCCTTGTGATAATACCAATTCCTTGACATATGCTCTAAGAGATGCGACACGTTCGGTTATCTAACGTTGGATTGGATTATCGGACAGCGCCGAATCGCATCCCAACGTTGAAAATACTAAATTTTGTTCATAACCGTACAGCTAAAATTACGCCATATATTGTTATTTATGGTAGCATTTTTATGGTGCTTGCTAATTATTTATTTAGATCCTAGATTGTAAAACTCCATAACAAATATATTTAGGAGTGTTAGTGCGTGGAATGGATGATTGACACTATTTCCCAAGAACGATCCCGACTTTTTGTCGGCCGAGCAAGCGAAATGGAAATGTTGCAAACATGGATCGACACGACCCAATCAGATACCTCAGTATGGGCCATAGTAGGCTTAGCGGGAATGGGTAAGTCTTCTCTGATTATGGAAATGATGCGAGTGGCACGACAAGCCGGCTTAAACACCCTTTGGATAGATGGAAGATCGAGCCCGCACACACCGGTAGGGTTTTTACATGATACGGAGGAATTGGTGCGAAGGCATTTTGGAGTGCGTCCGGCAGATCCCGGATCCGGACTGGAAATATTGACGGCGCACCGTACAATTTTGGCCATAGATAACTTTGATGATATTGATGTGTTGGATGGATGGTTTCGGGAAGACTTCCTGCCCCGTTTGCCAAATCGGGGAGTGCTTATTCTTTTAGGAACTCGACATTCATTGTCGGAGCACTGGTTTGTCGACGGGGCTTGGCGTCAACGGGTGGTCAATTTTTCTTTAGGTCCTTTATCGCTCCAAGAAAGATATACTTATGCTCAACATGCTGGAATTGAGCTGAATCCCGAAACGAGGGCTGTTATTCAGCGTTCAAAGGGACATCCCCTCTCCTTGGCACTTAACGTGGAAGTCATCAAACAATCCCTCCGGGAATCCAAAACACTACAGAATTTCTCCGAAACGATTACGGCCGACTTGATGAGAGAAGTCACAGATCCGGAACTGCAACCACTCTTGGACGTATTGACGATTCTTCCGGCCGCCAATCATGAGCTCATATCACAAATTCTTGCCAACCCCGTTCAACGTCACCATTATCAAGCCTTGTCGCGACTGTCTTTTGTGCACCCAGTCAGAGAAGGCTTAGCTTTACACGATATAGCCCGAACTCACCTACGTTTGGATCTGCAAACACGAGAGCCCTCGCGTGTACGCACCCTTAGAGCGCGGGCCATAGATCATTTAAGCCGTCAGTATTATGCGGCCGACGAAGCCTCGCAGAAGAACTTGATCGCATTCGCGCTGTTACACATTTTTTCACAATGTCTGTCGTCCAATCACCTCTATGCGGACTTGACGGCGTTCGCCGAGGTTAATAGTACCGATGGAGTTCATCCTGCCGATTTGCCCACTTTGCATGGGTTTTTGGATCAATGGGGACGGCAAAGCTTGGAACTCGGAGATATTGCTTCCACTCACCGCCTGTTGGATGAGATTGCTGACAGGTTTCCGGAAAGCTTTCGAGTTTTGCGCCTGCCGTCAGGACAAATCTTAGCCTTTGCGGTCGCGTTATTGCTCTACCGAGAGACTGCCGACTTGATTGACCGTTATGCCGAGGGCATATTGCACAGATATTTCCCTGAACAACAGGACCGTTTCGTATTTCCAGTGAGCCAGGCCGATACCTACCTTCAAATTTTGGTAGGAATAAACACAGAGTGTATTGAATACACGCGGGAAGAGATCCTAGGACTGCTCATTAAAGATGGCCTGTCATACTTAAGAACAGGTCTTCGAATCGCTATGGTTATCACCCAGTCTCATCTTAAGGCGTTACTGGCCGGACTGGGTTTTCAAGGCACGCCAATCGAACATCTTGATTTGAAAGAAGAAATTCAGCCGGAACTTTTCTCATTAGATTTGCGCCACCGTGATTTGCCGGCATGGCTCTCTTCTTTGATGCCGCCACTCATAGAAAATACCCATCAAACCGACAACTTAGCAGACATTTCCGAACAACGGGTGCGCCGTGCTTTAGCGGTGATACATAACCCACGAAAATTGCAAGCAGTTGGTTTGGCCCAACAAATGGGGTTAAGTGTTGCAGAATTGCAAAAACTCTTGTCAATACTGCTTACAGACAATCCTGTTGCGCCGTTAACGAAACGAACCCAAAGTAGCCTCCGATTGGCATTTTTAGACACCTCAGTAAACTTAGAGCAAGCCGCTGCCTCATTATATATGAGCCGTTCCACCTTTTATCGTCAAGTCCGTCTCGGTATTGAAGCGTTGACGGTAGTGCTCACCGGACAAGAACATTTGCGCTAAAGTGAAGGTAAATCCCGGAACTTGCTGAGCAGGAAGTGTTATCTCTCGCCTTAAGATGGCGAGAGATAACAGGAATGGCACTTTAAGACTCCCCATGGCAATCTAAATTATGAGAAAAGCTCCCTGTTCTGATGAACTTATCCATTTCTGGCCATACCGACCAAATCTGTTGCCATCTTCCCGTCTTCATCACACCACTGCTTTTTAGGGCCGAGACTGGTGATCCGCATGCCGTCACCGAGCATTTCTAGAATTCCGCAAAAAAGGGTGAGAAGTTCCTCGCCTATCATCCTTGATATGCTTTTCCCAGATCATTTCTTGTTAGCTATTCTCCGGCAATGATTCGAGATGGGACACAAGGCGTGTTAAAAGAAGAGAGAGATGGCTTATCTCATCATCGGAAAACGGCCCAAAGGTAATATCGTTACTGTTATCTGCCAAGACTTGCAACCTCCGCAGCACATCCTCCCCCTGGTCCGTTAACCGTATTCTCGTAATACGACGATCTTCCCCATCGGGATAGGTATCGACCAAGTTGCGCTGCTTCAGTCGCGCCACCATGCTCGTAATATCTTGCTTGGTTACAGAAAGATTTCCTCGTAAGGACATAAGAGGAGCATCCGGATTGGATGCGATCGCCCCCAAAAGAAGCCATTGCTGGACACTGCTCAACCCCGCTCCGTTCGCCAGTCTTCCGCCAACGCGACTGAGAGCATTAGCGGCTCGCAGGATGTTTACGACAACATTGGCCTCGGGACTCGATTCAAATTTGATAATATCTTCACCCCACCTAACGCGTCTTGCAGTTCCCCATTATAAAACACCCCTCCCGAATTTCGTCAAGCCATGGTCGTCATTTTCGAACAGTATGCCCTAACCCTGTGGCTGACATCTGCCAAGAATATTACAGGAGTTTTTGTCATTCATTGTCTCAAGAATCCGCCGCTCCCCAAATGCCCTCCTCCCGCGATTGGCAAAATGACTCCCGTAAGGCCAGAAGCCTGCGGCGACAATAGATACACTACAGCATCGGCCACTTCTTCCGCCGTGGCCAGACGTCCCAAGGGAACATCCGGCGCATCCATTTGTCTTCCTATGACCTCTTTGGAGGCATCCGTTAGAACCAAACCCGGGGCCACGGCATTCACCCGAATTCCATAGCTTCCCCATTCAAAAGCCAAGTAACGGACCATGCTGTTTAAAGCAGCTTTGGCAACACCGTGCGCCAAAAATCCTGTTCGAGGGCGCTCGGCAAGTCCACTTGTGACAAAGACAACCGCACCACCGGATTCTTTTAAATAGGGAAAGGTTTCGGCCACCATCAACCAAGCCCCTTTAAGCTCCCCCAGCACCTTTTGCTGCAAAGTCTCCCATCCCACGTCTTCTGCCCGCTGGCGGATAACCGGAGCCCCGGCGTTACAAACGACCGCTTCTATCCCACCCCAATTCTGGACCACGTTCGACACGACATTACCGACATCGGAAGAACGCGTCACGTCACCGGGAGCTAACATGGCCTCACTTCCCGCATCCTGAACCCACCGAACCACTCTTTGGGCCCTATCCCGCTGGCTCCGGTAATTTACGGCGATATGGGCACCAACTTCCCCGCAGCGGCGTGCAATTGCCGCGCCAATTCCCCTACCAGCCCCTGTTACCAATACCCTTTGCCCTGCGAGTATTTTTGGCTGCATACGCTCCTGCCTTTCTAAACATCGAGAACGTGCTAAAATTCCTGAGATTCGGCTGATCCCACCGTGTTTTGCTGGATATGTCCAGAACTGGGCGATAGACGGGAATCGTTCCTGTAGTATCTAGATATGTTGTTGTGTCCTCCCGACAGTTCTTTCAGCCGAGCATGACGTGTGATCAGATAGGCTGTGATATGGCTGCCCATAACTAGCCTGTCAATCCGCGCCAGCGAACTGCAAGAACGTGATATCCCTCGTAATCTATCCTTATTAACAATTAGTCAATTAGTTTAGTATCTTATCATGGTAGTGTCAACCATTGCCAAAAAATATAACCAAATACCCTTGTTTGTCTGGCCTTTCTCTCCCTCCGCGGAGGGAAGAGAAGTTGGGGTGTATCTTCTTCGCGGCGTATGGGTGATCCCCCCATACAGGCAATCCATTTCTCTCCCGATCACCCTCAAAACCTTCCCCCACCACCATAAGGGCACTGACGTGCACAGGATTAGGTTCATCCTCTGCTTCTTCAAAGCACAGATTCATCATGTCCACGAAGTCAGCGTCTTTCATACGAGTGATCCGGATTTCTGCACGTGAAGGTATGCTTTACGCGTAAATCCACGCCACAATATTCCCTCTTGGCAATGCGGACACATTTGGAACGTATAGGGGGATTTCGGTTCCATGATCGAAATCCCTTCGCGAAATGCCCGCTCACCGACCCACCCGACGACGATTTTACCGCGGAGTCAAGCCCCAGACGAGAAAACCTTTCGCCCTATAATCTGCAGACACGGACCGCCACATCACCGTTTATCTGGGTATTGTAGGCGATAAAGGTTCCCCATTGTGCAATAATTCCATCGAACTTAGTGATTCGACGGATAGAAAGGGAAGTGGGACGGCCGGATATTGTCGTAAGAACCCAAAACGACAACAATTGTTGCTTTCGAATGAAGTCGATTGGAATCAAGACATTTTTGAGAAGTACAATAGTTAGTCAAGTTTAAGGCCTAACTGCCAAGCTTGCTCCCAGAACAACCGCTCATAGGTCATACTCCAGTCGTAAACTTCCAAAGTATGGGTATCTGGGAGATCGCCACTGTAGGATTCCCATAAAGCCCCTACCTCTTCCACCGATCTTCGGTATTCTTCGGCAGCGTATGTATCGATCCATTCAACAAATAAGGAATTGCCAGGCTTTCCATTTTGGCTCAGTTCTCTTCCCAGTGCCGAATAAGTCCAGTAACAGGGTAATACGGCGGCGAGTCCGGTAATAAAGCTGCCTTCCCCCACAGTTCGAACCAAATGATCTTGATAGGCCTTGGTGACAAAATCTGCTTCAACATCTTGTAAATCCATGGCTCTTAGTCCCATTTGCTTGCCGACACTGTCGTGCAACGACTGCTCCACCGAAAAGACCGTGTCGGCGTGTTTCAGCATTGTACGTGCCGCCGTACTGTCTGGTGCCAATGCAGCTAATGTAGCCAGAACTTTTGAAAAATCCTTCAGATAAACCCTGTCCTGTCCGATAAAGTAACGAAATTTCTCGAGAGACAAATCTCCTTTGCCCAGTGCGGTAACAAAGGGATGTTGTCTAATGCGTTGCCACTCATGATCACTGTGCACGAGAAGTTGATCAAAAGTCATTGTCATTACCCTCCCTTTCCCATAGCTCTAAACATACTAAAATTCTCGAGCTTTTGCTCGGTGCATCGTCTTGGGATATAGTTAAGAGCTCCAAAGAAGTCAAGGCGACCTGTCGCCTCACGGCGAATGTCTGAAGACTCCGCCCTGAAGAGAGGAGTCTTGTCGGCCACATTCAGATAAATTTCTCCAATACATTTGAGCATGCCGCTTCCTCATTGTTGCGAGTCCAATCTACCATAAAGCCGGATGATTTTGCACCGCCCACAAGCAATTGTTAGCCCAGACCTCCGACTTTGCCCAAGGGGTAGGGCAATCGACAGCGTTCTCTCTGATTGCCTACTTTGTTAAAGTATCCGCGTCAAGGGTGACGTCTGCCGGTACCACTGTACGATGAAGGAGAATTTCCATCTTCTCTTCATACTCGCTCGTCTCATCATGAGTCCATCCCAGCCGCTTTTGCATATACTGGATGGCTCGCTCTTGCCAGTAACGCACCCAGCCGATGTCAAAATATAAAGCGCCGGTGCGACGAACAAAGAAATCCTCAGGATTCATAACCATCTCGTGGTCGATACCATAACGTAGTGCACCATAGAGTTCCAAAGACAAACCATGGTCGTGGGCCTCATCCAAGCCTTCTTGGATAAGCGTGTATACCTGGTCTATATTGGTTCCGTAACGGCGGACAAGTCGTTTGGCTTCAAATTCACTCAAACCCAGATCCATGCCGAAACGCATTTTCTCCTCCATAAAATGCGACATATTCTCGGATCCACCAAACTTTCCCCCGGAATACGCAATGAATTGAGTGTGACACGGAGGATAGGACTTCCCCGATCGAGAAGATAACTCTTGGGCCACCATGGATACCACTTTATCCGCCATTTTGCGATATCCGGTGAGCTTTCCACCCGCAATCGTCAACAGACCAGTGGAAGACCGAAAGATTTCGTCCTTGCGCGAAATCTCCGATGGATTCTTCCCTTCTTCATGGATTAAGGGGCGTACGCCAGCCCAGCTGCTCTCAATGTCCGCTGTTACGAGTTTGAGAGAGGGAAACATAAGATTCACACACCTGATAAGGTATTCCTGGTCCGTAGCCGATACCAAGGGGTCCAGAGGATCCTGGGTGTAATTAGTGTCAGTGGTTCCAATATAAGTTTTTCCTTCCCGAGGTATCGCAAAGATCATGCGATCACCTGGTACCTCAAAATAAACCGCCTGATGCAAAGGGAATCGATTCCCGTTCACAACAATATGCACACCTTTGGTTAGATGAAGCGTTTTACCGGATTTTGAATGATCCCACTCCCGCAAGAAATCTCCCCAAGGTCCGGTCGCATTGACCACGATCTTTGCTGCAAGCGGGTAATGATTGCCGTTCAACACATCTTGGGCATCGACGCCGATTATCTGTCCTCCCCGGTAGCGAAAACGAGTGGCTTTGGTGTAATTGAGAGCCAAAGCTCCGCGACAAAATGCTTCCTTTAAAATCTCCAAAGTCAGTCTAGCATCATCTGAACGATATTCGACGTAATAACCCGCACCTTTTAATCCCTCTGTATTCAACAAGGGTTCTTTGGACAGTGTCTCTTCAATACTTAACAAACGGCGCCGTTCCGAATGTTTGACGCCAGCAAGCCGATCATAAAGATATAATCCTATCGACGTCATCATCTTCCCATATGTCCCGTTCTCTGTGATAGGCAATAACATCCATATGGGTTCGGTAATATGTGGCCCATTTTGGTGTACAATGGCTCGTTCTTTCCCCACCTCGGCCACCAATCCGATGTCTCCTTGCTTCAGATAGCGAAGGCCGCCATGGATCAGTTTGGTTGATCGGCTAGAAGTGCCTGCGGCAAAATCCTGCATTTCGATGAGCCCTGCGTGCATGCCGCGAACCGTGGCGTCGAGTAAAATTCCGGCACCGGTAATCCCTCCACCAATTATGAGTAGATCGAGCTCATGCTCTGTCATGGCATTTTGTATTTCATCCCTGCCGTCCGCCGAAAACAAATGCGTCATCACTATACCCTCCCCGTCAACATACAAAAACCGCAAGGTCTTATGTGCCTGTCCGGCACATACACCTGCGGTCTTCTCCATCGTCTCGGACCATATATTCTGTTCAACCTGCAATTTTCGTTTACCCTACATTCAGAGATATTTTATCATATTTTGCATCGCATTATGCCTCCAGGTACTCGATTCCCTTACGGTGCAGATTCATTCCACCAATGCGGTCATCATTGGACCGATAATGGCAGTTCTGACACGTAATCTGATGATGTTTTTATGGTGATGGCCTTTCTTGGTGTGACCACATTTGGGACATGCCTGCGAGGTATAATGCGGATCCCCCACCATCACTTTCGCTTGGGCTTTTGCGGCCCTGCCCTGTACGCAATCATCTGCCGCAGTTGATAATAGGCCCATGAGACGAATTCGTAGCGATGCCGTTTGTGCACTTTTCGTGCACCCCGCACGCCTGTTAACTCTTCCAGCACAAACAGCGTATGCGCTCCCCATACCGTTCGACGAGTGCCTTGCTGATCTGATGATTGACATCGATCATCCCACGGGTTTCCCGTTGCCCGATCTGCTTGAGCCGTTGCCTGGCTGAGGGGGTTTGACGTGGTTGCAAATGCCGTCTCAGTTGCATGTAGTGCGTCCGGCGGTCTTTGATAAACCACGCCTGACCATGAGAATCATAAACACTTACCCTGAATAAGAGTCCCGGACGCCGCAAAGCACAAATGAGCAAAAAAGCTTCTCGGTCTATCCCATGCAACTCGACATGAACGCATTTTGCAACAGTGAATAAGAATCTTTTACTTTATGGCCAAACACGGCACATAAAATTCTTGCAGGAAAAGTCTGCAATCCCCTGTGAATTCATGCTTTTAGCTTGCAGATATGAGTTGGGTAGCCAAACCCCCGCCGATTATAGCGCCAATATACAGCCCATGCACGTAAACAGGAACCGAAACATCCAGCATTAAATCACCTGTTACCCTGCGGTAAGCCAACACATCAAAGGCCCCTGAGTCCGGGGGCAACATGAGTGATTGCACATCGGTACGCGTCAATCGGGGGCGATCTAAGCTGGGGTCAGAGAGACCGGTAAAGCGCAAGAGACGCATGAGATCTTCTGATTCCCACAAAATTCGTTTGACCAAGTTCTTGGCATCAACCACCGGATCTCCTACCAAATCGCCTGCAAAGGCTTTGGGTTCGGCCAAAACTAAACCATTAACATCTCCACATGCCACGCGTAAAATCCCGGGAAAGGTTCGTTGAGCCTCGACTGTCGCCTGATCCATCCACGGACCCAACCACGAATCGACACGCCGATCCCACCCGCAGGTGTACCTGGGAGGATCAAAGCGGATAATAGGTCCGGGATTGAATAGATCACGCAGATCTGCCGGTGTGAGCGGTTGATAGTGAAATTGTAGATCCTCGGCAGATACGGCCGCTTCAAGTGCTTGACTCACTTTGCTACTCCATCTGCGCAGAAAGGTGCGCAATTCATCGGTATATGATGTGATGATCTGTGTTGGCACGTCCAATTTCCAGTCAGACAAAAGATTCTGCAAGTCGCGAACTGTATCCGTCATTACACTCACTGTTCCGACACTCACCTCCATTTCCCGTCCGATACCCTGAAGTTCTTCAGGAACCTTGGATACCGTGCTAATAGTTTCTTCCGCCGTAGCTGCCAAGCTATGAGCCGTAGTGCGAATCCCTTGGATAGTTGCAGTCATTTCTTCCACAGAGGCTGCATATTCCTCCACGGCCGCTGCCGTATGGTTTACCACTTGAGTGGCGGTATCTGTCATGTCTGTCGCTTGTGTCACCTCAGTAGCCACACGAGACAATGCCGCGTTCAAGACTTCCAGCGCCCCGGGAATCTCCGCCACGGAATCTTGCGTTATTCGCAATGTCTCTTCGCCCGCCAGAGCTTCTTGCGTCGTCTGATCCGCTTCTCGTGCCATGTCCTCAATGGCCTGTTGCATAACATGCAAAGTCGTGGCTGTTTGCTCTGCCGCGGCCAGGCTTTGCTCGGCTAAAGTGCGCACCGAATGCGCCACGACCGCAAACCCTTGTCCGGCATCTCCGGCCCGCGCCGCTTCGATGGTCGCGTTTAACGCCAACATCTGGGTTTGACGCGCAATGTCTTGAATGGTCGTCACCACCGGAGACAGATCCTGTACCCGTTGCACCAGAGCCTGGCTGGCTTCATTCGCCCTGGCCACCGACTGAGGCAGTGATCGCACTTGTGTTAAGGCATGGTCCACCGATGCGACCGCTTCGGCAATACGCCGATGGGCTTCGTGGGCAGCCCGAGCTCCTTCTTGTTGCGCCTGTCCCATACTTCCTATGCTTTGAGCCAACATTACCATGGCGCGATGTGCTTCTTGGGCGTCTTGAGCCTGTCGCTCCGCGGCCTGGGCAATTTGATCCGCCGCGGTGGCGAGTTCTTCCACGGAATTGGCCACCGTTTGCAACGCTCTCCCATCTTCCACTGCAGCCTTTTCCACACGTTGAATCAAATCGGTAATACTGGCCATAGTGCTTTCCACCCGACCCACACTGTCCCGTGACGCTCCCGCTTGACGCACGAGGGCAGACCCGGTATACAACACACGAAAAAGTACTGTACGCAAGCGCCGCACCAAAGTCTCTCCCGCGTCAAAGAGATCTCGCACTTCATCTTCTCCAAGAGGACTGGGTCTGGGCGATTGCAAATCCCCGTCGCTTAAACGGCGCCAGTTGGTAATTTGGGTCAGGATCGGTTCAACCACATAGTACCGATTCGCTCGCAAGGCCAAGATTCCCGAGATCTCTGCGACAATGCCTAAAAGAGCCATACCTAAAATCCAGACCAAATGTCCCAAAGCGGAACTCCACAAAGCTCCCAACGCCACAATTTCAATCAATCCTACCATAATCATCGCGCCACCCAATTGCCAAGCAAACTTCCTTTGTAAGGGCCACGACAAATACACATGCCAAATATGGGCAAACCAACCATTATGCCCTATCAGATCTTTCGTACTGGACCCTTGTGTGTTGAATTCTGACTCGACACTTCGAATTGTGCTGTCTGCCATATGTCTCCCTGCCATCCCATAGATTTGTCCGTAACGGAAATGGTAATGAAGTTCTTTGTAGAATTTCCCCCGAAATCGCCCAAATGTCATGGGAAAAGGTCTTTTTTCCGGGATCATTCCATAATCTAAACCGTTCGTTAACGAACAAGAAAGTCCTTCTAATGCAAACGAGTTTTTTATCGGCAGCAGAAATGGCTAGGTTGTTGTCGAATAAAGAATTTTATCTCGTCAGTACATTCCTACAAAATGCCTAATCAGATAAGAATAAATTATGAGAACAGCAATGACACAGGATTCGGGGCTGATGCAGTGGATGTCGGCTATGTCCCCATCTCACTTTGGAATACGAAAAATCAATTGGCTGACGTTGACAATTTGAACTCCAGTTATCTCTTTTGGGATAAATGATTTATTGCTGAATATCAATTCGAAGGTGCTCGGGGGCATGGGTTCAGTGTTTCACGACCGATATGTACGACAAGTCGTGGAGATGGGAATAGATCGAGAGAGGAGTATCCGCTCTTTTGATCACGGCTTAAGTGTGGCCACGATAGCCCCTCCTTCAAAACCCCGGACAGCATTAAACAGCGCCCCTGCCCCTATAGCCCGCCACCAGGAAAGGAACTCAAGGTAAGCTCACGGCTGGGCTCTTGTAAATGGGGCTTTTCTCGAAAACGGGCAGAAATTGACCTTCCCATTTGTTGATGACGCAAGCAGCCAAACCATTGTCGATATGGCTCACTCTTGAAGCCGGATTGGGCCAACGAACAGATACAAGTGAATTTGCAAAGCCTCCCTCTGGGCCAGTTACCGGTGAAGTGTCCCAAGGAGGTCTGTCGCTGTTCATTTTGACCATAATGGAAATACACACCGCGCGAGGGACGATTGTAATGTTTTTCAAAGAGATGTAAACAGCATTTGCCACGAGGTCGATGCCATCTCGGGATTTTGCTGCGCAAATTGCCCGCGTCACGACCTGCTTGCACCTTTGTGGCGTATTTTTGACTAGTCCATGCCTACGAATTCTTAGAAACGTTCGCCGGACTGTGCCGCGCGAAAGGCCCTGTTTGCGGAGTCATTCTGGAGCAATCAGTTGCAAGCTTTGAATAAGTGCGCCTAAATGGCAACCATGGAATGAGGACAAGGTGGCGATTTTCCGGGAATCGGACAGATATCCTCATTCACTATCTAGGACAAACTTCTTCGCTTTGATGACATTAATAATAACAGGGCGAAGAGACTGCCCAGAAGAGTTAACGCCGCAAAGGCCCAGGATGCACGAAATCCTGTCATCAACCCCGAGACTCCTCGATGGATTGGGGAGCCGACTAGACTCGCAACAACCGTGGTGTCTAAGGCAATACCCAGATTTTGAACCATCCTTTGCACCGCACCGATGGTGCCTTGAACGTCTAAAGGAACCGCTCCCATAATCGCGGCAATATTGGGTGAAAGGAACAAGCCTCCGCCTAAACCGTAAACCAACAATAGTCCGGCCAATGCTGTAAAAGACCACGTGGAACGCATGAAACTCAGGACCGCATAAGCTGCCGTCATACAAGCCAGACCCGCCACCATCAATCCAGACGTTCCGATTCTTTGCATGAGCCGCCCGGACATCCGCGATAGCACAACGATGCCCAAAGGTGCAAACAGATTTGCGAATCCGGCTTGCCACGGGGGAAGATGATGGATTTGTTCCAGATAATAAGGCGGAATAATAAACCCAAGGGAGCTGGCCCCCCCAAACCAAAAAATCGCCATCATAGGTGCCGCCAAAGTTCCGCGGCGAAAGAGCTTTAAATCAACGATAGGACTGTGTGCCTGTTCTTCCCATTTCAGAAATCCCATAAGAAGACCTAAGGAAATTATCAAGGGAATCCACGTGAACGCACTGCCTAAACCATGACTCGCTCCCATTGTCAGTCCCCCCATGAACCCCAAGGCGGTACCGGATAACAAGAGGTTTCCGGGAATGTCAAGAGTCAGGTAACGGCCGGTAGATTCTGGTGTCTTGACAAGGAGTTGGCAACCCCAAAGGGCGCCTAACGTGATGGGTATATTCATCCAAAAGATCCACGGCCACCCGACAACGGAAATTAACAGCCCTCCAATGGTGGGACCCAATAGGGGTCCCAGACCCATGAGAAGGGCGAGAGACCCCAAGGCAGGCCCTTGCCTTTCCCTGGGGATAACTGCCGTAATGATCGCGACGGCCGTCGCTTGAAGCATCGCCGCTCCAATGCCTTGAATGCCTCGGAAAGCAATCAACATGCCAGAGGATGTGGAGAATCCCGAGAGTATTGATGCCGTACCGAATAGAAGAAGACCCCATCGATAAACTGTCAACCGTCCAAAATGATCGCTGAGTCGGCCAAAAATCGTAATGGTTCCCACCAAGGTCAACGTATAGAAAATGACCGTCCAGGAAATTGTCGCAAGCTGAGCATGAAACACATGCATAAGAGTGGGCAGCGCGACATTGATGATTCCGGAATCAAGTGTGGACAAAAATAGACCGGCCCCTGCTGTCAAGATCACAATCCGATCTTGAGAAGTGAGAGGCAGGGGTCGGAGCTTTTGAGCTTTTGGCATGGAATTTATCTCCTCTGTGTAGTCTTGTCAGTATTTTTCCCATGCGCCGATTGTATGGTATAAATATTTCATTCTCGGTCGAAGTGTTTTGACTTACAGGCCATCACACGTTTTCCCTGTTATCACCAAGAATTCAAGAGCAGTCATAAACCTCGGCAATTCGGACAAACTGTCATGATTAGCCGGAGTGCTCACAAGGATTCTGTTGTTCGCCTCCACACCTGAGGACAAAGGGATCCGCTACAAAACTCTGAATGAGAAAGATTCGGCCTGGTGGGTCCGATCCCACGACGAAAACACCGGCTCGTGAAAAAGGAGGGAAGGGCACTTTCGCCCATATATCTGATGGTGCTGCATTCGGGTATTACGGCAGTGGCCGCGCTTATCGGGGATCCCGCCCGCACAGCCATCCTCATGGCATTAGGGGATGGGGGTTCATTGCCGGCGGGGGAACTGGCACGGTTGGCTCATATATCGCCCCAAACAGCCAGCTCCCATTTAACGAAGTTAGTGGAAGGCGGGCTTCTTGTCGTTGTGGCCCAAGGCAGGCATCGTTATTATCAATTTGCAGGTCCGGAAATTGCTCAGGTGTTGGAGACAATTGGGGCCGTGAAGTCTCCGCCCGATAAAGTTCATTCCTTGCGGGAGTCCGTCCAAGCTAATGCGCTGCGTTTTGCCCGAACATGTTATGGACACCTAGCGGGAAAGCTTGGCGTGAACTTCACGCAAGCCATGGTGAAGAAGGGCTTTTTCGAGGATCTGGGGCAGTATTATCAACTGACCGATCAAGGGCGTGAGTGGCTAGAGGAGTTTCGACTCACGCTACTGCCCCCTAACTCTTTCAATGTACCGATTCCCCACCACATCGATTGGACAGAACGGCAACATCATATCAGTGGGCCGCTCGCTTTAGCCATCACCAAGAGACTCAGGGAATTAGAATGGATAACCTCGGGCCCGGTTCGCCGATCTCTACAAGTGACTGAATGGGGAAAAGAACAATTCCTTCAGAAATTAGGATGTATATACGAACCTGGTGTTTAGCCTAGCGGTAACATTCTTTAAGTTCCCCTTCTTCCCATTACCCCCTTTTAGAATTCCAGGCCCGGCTCCAAGTGTTCAGGAGGATTTCCTTCATGGATGGCAACGTCACAACTATCCCATAATCTTGATACGGCTTCTAAAAATTGACTCTTAAGAATCAAGTAAACGGATTTACCGAGCCGTTGGCATGAATTGGATAGGGGATTGGGACTCCAAACCCGTTTGGAGAAATTTGGATCCACGTGTTCTTTCACATTTAATTGTCTTCTGCAGACGAGTTGATTATTCTCATGGGTCAGGCACCGTCCAAGCATAAGGCTTCATATCATCTACGGTGACCGGAGGATTGAGCTTTCATGCGTTCTTTGGG
>JAKACM010000039.1 GCA_021821465.1 Bacillota bacterium
AGCATAACGACCGATCTACAATGAGTAAAATGGATTGTATTCATAACTTACATGAGGTGATGCTCATGACCATTGCTCAATTAGAGATTTTCTCCAAAGTCGTGGAAATGGGAAGTTTTACAAAAAACTGCCGAAGCACTCAATATGACTCAATCTGCTGTGAGCCACTCTATTGGCGGACTTGAGACCGAACTGGGGCTGGTCTTGTTGATTAGAGACCGAAAAGAAGGAGTCATTATATCAGAATTTGGCATGAGGATTTCTTGAACCGGTTCGCGCATTCTGAACCGGATCGCTTGCATTGAACGGGAGACGGTCGCACACAAAGGTCTTGAATCGGGAACGATACGAATTGGCAGCTTCCCCAGTGCCGTTGCACGGTTACTTCCAAAAATCACGGGGACATTCCAGAAACTGCATCCAAACATCCACATTGTGACTTTCGAGGGGACCGACCAAGAAATTGAACAATGGCTTCAAACTCGGGTGATTGACGTAGGATTTGTTGCCCAAAGTGCTCCGGGCGACGAAATGATTCCCCTGACGAGAGATAAGATGGTTGCCATACTACCTAAAGATCACCCGCTGGGGTTGAGCGAAGTCTTGTCTGTTTCAGCCCTCGAAAGCCTTCCTTTTATCATGTCCTCTGGGGGGTGTAAGCCGATCATATTGGATCTGTTTTCGCAGGCAAATTGCTCGCCTTCTGTCAAATTTGAAGTCCGAGACCTTCTTGGACCATCTTGAATATGGTCCAAGAAGGTCTCGGTGTCACCATTATTCCGGACATGGCCTTACCCGATGGACGCCCAATTTGATTGTGACGGATCTGAACCCCGTAATGTATAGATAGCTAGGTTTACGTTGCCCGTTTCTCGACGAGGCTACACCAGCCATTCTCTCATTTATTCGGCTGGGACAGTTGCTATTTCAAGGCACGATCATTTCGGAGATGAAATGAATGGAGTTACGTGAAATATATCGTGGTATTCATTGTACACATTTGTTTTCGACATCAAACACCGTACTTCAGCATACTCTTCGCGTCTTGGCGGTGCAGGCGGTGAAAAAGCTCCTCGTCTTTGGGATGAGTCATCCTAATGCATCGTATGACATCTTCCAGGCAGTCCTTGACGGTGAGAAATCAAACGGGGTATACGATAAGTTTAAAGGTGTGTGCAAATGGAATTTGAGGAAGGTAGCTTGAGGGTCCGGCCGTTAAGGGGCGGCGATGCGCTGATACTTTGCCGTTGGCTCAATGACCCGCGGGTGCTGACTTTTTACGAAGGTCGGGATAAACCACACAATATCCACATGGTTCGGCGTAGGTTTCTGTCCAAAACGGATCCAAATCAGGTTTTGGGACATCTGGTTTTGTGGAATGGTAGTCCTTTGGGATATATTCAGACCTATTTTTTGAAGGAAGAAACCATAACGGGATTTCGTTATTCAGGTCGAAATCGGGTTTACGGAATGGACTTGTTTCTCGGCGAACCTAAGAGGTGGAATCAAGAATCGGAACTATTTTAGTACGGGTAATGACTAATCGGCTCGTTAAGGAGTCTGGTGCCTCGGTTATTGTCGTGGATCCTCGTGTAGATAATTTAAGAGCCATTCACGTGTAGGAAAAGTGCGGATTTAAGAAAGTAGCGTTGCTGGCGAAGCATGAACTTCATGAGGGTCAATATCGCGACTGCTGGCTTATGAATTTTCGAGCTTAGCTTGTTGCTAAGCTTAGAGGATCAGCCTTGTATCCACACCAAGATTTTTGTGGCGTCGATTCTCTGACTTAAGGTTGTGGATGATTTTGACGGGTGTGGTGATGCACAATAACGAATCAAAATGCGTTGGCGGCCAACAAGAAAAAATTCGTCTAGAACACTATTCCAGAGAAAAAGCCTGTTGTACGAAGATGTTCGTCGGGTCATATTTCCTCAACCTTTTCGCCTGAATGATAAATGCAGCAGCATTTAAGGCACAGATGCGGACCGGGCGATTTGAGAGAAGGACATTTTCCATTTTGGGAGACTATCATGTTAGACAAGTCAATGCCATATTACAGCGTGATCATGAAAAAACCTGCAGAAACCCCATTGATACCATGGCGTGTGCCGACGGGTTTTGGTTTGTCGTTCTATACGCGCGGAATGGAAAGGAAATGGGCCAGCATTGAAACGGCAGTAGGAGAATTCAGCGAGGTGGCGGAAGCCGAAAGATATTTTTCCATACACTACTTTCCTTTCCAGATCCAGTTGTCAAGGCGCATGTTGTTTGCGCACGCAAAAGATGGGACCGTAGCAGGAACTATTACGGCATGGTGGAACCATACAGGAAGGAGAAGGGATCCGTCTATTCATTGGCTGGCGGTGCACCCAAATTTTCAGAAGCTTGGATTGGGTCGATCTCTTATTTCAGAATGCCTTTCTATTCTTTGTGACTTGGAAGGACGCTCGGATGTATGGCTGCATACACAAACATGGAGTCATGCGGCAATTCGACTGTACTTAGAGGCAGGTTTCAAAATTGTGAAAGATGAGATATTTGCTGAATATACTAACGAATCCGGCAAAGCTATCCCTATTCTCAAAACGTTTATCCCGGGACTGTCGACGGAAAGATCTTAAACCAGGCTATATGATTAGCGAGGAGATCGTAAAGAGGGAAGGCAAGGAGGAAGAACCAGGATTTTTGTTCTCGACCAGCGCCAGACGCCCTTGATGCCGTGAACAGAAAAAGGCACGGAATTTGTTAAAACACGATCGAGCCGTCAGTCACGCGGTGGAATCCTTCACTATCCGTCTCATGGATCGGCTAGCGAAGGATTCGTAGCCTGACGATCTCGTGATGAATAAAGAGCTACCGTCGTTTGACAACCAAACCCGGTTACACGGGTTTGGTTGTGGTACGTTTGTTTTTCGCTCGGGTAGGTTCGGCCGTTCGTGGAATAATATCAATTTTCACCACAAAATTGTCACTGGGATACGTTTCGATAAGGTCGGATAAACCTCGCAGCAGATCTGCCGTTTCGTTCCTCGTTAAAATTCTTTGGTCAATGGGCAGTAAAGGCACTGACTGATGTCCCCCTTGAAGGATGTTCAGGTGAATTCGATTCAGTTTAACATAGGTGCTTTAGGGTTGACCTTGAATTTTGTGAGGAAGTCAAAAAGAGCTGTTAAACTGTTACTCTAATCATGATGTTGTCATGGACTCCCTTTTCATAATTGCTTGTTGTATTCCTAAAATTCCGATCAATTATTTCATCATAATCCCGCCCATGTTAGGCTATGTAAAGTGCGCTACTATAACGTTTACGTAGCACTTTTGACACTCCCCTCCCTGAATGGAGGGGATTCTTGCGAGAAGCCTACTCACGTCAGTTTTACTCGCAAAGGGTTAGCCAAAAGCCCCCTAGCCACTCGCTCGATATCAAGTCTGTGGTTACTTTTGCGCAGAATGTTTGCCGCTCCGTTCACATCGGCGTTCAATGTGTGCCCGTCGCTTGATCGGTATAGACCGCGCTGGATGCGTTGGCCACCAAAAGTGACTTCTTGATGGGTGCCGTTCCGGATAGGCGTCGCATCGCCGTCGAGCACACTGGCTTTCGATGTGTATGATTCCTCTTGTTCGACGTACGTAGTCCGTACCGTTCACACAGGTTTTCTAGTTGACCGTGGGGGATCTGCACAAAGTTTTGATTGTTTCGCGATCCCAGATTCACTCACGTTTCCACTTTAGATTGTACCCCACAATGATGGTGCCAATCTTATGGGTGATGCAGTAATTCACGATGTATCGTGCCGCCTTCATCATGTCGTCATGAACGCGGTGATTGCGATTGATCGTAATCCGCGCCATTTGTTCGGAACGCGGTAGCTGTTGTTGATCCAGAATGGACTGTAGCTGAGCCATGCGCATGTTGTACTGATGGTTCAGGGATTTCAAAAGATTCGCCGGATATCCCCGCCCTAAACGGCGGGGATATCCGGCGCGTTTGATAATCCAAATAGGAGGACTGTGGCTGATATCTTTTCCGACGATCGACTCTTGCAAATGACACGGGTCTGTCACCATCCGCAATCACGCTATGCGCCGTCTCTTTCAAGAACCATATACTCGGTTGTGGCCCCATGAACATTGCCGCCGTCGAGGAATTGGGTATGGTAGTGAGCTTGCTTGAGGCCAAGTTTCGCGATTCAAGTATTTTTTCTTCACGTAGGATGACCAGGAGAGGAACGCTTAGCAGGGATTCGATGAACCCGTCAACGAATCAATTGACGCTCGCTACCGAGATTTGCTCAATTGTGCTCTCATCAGGTGTCAGAGTTTGCTGTCTGTGCTGAATTCTTTTCGCTATACTATATACAGATTTTAGGAAGACTGATGAAAAGTCCAGCCGATCCGTAGGATAAGTATCTTCCGGTTTCATCGCCTGGGGAAACCCGTCAGACCGCGTTTTATCTGGAGAATCCTGTGGCCACTAAGCTGGATATTTTGCGAAAGGCGGCTATGATCTTGGATCAAACTTCGTCCGATGCATGGGTGCGGCTACGTCAATCTCCGGCATTTTGGGATGTGGATGTGCGCACGCTGGATCCGAACCGCCATGCTGTCTGGATTATTGACCGCATCCTGCAATTCGGCCAATGGGATGAGTGGATTGCACTCTTTCATCTCTATGACTTCCGGACCATCCGTGATGCAGTGAATCATCGACGCGTGCCGGATCATGTTCGGCAATTTTGGCAGTCTTATTTTATGGAGGAAGGAGCACCCGTGATAAAGCCAGAAACCTTGCATCCGGCCATTGCCGCGTTATGGCACCAGCTCGGATCCGACTTGTGTCCTCGGGGATATCTCTTGTGTGGCGGTACAGCTCTCGCCTTGTATCTCGGGCATCGTCAATCAGAGGATCTCGACTTTATGACGGCAACCCCTAATGATCCGCAGGTCATTGTGTCCCATGTGCAAAGCCTTAATGTTTCCATGGAAGTTATAGATCGGAGTGCCTTTAGTATTCATTTACGACTTAACAGTGTCAAAGTTTCATATCTCTGGCAACCAGGTATTCAACTCGAGACCGGTTCCCTATTGGAAGGTATTCCTCTCGCGTCACTGGCATCCTTAGCGGCGCTCAAATGCAATGCCATCGCTAATCGTGGATCACGCAAGGATTTTGTCGATTTGTATGCGTTGCTGCAAATGGGGTGGTCTTTGACTCAATTGCTTGATGTTGCCACGCACTATGCACCCCAACTCAATCGTGCGCATTTGTTGCGTAGTCTCACGTATTTTCAGGACGCGGAACAAGAGCCAGAACTTCAGCTTACGCGAAAATGGTGTTGGGAAGACGTGCGCCTGACTTTCGAGCGCAGTGTCCATCACTACTTGCATCAACAATTACCCAGTCCCAAACCAAAGGATCCGCAACCTTAGGTGATTCAATATGGGAAAGCTAAGGTCAACCACAGAGAAGATGTAGATAATCTGAACGGTAACCGCTATTTCAAGGGTTAATCTTCTACGGAGTTAGCAAAAGTATTATCTGGTCATGGTAGGACCGCGGTGGCTGTTGCACTGGGTGCACCACTCCAACAGCAAATCATCGTGCGTTCCGGGAAATCATGCCGGCACGGCGTTCCGCACCGACATAGTGATCTCAATCTCCTTCCGTACCGTACGTCTTGTCCATGGCAATTTCGGGATCTTGGAGCTGATCGGCAAGGAACTATTGTGTGTTCATCCAGAAAAGGAAACACGACATTAGCCACACGACCCTTGTCAAAGCTCATCGTATCGTGTGGTTTCTTCTCGGTCACGCAGGCATTTGTGGGAATGTTCGCGCGGTGCAGACCAACGATCACTGTGAAATCTATCTAAGTGGCCAAAGTGAAGGGGAACACGACCGATTGTATCAAGGACATGATCCTCGCCCGAATGACCGAAGACTCTACCGATCAGAATAATCAATGAACGCTGTGGCACCGACTTGGGGCGTATTCTCCCTCCGGCAGATCTTGGTGTGGCGGATAAAGGCAAGAAGCGTATCACGAAGATTTTGGATCGCAGACACGTCAAATTACGCAGGCAATGCTTGGTGCCGGTTGTGAATAAGGGTGGGATTATTCCACTCCCTTTGTCACTAATACCCACCCACACTCCGAATTCAGGAGAACCGTGGTTTGAAAAGCGAAGAGCGAATAATAAGCAGAAAATGATCGTGGGTAATTTTAGGGTGAGTTGTCTCTAACGGCCATGTGCTCAATTTTGTTCAACAGCTTCGATTTTTCAGAGAGGAGGCATCAATTTTTTGAAAGCGCTGGGTGAGATGACCATAATCGTAAATTTGATGGTATTTTAGAATATGGCACTAAAGATCTATTTCGTTCCAATACTACTTGCCAGGACCTTTTGAAGCGAGTGCCATCATGATTTTTTGTGGGGGTCATGTTTTCTTATCCGTAAGTTGTTGCGGCATGCGTTAAAAAGGATTATCGCTACATTGCAGAAGGGTGAGGGTCATGGCAAACCGGAAAAATTCGTTAGAAACCGTTTCCAATTGGGGACCGGCTTTATTTGTGCTGGTTATTGGCGGTTTCATGGCCATTTTGGATACGTCGATTGTTAATATTGCCGTCCCTAAGCTGGAAAGCGTGTTTTCTGTTAACACTCAACAAGTCCAATGGGTTGTTACTATTTATTTGCTCACATTAGGCGCTGTCGTTCCGTTGGCCGGATGGCTTGGGGACCGTTACGGTTATCGCCGGATTTATATGGCCTCCTTGGCGGTTTTCACGGTAGGTTCTGCTCTCTCCGGCTTGTCATGGAGTTTAGGCGTGTTAATGATATTTCGGGTGCTGCAGGCTGTAGGGGGTGGGCTTATTATGCCTATCACCATGGCCATGCTATATCGAATGGTTCCTCGAGATCGCATCGGCACCGCCATGGGCATATGGGGACTCACAGCCATCGTGGCACCGGCTATTGGCCCGACATTGGGCGGTTATCTGGTCCAGTATGTTGATTGGCGTCTGATTTTTTACATTAATGTTCCCATAGGCATTTTGGGGGTGTTTTTGAGTTTAGCGTATGTGCCACCTTTTGCTCCGACTTCAAAAGTTCCGCTGGACACGCCCGGATTCGTTTTTGTGGGGGCCGGACTATTTGGACTGCTGTTGGGATTGTCGGAAGGTGAAAGTTGGGGATGGACCTCTGAGCCGATTGTGTTGATTCTCGGGGGATCCATTTTGTTGTTGATTTTGTTTGTTTTGTGGGAGTTTCGGTCCCGCCATCCCCTTTTGGATTTGCGTGTATTCGCCCATGGATCTTTTGCAGTGGCCAATCTTATTACCGTTATTGTTACCATCGGTATGTTTGCGGGTATCTTTTATGTGCCATTATTCTTGCAAACCGTTGCCGGATATGGGGCCATGAAGACGGGATTGATGTTGATGCCCAGTGCTTTTGCGACGGCGTTGACGATGGGACTCTCGGGAAGGTTATACGACAAAATTGGCGCGAGGCCGTTAGTCATACCGGGATTGTTGATTCTCGCCTATACGACCTACTTGCTCCATAATCTCAGTGTCAATTCCTCCGTAGGTGAAGTGGTCTTATGGTTGAGTCTGCGAGGACTGGGAATCGGATTGACGATGATGCCGGCGATGACCGCGGGTATGTCTCGTGTGCCGACAGCATTGGTGGGGACCGGATCTTCCATAAACAACATTGTGCAAAGGGTTGCCGGATCTTTTGGGTTAGCAGCCCTAACGGCCGTACTAACCCACCAGGAAGCTGTCCACCAACTTTATTTATCATCGTCCTTCACACCTGCTTCCCGTGTTGCGCAAGGAGTCATAAAGACATTTACTCAGCACTTAAGCGAACTGGGTATCGCTGCTGGCCATGCCAATGACTTGACTCTTACTCTCCTTGAACAAGAGATTTTTAAGTCGTCTTTTGTCATGGCTATGGATGATGTCTTTGTTTTGGCTGCATGGATCACGTTGGCAGGGTTAGTTTTAGCCTTGTTTCTCAAGAGCTTTCATGCAGTGCACGAATCTTCCCAGACTCAAAGCGGGGATCCCAGGGACCACCTTCAGGATGTGGAAAGCTCATAAGCGACCGGGCTGGTCCGATTGCATTGTGTCTGAGCATTGACTAGACTGTGTACAAGGTATTGGAGCCGGTAAAGATAAGCCGATTGAGGCGAAAAGTTGGTTATTGCCGGAAGACAACTCGCTTGAAGGATCCGACCTGTGATTGTCTCTTGAGAAGCAGCGTAGCAGTATAATAGACGGTAGATAGCAGTACGAAATTTGTCGATAGAAGAGCGTCAATGTGAAGAGGAGGATAAATCATGTGGTTTAGAAGACGTCCCCGAATTCAAATTCCCCTGTTTATGTGGTTTTTCGCTTTACTGGGAGTACGAAGTTTGTTCCGCCTGAGTAATTGGTCTAACATGTCGGAGGAACGCAAGCAAGATTATCGACATAAACGCCACGAATTCTTGCGAAAAATTGATGAAGCGTACAGTGTGTGGGATAAACCGGACGAAGAGGTGGATCCTGAATCCTAAACGGATATCGACAGACACAAAAAAGGACGGACTGTGATTGTGCCTTCACAATTCAAGCGAACCATAGCGATTTTTCGTTTGGCTCTTTCTTTTTGGCGGGATTACCGTATTATTCAGCGGTTCCAACGTCAAATGTCTCCCAGCCTAGCCGAACAGGCAGCCCAAGAAGTTTATCGGCAGGGAGGTATCCGTTTTCGCAAAGAGGCCTTGCGGTTGCAAGGTCTCATTGTCAAGGTAGGCCAATTTCTAAGCGCTCGAACGGATGTTCTTCCCTTAGCCTTTACCCGCGAATTGCAGCAACTGCAGGATCAGGTGCCGGCGGCTCCGTTTGAAGAAATAAAGGAAGAGATAGAGAAAGCTTTTAACGAAGAATTGCACGAGATTTTCGAGGACTTTGAGACGGAACCCATTGCCGCCGCTTCCTTAGGGCAGGTACATAAGGCTAATATTGCGCTCAAACACGATGTGGTGGCAGTAAAAATCCGCCGACCCGGTATTGAGGAACTGGCTAAGACGGATTTGAAAGCCTTAGGGCGTATTATGGGAGTTTTGCGCCGGTGGACTAAAATCGGACAGCGCATTGATACCCTGCAGTTGTTTGAAGAATTTCAGCAATCCGTGCACCGGGAACTGGACTATGTTCAGGAACAGGCGCACTTGTTGCGGTTTGGACAGAATTTTTCCCAGTGGTCCAATGTCCAAGTACCAGGGGTTTACGAGGACTACGTGCACCCCAATGTTTTGGTTATGGAATACGTTGAGGGTATCAAGCTCAGCGACGTCGGCAAATTGAAGCAGTATGGGTTAAATGCCCACGAACTGGCATCAACTTTGGTAGAAGCGTATTTGCAACAAATCGTGATTGACGGCTTTGTGCAAATTGATCCTCATCCCGGAAATTTTCTGGCGGGATTGGACGGGCGTCTAATCTTCTTGGACTTTGGCATGATGAGCGACATTCCTTCCGAACATATTGACGTGTTCGGCCGGTTAATTGAGCAAGCTTTAGGCCGAAATGCGGGCGGCGTTGTAGAGGCTATGGTCGACTTGGGATTTGTGCGGCCATCGGCCAATATGGAGATATTAACGCGGGCTATGGATGTGATGTTAAAGCAAATGCGAGGTGTACCTCTTCAACAAGGCTCGGCCTTAAGTGGGTTGGTTCGGGATTTCCAGGATTTTCTTTACGAAGAACCATTACAGTTCCCCGCCCAGTATATGTTTTTGGGGCGCGCGATTGGCATGCTATTTGGTCTCGTCTCGAATTTGGATCCTGATTTGGATTGGATGACCTTGTTGAAAGACAAGGCATTGCCCATGGTCAATGAGAAGCGGGTCTTATGGGATAATCAATATTACCAGTGGATTCGGACCCAAGTTGAACAAGTGTTTGGTCCCGCGGGAAAAATGGCCTGGGATCGGGGAGCCGAGAAAATCGCCTTATGGGGACAGATCGGTTTGCGGTTACCGGAGTCTTTGGACAAAACTTTGACTCGTGTCGGTAGCGGTTCGGTTCAAACGCGTCCCGAACTTACGTCTGTTCTCCGCCGACTCGATCATCTCTCGGGTCAATTAAGTGTCATGGCATTGTTGGTAGCAGCTGGTCTGATGGCCATTTTAGCCGCCTTATGGCAAGGGCAGCGGACCGCATCTTGGTTGCCCGTGCTCTTCTATGGAGGTAGTGCTATTCTGACGCTTATCGCGGTCATTAAGGCAGCAACCTTGCCGCGCCAGTTTCCACGGCGCAGGCGTCATTGAAGTCGCCAAATATTGTCGTCTTGTCATTAAAAATATTACGGGCTGGCGGTACTATAGGACTTTCTCAAATATTTTCCTCCAGCCCGGTTTCTGAGTTTATTTGACTTGAAGGGTAACCTGTCTTCCGGAAGGCTCGCTGACTTTCTTAACAGCGGTGCCCGTGGCTACAACTTCCATAATTTCTTCCGAACGATGGATGATTTCGACCTGTACGCTTACGATGCTGTCGGCACCTAAAGCATCTGCTTCGGCCTTCATCCGTTGCAATGAGAGCTCACGCGCAGCGTACATAAGTTGAGTTAATTGCTTAAGTTCTCCTCTTTGGAGTCCCTTAAAGGCAGTGGCAATTCCACCAGATACGCCCATACTCATGACCGAATTTCCTAATACAAATCCGAGTGGCTGATAACCAGAATCCACGAGTAGCCAAAAATCCATGGCACTAAGATTACTGGTGGCCGCTCCGGTTCTGGGTTGAAATTGCTTTAATTCTTCCTCAATTTCTCCCATACCTGTTAACTGATTGTTATTGCCTCCTAAAAACGCCATAACGTGCCTCCTTTCTGGTTATACTTTGGTTATTCTACCAGACTCTCCCTCTTAAGACATAGTCAAAACAGCACCTTATCGTGTTGGTGTTGGGTCAGTGGATACAGATTGAGGGCATCCTTACTCTACCCCGAAAATTGTCATCAAGGGCATCCGCTATTAACTGCCTGTTGTTTGTATTGCGCCGGTCTATTAAGATTTCAGACAGAGGCGCTGCAACAAATCGTTCCGGTATTATTGCCCAAATTCTTGCCGTGAACTGGTGAATGATGCTCCGAATACGAGGTCCGGTTTTGCAAGGGATGCACGAAAGCGAGGAAGATTTGATGGATGGGCATTTTGATCCCTTCAGGAAAGCCGCATCCGGGTGGATTTTTCATTGTGATGCCGATGCCTTTTACGCATCCTGCCACATGGCGGAGGACACGGCCTTGCGCAAGCTACCCGTTGTGGTGGCCGGTGACCCCAAAAGCCGGCATGGTGTTATCGTTACGGCCAATTATGCGGCTCGGAACTTGGGCATAAGAACGGGAATGACTCTGGGGACCGCTCGTCTTCTATGTCCGGAAGTCGTCGCTATTGAGCCTGATAAGCCTCTTTACAGGCGATATTCACAAGCCTTACACGGTATTTTATCCCAATATACCATCAACCGGGAACCTCTTTCACTCGATGAGGCATGGCTCGATATGAATCAGGTTTTGAATTTTAACGACGATCCCCGGCCGGTAGCAGCAGAGTTACAATCCCGGATTGCGGAAATGGTGGGAATCAGCGTGAGTATTGGCGTTTCAGTCAATAAAATGTTGGCCAAGCAGATTAGCGACTGGAATAAGCCCGGGGGTATCACGCTGCTCCGGCATCAGGACATACCCGATAAGCTATGGCCTCGACCCATTTCCGAATTGTTTGGCTGTGGTCCTGTCACGGCACGAAAGATGACCAAATTAGGTATCGTGACCATAGGCGATTTGGCGGAACAAGGCGTGGCCGAGATTATGCACCGATTTGGTTGGCATGGCTTGACCTTGCGTCTGCGAGCGACAGGGGATGATAATTCCCCGGTGGTCAATCCCCGACCGGAGGATCGCCGTTCGGTGAGCGCAGAACATACTACCGCTTATGATATGGCAAGAGAAGAGGATATTTTGGGGCTTATCGGGCAATGCGCCGAAGAGGTCAGCCGTCATTTGGAGCAGCTGGGATTGGTAGGGTACACTTTGAGCATTAAATGGCGCACTCGTGATTTCGTCACTCATACCAGACAGATGGTCTCTTACGCGGCATTATGTGATACCCAGAATATTTTTCGCTTAGCTTCGCGTTTATGGGCACAGAGTGGGGAAAAGAAGGCTATTCGGTTAGCCGGGGTGAGTGTTTCACGCTTGAAACAGCCTTCTCAGCAGTTACGGTTTTGGGATGAATGAGTGTCCCATACCTTGACAGAGCTGAGAACTGTTTCTCCGGATATGTAAGCAGAAAGGGATGAGAGGTGCTTGAACAGTGTGTATTTGGATATGGATCCCGGCCATGATGACGCTTTAGCTCTGTTGGTGGCTTTGGCGTCTTTGAAAGTCAAGGGTGTGACGACTGTTGCCGGCAATCAAACAGTGGACAAGACATCGCGTAATGCCCGGCGGGTCTTGGATTTGGTTCATTGCGAAAATATAACAGTGCACCAAGGCGCCGCCAAGCCTTTATTTCGCTCATTAGTCACAGCGCCCCATGTTCACGGATCGAGTGGATTGGACGGGTATCATTTTCGTGTTCCGGCCCGGGAAAAGGACATACCGGCCGATGCGCAACAATGGTTGGAGAGGGAATTTTCTCAGGATCCTGATGACATTTGTTGGATTGCGACAGGACCTTTGACGAATGTGGCCGCGTTTTTGATTGGCCGCGGTGAATATATTGCCCGCATTAAGCAATTAATCGTGATGGGAGGGGCATTGAACCAAGGCAATATCACGCCTTACGCTGAATTCAATTACTATGTCGATCCGGATGCGGCTCATTGGGTGATGATGCAAGATATTCCCATTAAAGTGGTCGGCCTCGATGTCACTCACCAAGCACTGCTCGAGCCTAATGCCTTGGCACGGTTTTCTGCTTTGGAATCTGAAATGGGTCGGATGTTGCATGATCTATTTGCATTTTATTTCAAACATGAGCCCAATCGGCGTCCGCAAGGGGTGCCTGTGCACGATGTGCTCGCAGTGGGTGCGATGGTTCATCCGGAATTCTTTTCCTGGCAACAGGCACACTTGATGGTAGAGCGCTGCCATGAGAGATATCGAGGACAGATGACGGTAATGCCAGGCACTGCAAATCCTTCTACCGAAGTTGCTGTGGACGTGGACACAGTTCGCTTCTTTGACTGGATGTGGAGTATGCTTGCCCTCCTTCAACGTAAGGAATAGGGTTGTACCGGATCTCAAAAGTCATCGGGAACGATCAGGAAGAGGGTTGTTTTGTAGAACTTTTGGTCCTACGTACGAGCTGTCTTGAGAAGATGGACCGATCAAATTTATGGGCTGTATCAAATATCTTGCGTTTAATAACCCAGAACACAGAAAAAGACCGCAGACCTATCGACAAGACCGCAACGCACTGGTGCGCGGATTCTGGTGCGATAACAAGTTTTTGTGATTTACAAAAGAGAAAACCTTGTGGTAGTTTATAAATATCAAACGATCAGCAAAGGTTGAACGTTCTATTATGATTGATAGACTAAAACGCTATTTTGTGGTTCAGGATTACGACACATTGAGAGTGTTAAGTGATCCCATTCGCATGCAGATTCTTGGGATCTTGATTGGTCATGAAAAAACCGGAAAACAGATAGCAGACCAGATGAAAATATCTGGATCACGAAGTCATTACCACTTAAAAGAGTTGGAACAGAAAAACGTGGTCAAAATTGTCCGTACTGAAGAAAAAAATGGGATTTTACAGAAGTTTTATCGGGCGGTTGCATTTGATTACGTTATTGATGAAGAGTTGTTACCCGTGATTTATTCGAAACCGGTTTTATTTCAAGACGTGTTAGTTACCCAATTGCATATGGCTATTAGCCGGATTCACAACACGCCTTCCGAGGCTTTTCCTTTGATCGGTGATGCCGATGACGGTTCTTATCCGTTTGGATTGAGTTCTCCCTTTATTTGCGGTGCTTATGAATTTAAGATCGGCCGCGATGCGGCCAGAAAGTGGATCGAGAAATACCGGGCATTGCTATCCGAACTGGAGGGGATAGACCTGGCGTGTCGACAACAGGCGCAAGAGAATTCCTCTGAAGATGCTCACGAGGTCTTCTTTTTGCAAAATATTGGGTTTATGACGTCACAGGAATATTTTGTAAGTGCAGATGAGGATTTGCCCCCCGATTACCAATGGGCGGGGAGGGGCATCGTGCGGAGGACGAATCGTGATCGGACCCAATAGTTTGTGGCATCAGCCCCGCTTTCTGGCTTTGTGGTTGGGGTCCTTTTTGTCCGCCTTGGCTGACAGCGCGTATTTTATCGTGTTGGCCTGGTTCGTGTTGCATTTGACTCATTCTCCTGGGGATCTCGGTGTAGCTCTGTTATTGGCGTCATTGCCGCGTCTTGTTTTTATGGCCATAGGCGGCGTCGTTATTGACTGGTTAAGCCCGCGCGCCATTCTTTTGGCTTCGCTGCTGTTACGTGCTGCAATTTTGTTCGCAATTTCCGAGTATGCCAGTCATGGACTCGTGCAAGTGCTGCCGGTTGACATTGTGGCGCTTATGTTTGGTGTCATTGATGCGTTTTATTGGCCCGCGCAAAGTGCCATTGTGCCGTTTGCCGTGTCATCTTCCCATTTGGCCAGAGCCAATGCGGTGATTCAGACCACTCAGCAACTGAGCATGGTGTTGGGACCGTTAATAGGAGGATTGCTTCTTCAAATTCCCCAGTTTTCCGTGATTTTCGCGGTGATTGCCACGACCTATTTGTTGGGCTTGATTGCCATTGTAAGAGTGCAACTGAGGACGGTAAATGGCGGGACATCTCGTTCTCAAGGCCTTGTGGCGGGGTTGGTTCAGGGCATACGTTACGTGTTGCGCCTTCGCATTGTCCTTTTTCTCATGATGGCGTCCATGCTCATCAATCTCTTTTTTATGGGTCCCGCAAATATTGGTTTGCCCACTTTTGTTCAGGAACATGGTTGGGCTGGTAGCATTTATGGATACTTCGAATCGGCCCTTGGTTTAGGAGCCGTGGTCGGCGGGCTCGCAGTGGGCGTATTAAACGGCATGCGAGGACACTTTCGATGGATTGCCTTGACGGCGTCCGGTGTTGGCGTTGGTCTGGCGGCGACTTCCTTGGTCAGAACATGGTATCTGGGAATTATGACTATTTCGATCAGTGGCTTGGCTATTAGTTTCACTAATATCCCCATGATGACTTATGTTCAAACTATTGTGGACGAGGAAATGTTGGGGCGGGTAATGTCTCTTCTCACCCTAATGTCTGTCGGACTGACTCCGGTGAGCTACGCATTGTCGGCTTTGGCGATTCACCGACATCTTCTTTCTCCTCAAGCTCTGATGTTCGGGGGAGGAAGCATTGTCGCGATATTGTGTGCGGCGCTAATTTTCCAAAGAGATTTTCGTGAAATGGAAAATCACCCTCGGTGGCAACAGACAGGATTGGAGAAGAGATCCAACGGCCGAGAAACTTTGCTGTAGCTAGGTTGTTTAGGGGCGAAGCGGCGAGATTATCTCATAGACGGACGTCTTTTCGGTCTTGAGCCCCTTAGATTCTAACTGAACTTGATGCCCTGTTGTACATCCGCCTTTTGTCTTTTTCAAACTGGGTTCCGCTCCGATAAGTCATAGCCTTATTCCATCTGCCTCAGATGTTGTGCTCCGATTCTGAATAATTTTGTCGGTGTAATGCCTTGGGTGTTGGTTTGTGGGCACCCTTCATATCTGGTAGATCAACAGGTTAGTGGAAGATATCGGGAACATCATTTCGCAGGAAGTGGTATATTTACCATGAAAATTGCAGGACATGGAGGCTCCACAGTTGTCACAGAATTTAAAGTGGTTATATGCTAACAGAGCCTTGCGAAGTTTTGCGACGGCCTTTCTTACTGTCATTTTTCCCCTATATTTGGCTGTATCAGGATATTCTGCCGCCAAAATCGGGATGGTTCTGACCCTTTCCGGAATTGTCAGTGTGGTCCTATTGGCAGGAGTCGGACTTTTTGGTGACCTAGTGGGACGGAAACGGGCGATTGTTATCCTGAGCCTGTTATCTCTCATAGGAAGCCTGGTCATGAGCGGATGGAATAATTTTTGGTTGATTGTCCTGGCTTCCGGGCTCGGTGGAGTCGGCAAGGGGGGTGGAGCGGGAAGCGGAGGATCCTGGGGACCATTGTTTCCTGCCGAACAGCCGCTCCTGACGGAGGCCGTGACACCGGAGAACCGGACTACTGTCTTTGGTCGTATTTCTTTTGTGGGCGTATTGGCAGGAGCCTTAGGGTCTTTGGTGGCTGCGATCCCAGAGATTCTGCACAAGAACGGTACACCCTGGCTTTTTGGTTATCATCTTCTTTTCATGTTTAGTGCGTTGTTGTCTTTGTTGATGATGGTGGTGGTGTGGCCGATACAAGAAGCTCACAAGAGCTGGGAAAATGAAAGACTTGATAATGACGCACCGCCGCCCATAAACGTCAGACAGTTGACCCAGCGCCTTGGATTGACCAATGCCTTAAATGGTCTGGGGTTTGGATTTTTGGGTCCACTTCTTACCTACTGGTTTTATCGGCGCTACGGAGCCGGACCCGCCGAATTAGGCGTGCTGTATACGATTATTAACCTGTCTACGGCCGTTCCCTATCTCTTGGCATCATGGGTCTCGCACCGATTTGGTGCGGTGAGGGCGGTGACCTACACCAGAATTATCAGTATTGCCTGCCTGGCCGTAATGCCATTCATGCCGACATTTTGGCTGGCCGGATTGGGTTATCTGTTGCGCATGGTGTTTAACTCGATGGGAATGCCGGCGCGTCAGTCGTATGCTATGGGAGTGTCCAATCCCCGTTATCGCAGTCGGGTGGCCGCCTTTAGCAATTTACCCTCACAACTGACCGCTATGCTTTCTCCGGCCATCGGAGGGAGCGAAATGGAATCGTTTTTGGATTTTCCGGTCTATGGAGCCGTATTCTTTATGGGACTCAATGTTATCGCCTATTATTTTGCCTTCCGCCATATTGTGCCTCCGGAGGAACAAAACCGGTCTTCACCACCCCCCACTTTTGGTCATTCTGCGAGCAAATCGCGAGGAAGTTGAGTGGAAGGAGTGTTGACTTGGTATAATAAGCGCATGTGTCTCTTCAATATTAGGAGGATTTCTCTTGGTCAATCGACCCATTGCTGTCTTTGATTCGGGAGCGGGCGGACTAACGGTCCTGCGACGAGCCTGGGAGTTATATCCGGGGGAACATTTCATTTATGGCGCGGATTCACAGCATTTTCCTTATGGTTCTCGTTCGTTAGACGAGGTCAAGGCATTGTTCCTTCGTTTTTTGGACTTTTTTATGACTCAGGATATTAAAGCGGTGATCGTCGCTTGTAATACGGCGACTGCAGCAGCATTGGAAACTGCCCAACGGCTTTGTCCGGTTCCTGTGATTGGCGTGGTCTATCCGGGGGCCGAAAAGGCCGTTAAAACGACGGCCAACGGCCGTATCGGAGTGCTTTCAACGTACGCGACCTATAAGTCTGGGATTTATCGCCGCGCCATCGCTCATTATGACCACAGAGCCGAAGTGGTTCAATGGCCTTGTCCGGTTTTGGTAACCATGGCCGAATTAGGGAACATTGAGACTTATCAAGCGCGTTTGGCGGTTAGGGAATGTCTCAACATGATCTTCCCTCAAAATGTGGATACCGTTGTATTGGGCTGCACGCATTTTCCTCACATGGAACGAATCTTTTATGAAGAAGTGGGGGAACGGGCAAGGATCATCGATCCGGGTTATGAAACGGCAAAACATCTGCCTGAGGTTATTGGCCCTCTCTTGTCGGGGCCGGGAGGGTCCATACAATTTTACACATCCGGGAATCCTCGCGACTTCAACCGTAACTCGTCGTCCTTGTGGCCCAATTTGGCGATTGCATCGAAAAGTATTACTTGGACACCGGATGGCTATGAATTGAGACTCTGATCCTCACATGGGCAAGCTTCCGTGGGTTCTTTTTCTAAAGGACACTAGAGGTTACTACAGGAGGAACCCGCTAAGCCGCATGGTCCAAGAGTTGTAAGGGTGTATGGTCGACCAATGACCCGCACTTTTCCCCTAGAATGGTCGACCAATGACCCGTGGATAACTTTTTTATCCCCAAACCTCCGGGGATAAAAAAGCCTCTCTTTAGGAGGCCTAGTACGGAAATATCGGCTAATCGGATGAACGGCGGGTAATATGTAACCGACTGGGTTGTAAGGTGATGCCCTGACTATCGGCTGTAACGTGTGCCGTAGAATACAATTGCAGTACTGCTCGCAGTTGTTCTTGAAAATCTTTTTTAAAGGCATACCGACCACTTTTGGTTTGAGCATAGTTAGTGCCAAACTGTACTTGCAGCACCTCCCAGGGAATCGTGGTCGGCTGTTTGAGATAGCTCAAGCGATACACCAGCCAACTATAGATATCCAAGGCCAAGGCCGAGCCTTTGAGCACTTGGAGCACTTGGAGCACCCGCAAGTCCACCGGCACGGGACGATCCGTGATCAGGTGAAAAAATTCTTCGGTTAAGGTAATCTCCGAAGAATCTGTAGCACTGTACCAGGGGGTCCACCATAACTTGACTTCCGAGGCCAACCGGAAACCCACATCATGGGTCATCGAGTGGGCCCCATCCGTCACCGTAGAGGTGATGGTGGTGTTAAAGAGGCGTCGCGTTGGTCTTTAAACCGTTGCAGTTCCCGCCCATTAGCATGCCGCACAATCCCGAGATCGGCCATAAACCGGGTGAGGCTGTCTCGCAAAATTACCTGGCGTTTTTGGGTGCGCACGGCTTCTGTCGTGACCCAAGTGAGCAATAACCGGGGATAAGCGCCAGGCAAGCCAATGTCTTTGGGCGTCATTAGGCTTAAGACCATTTGCCCATTGCGCCGGGTCCATTCATTAATGAGCTGACGGCGATAAGGCAAGCTGCATTGCACGACAATCCGGGCCTGATAGCCCAACATGCCGGACTCTTGAACCGATTCCTGCTCGCGTTGCAAGGCGACGGCAAAACGTTTTCGCTGTGGCCGGGGCTGTTGCGCGACCAAACCCCAGCGGGGATCGCCGCCATCAATTAGGGTCCGAAGCATCTCGTCATCATACGGTTTGTACGCCATAAAAAATCCTCCCCATCAGAAAGTGTGTGGGAAGGCCCGCTAGTTTTCCTCTTGTCTACCCCCTAGCCAATCGGGTATGCTAGAAATAAGAATTTGGTTTTGACAAGAGGGGAAGGCTGCTTTCGCGGGCGGGCCTTCCTTTCTGATTTGTGAAATTATGGGTAGTATAGCAGATCCCTGTCGAAGATGGATAGGCTTGCCGTGCCCATGCGTTTGCAGGGATAAACCGAATGGGATACACTCACACTAGAAAGGCCCCCTGTGGGGCAGGGGGCCGGTGAGAGCTAAGGCCGTTTCCGGCGCTTAGAGCACCACCAGCTGTACAGCACCAGAGCTCCTGGAAGTGAGATGGTAACTGTCAGTGTGATATGCATCCGCTCTCACCTCCTTCCTAGGAGGCCGCAAATGACGTTATTCTACCAGCCTGTCCCAAACCCGACAGGCTGGTCTTTTTGTGGGAAGGCGTCCTTTTCCCCTGTAGGGGTTTTTGCCCAGCCCCTCGAACAGGTGGATTAAGCAATTCCTCTTACCGGGGTATGTGTAGTCATGGAACGAAAAACCTCGATAAGCGATCCAGTTTTTGTGATATGGAAACAGCGTAGAACCTAATTTTGGAGCAAAGCCTGTCCCTTCGGTTCCGGGGCGAGCCACAGGGTAATCACCCAGCCCAGCAGGTCGCACACACCAAAGACAATCAGCGCCGCCGACAGTCCTACGGAGGCCACAAAGATGGGCAGGACCAGAATGCCCAAAAGGGCTCCGAGGCGTGAGGACGCTGTGGCAAAGCCGTGTCCACTCGCCCGTACGGCCGTCGGAAAAACTTCAGTGGGAAAGACATAGGTTAATTGTCCGGGACCTTGGTCTACAATGGAAAGCAAAAGAAATAAGCCGAGAAAGATCGGAAATGACGGACGGGGAATCAGACCCATGAAAATAAAAATAACGCCCAATCCCAAGAACCCCCAGGCTTGCAGCCGTTTCCGACCGACGCGGTCCACGAATAACCACACCAAAATAATGCCAATAAAACTAATGGCGAAAACCCCCATGGACGCCAACACCGAGGATGTCAAGGTGGACCCCTTTAACATCTTGAAGATCGTGGGATAGAAAACAATCGTTGCATAATTGCCGACATCGAACAAAAACCAACAGGAGGCCGTAAAGAACGTGAGCCGGATCAAATCCGGCGCGAACAATCGCGAGAAGGAGGCGATTTTCGCCACGGGCGTGGTATCCAGGCCGAGTTGGTCGGGTGAGACGGATGCCAGCCTCTTCCATGACGTGGCTCGCCACGGCCATCCCTTTGTCTTTTTCTCCTTTCGCCAGAAGCCAACGCGGCGATTCCGGGATGGAGCGCCGCCCCCAAATCACTAAGAGGGCCGGGATGGCTCCGGACGCCAGCATATAACGCCAGGCGTTGGGGCCCGTATGCAATAGCAACAGGTCGACCAGGTAAGCAAAGATCGCCCCCACCGACCAGAACGCGATGGTGACGACTAATAACATGCCCCGGCGCCGGGTCGGGGCAAATTCCGCCGTGATCGTCGACGAGATCGGATAATCCGCCCCTAACCCGATGCCGAGGAGAAAACGAAACACAATCAACTCGATCATATTCTGCGACAGCGCCGATAAGATGGCAAAAACGACAAAGAAGAGCAGATCCAGCAGATACATCGTGCGTCGTCCGAAACGGTCGGTGAGATTGCCAAACACGAGAGAACCGATAAACATTCCGATGACCGCTGCGGCCCCAATGAAACCCAAAAGATAGGGTGCCGGATGGAATTGCGGTTTGATAAACAGTAAGGCCACGGAAATGATGGTCAAATCATACCCGTCAAGAAAAACTCCCATGGCGGAAAGGATCGTGAGTCGTCTGACAAAGCGGTTAACCGGCAGGTCTCCAAATCCTGAGACGTGGGATTCAGACATCCAACAAACCCCCTAATAGGCAGTAGTCACCCACATACCCCAAATTAATGACGTGAACGTCATCGGTTTCATGCTAGACGTACTTGTCTTAATAATCAATACATTGTTAACACAAACATAATATAAAGTTAATCTAATTTTAATTTTTTCCTGCCGAAACACCATTAAACAAGAACAGGTGGATGACCACAAAAACCGCCACTCCACACGGGGATCCCACTCACACCACGCGGATTGCCCACGGGAGAATGGGACACAGCGGACCGGTAATCGGAGGCTCCCATTATCACGCGGTCAAATCCTCGACAAGGCAGATGTCACACGGCTTTCACCCTCGGATATGATCACATCAATAGGGTGGGACGCGACTCTTTTACGTTACCCGTGCTCACGGCGACTATCGACGACTTCCCGCGATGAGCCGGCCCCTATCCATAAACTGAATCGCTTATCGAGGTTTTTCGTTCCATGACTACACATACCCCTGATTTGTCGACAATCGTCCCCGGGTTAACATAAGACCTGTTATGTTTTAAAAAACGGAGAGATAATGGGTTACATTGGGGTTATGGCCCCAAAAAGAACGAATCGTTGCCATACCCGATGGGTACACCGAGGTCGACTTCGGGTACAACCGATATACGCTCCAAAATAGGAAATAAGCTGGATAATATGTCCCATCGCGTGGTGGAGTCGGCTGTACCCGAAATGGACATCGCGAGATTTCGTCAAACCACACCAGATGTCCCATTCTCCCGTGGGCAATCCGCGTTGTGTGGGTGGGATCCCCATGTGGGGTGGCGGTTTTTTTATGTTCATCCACCTTTTCGAAGGGCTGGGCAAAAACACCCACATGGGGATGACTCCTTAGCGGAGATTGGGGTTAAAATGTCGGCCCGACCCCAAAATGGGATAGGGGGTTCCCACTGTCGTTGTCTGGATTAGTTGGCGGACCCGTAAGGGATCGTCGCCGGATAGTGGGTACCGGGGAGTCCCAGAATGTATGCAGGCCCCGTTAACCCCAAGTAGCCTTTGAGCGGGACGACCTGACTAGGATGGGTCGTTTGTTGGCCAGTGAGGAGATTTAATGCCATGTATGTCCCGGCCGCGGAGTTTCCGAGTATCACCGTGTTCTGAGTAAAGTTGATCACACGAAAAACGGGACTGGGACCATACCCAAAATACCGGGGATGCCCCTGGTATTGCACGCCCACAAACAGCCCGACATGCGGTTCTTGGTAAAAATCTAACACAAAAGAATGTCCGTGCAGCCTCCCCGTAAAGCCTTCGACCCGGTGATACCGTGAAGCAGAAAAGGTTAACTGTTGGCCGGGGGGTGATTGAAAGCCATTGGGAATGGCAGGAGGGGTGTGTTTCGCCGTATCCAACTGGACCTCTTGACCCGCAAACCCTGGCGTGTCGGGCGAAGCTCCCGACGCGGAAACAACCACATGCGTTTGCGAGCCTACTAACCCATTCCCCGCACTCACCTGATATGTTCCCGGCTGAGACCAAGCCGCGGTGACCGCAAATTGTCCGGCGACATTCGTCTTTACGGTGTCCCCGGTCGGTTCGTGAGGGAGGCCCATGATGGTAATGGTCGCCCCGGGGGCTCCCTGGCCATTGGGTAACCAGACCGTACCGGAAATTGTCGTGTTTTCCCCCGGCGTGACGGACGGCGGATCGGCTGTCACCGACACTTTCGCGACCTGCTGAGGAGAGGGGGAAGATCGTGAGGTTTGTGACGACGGAACAGGAGATGTCTTGGTGGGCGCGGTGCCCGTTTGGGAAGGTGGTGAAGAGGCAGGAGATACGGAGGACGAACCGTGGGTATGCACCGTTCCACTGATATGATAAGTGCCATGGCCCGTAGGTGTGGCACTGAGCTGTCCATTCACACCACAACCGGCTAAGGCAACACTCCCTAATACGCTCGCTACAATGAGATACTGTTTCATATAAAACTCCTCCTTAAAGGGAATATGGGGTTTTAAGACCGCACACGAACATTAATCGAACATACCTGACTCCCCTTTACGGGGTGTACCGGCGCATGGAGTGGGCGATTTCTATCGCCATGTTGGTTCGCTGGAAGACATCGGAATAGGTGGTAACGTGATATACGGTGGTTTCGCGACTCCAGGTAATGGAAACCTGAGGGGCTAACCGGGGCGATCCATGGGACGTGACACTTGGTGTCACGTTGAGCACCAGGTATCCCTGAGTGCTTGGTGTGGGTAAGGGACGTGCGGTCATCGCCTGCACTAATTGCTGACTCTGCTGGCGGGCGATGGCAGCTGACGGTGCATTGACCACTATCTGCCATCGTCCGTGTTTCCAGTGCAAACTGGTGGCAGACACCGTGTCGACCGACGCGCTGCTCTGTGATTCTTGAGCGATAATCCCCGGTGCCAGAGGGACCGCGGTTTGTGGACCGGGGGCGATGGAGTAGCCCGACTCGTTTTGCAGTCCTTCTTGCAGTCCAGTGGCACCTTGACGGGCATAATTCGTCCCCGAATACGCAGCCAGACGGTAGGCTGTCGAGACGGAGATCCGGGGACTGTTTATCGGCCAAGCTTGCGGGGTTTGCCAGAGTTCTACCTGATAGGTCGGCAGGGCTGTTCCCCCCCAAACGTGTGCCGTAGCGGAGAGGATGGTCGTTTTTTGCTGGGCATAAGGGAGCGTTTGGGGTGCTTCCAACGGCACGCGAGGATCAGATCCTAGCGCATGCATTGCTTGGACGATGACCGGACTGGCTTGGGCAGCCAGAAATAAGGGGGTACTCGCCCGGGACTTCGGGAGGATTGGCGTGGTCTTCGGGCTAAGCGCCAGATGATGACCGGTATCCAGCGTAATCACACTGACACTGCCGGTGATGACCAGCAATCCTATCGCAATCCTAACCCATCGGTGAGGTGTGTCCCTCTCGGGATGTCCACGGCGGGACCATTCTTGATTCCATCGTTGCGTGTCAAAATGAAAGTCTTCATCCCCGCCCGGCCACTCCAGGCGGTCGAACCAGGCTCGTAAAGCCTTCTCATCGGTCCCTGCTCGGTTCTTATCCCTGGGGTGCATGGTCGTCCTCCTTCCAGAGTTGGGCAAATCGCTTGCGGGCTCGATAGAGCCGTACGCGGACTCCTGCTTCGGATAACTGGAGAATCTGGGCAATTTGAGCGATGGATAACGATTGATAATAAAAGAGCCATAAACATTCCCGATCGGTCGGGCGTAAGTGATCGAGTACGGTTTGCACCGCGAGACGTTGTACGATTTGCTGATCCATGGCCGAGACTGGTGACTCGATCCTCTCCCCCTCGCCCCCATTCCGGGGCGGGTGCCGCCGCCGATGGGCATCAATGATTAAGTGACGGGCCGTGGTAAAGAGCCATCCGCCGTGAATGGTTTGGTGGGGATGGGCTTCGTGCCACTGATACAGGCGCCAGAAGGTTTCTTGGGCAATATCCTGCGCCAGTTCCCGATCATGGGTATAGGACAGAACAAAGCGCGCCAGTGCATCGCCCCATTCCGCAATCCATTGACTAATCCAGTCGTTGGCTTCCGCTACGGGAGCTACCGGGTCGTGAGAAGCCAGGGTCTCCTGCTGTTCTCGCCTCTCGCTGATCGGAGGACGCCGGGCCATACGGATTCCTATTTTTTTCCTGCGTAAGCCTGAGTACCTAATCATAAGGCCTCCATCGTACGGGTGTGTTCATAAAGGTAAAACGGTTCGAACGGAGATAACGTTACACAGGGGTCTCACGTAAAATAAAGCAGCAGGAGGAATATCCTCCGGCTGCTTTATTGAGTGGGATTACGCTTCCCACCAACGATCATTGTCGGGAACGAGTGTGGATTGATCTTCATCGATGCTGCATCCACACCCCTCCGCATATTGCACAGGATCGTCTTTAAATACGTGTCCTACGACCTGTACTGCTCCAACAACAACCCCCGCAAACGGGGACTACCCTGTGTGCACCTTTGTCTCGAACTATGAAGATTGGGCCAAATTTGCCGCATGCAAAATGGGGAGTAATCCCATTCCCGCGTCGCTCATCTTGGCTCAATGGGGCAACGAAAGTGGCTGGGGTGGCGGCGATATCAGTGTGTGCTACAATCCAGGAAACCAAGGGGCCACATGTGGAGTAGGTACCGAGTGTTCCCCGTCCGGCTATACGGAGTTGTGTTTCTGTTCTCTCGAAGAAGGAGTGGCATCCTATGCAAACCTGCTGTCCAAGGGATATTCGTTCGTGGCCGCTACGTACCAATACTATGCGAGCGCTGGAAACTATGCGGAGGGAGTGCAGCAAGCGTCCATAGCGTTGGGGCAAGGGTACTCACCGATCGCATCGCTTAACACCTATATCAATTACTGTGGGTGGTCTGGTACTCCATCGGCGTCGACACCACGGCTATGGGCGGAAAGCGAATACAACGATGGCAATGGACCCGGATCGGCGTTATATGACACGATTCAGGCCAACTCCTGTCTGTCTGACCTGGATTCCACCACATAACTCGAAATCCCATGTACTCCACTCTCATCCGACATCTTAGCCGGGTGAGAGTTTTTTCTTTTACTACAAGCTACCGGGTTTAAATGAATGGGATACCGCACTGACCATCGATTGCCAATGGTTCTTGTCAGCCGCAGGATACGAGATGGATAGAACATCCATATTAGTGGACCCAATGAATTCTTTGATGTAATAGATTGGGGAGCCATGGGTTCCTGACACGACGAGCCAATCGGCTCCATGGGCCTGATACGAAGGGTGCTTCTGATGGTCCAAAGTGCTCAACGCAGAAGCGATCGTTTCAATGTGTCCCATTGCGTTACTATATTCCCCGTACACTACAATATTTACCGAGCCGGAACTCCATGACCTCCCATCCCTATCTTCTGCTGGTCCAGATTCGGTAAACGTTTGTGGCACGGCTAAAGAATATCCCCAAATTTTGTTGTGATAGGTAACGTACGACAATGGTAGGGGCGCGGGTGTTGGAGAACTCAATGCGGAGGTCGACGATGTTGGGAAAGGTGACGAGGATACAGGACTTGATGACGGCGTTGTCGATGATGTCGCAGGGGATGCGGAAGTCGATGGACTCACCGCCTGAGAATGATGACTGGGAGCAATGGCTACGGGGCGTCCGCTAGTGCCACATCCGGTGAGGACCATACTGCCCAAAAGAATGGCCGAGCCGAATACCCAATGGTTTAGTTTTATCATGTGATGATGCCTCCGTGGGTTCTAAAAAATTTGCCGGGATCCTCAGACTTGACAGGCCGCCGCACGGCTGTGGCTGATCAATGTCTGCCATAATCCCATCCGTAAGGGATTGCCGAACTAATCATCGCAAGTATATAACGATGCCGACTCTCGGAAAGTTACTGGGAATCACCGACATTTTCCGCAGAATACCCTAAGTGCGAAGGAGATTTTTCTCTATAGACCTGCCTACGAAAGATACATATGTGTTTATGGGATGCCGCCACTAGAAAAACAGGGGAGATACCCATGCGAAACAGCCGGGGTTTTGGGTGTTTTTGCACGATCCCTCGAAAGGGTGGATGAACACAAAAACCGCCACTCCACATGGAGATTCCACCCACACAACAGGGATTGCCCAAAGAAAAATCAACCGTTCTCCACCGTTTTAGTGTCTGCCGGTGATTAATGGACGAATGTGCATGTCTCCTTTTATGGCTCATTTCGGTACGTCAGGCTGATCAGCCAGATCGCCATCAACGCACTTCACGGCGAATAGACTGGATAAATGTCCACAGATTAAGCTATGACATCTGAGCCCCGGCTGACGCGAGCGTGACCGTTTGCGTGGTGTCTTGGATCCATCCTACCGTAAAGAGGCTACTGAGTTCTCCCGCCTGGGCCACAGAAACCGCAGAGGTATAGTGTTGAGCTCAGGGTATCAGTAGATAGAATGATGACACCGAGTCGATCTCCCGAATCCGTAGTGGGTACACTACGGGTGTCTGGAAAACATTTCCGAGAGAGGACTGGTGTCTCATGGAACAGTATGCCCGTTATATGGGTTTCGATGTCTCCGCCGAAACCATTGTCATTGCCGCGGTCCGTCCCGGGCGCGACCGTGCCCACATCGTGGGCACGGTTCCCTATCGTCTGGACGCCGTGACCCAGTGGGTGCGTCGAATGGGGGAATATATGAGGATACAGTTGTGGGATCGAGGGTGATGGACAATCATCCAATACTGTGACGACTTCTCGATATTCCCAAGGCAATGCTTCAATAGCTTTACGGATCGCCGTAGTCGGTTTCGAGCTCAGTGAGCTCTCGTACTTCCTTACACGACACGCGCAGGAAGGCCATACTCTTGTAATAATCTTTGAACCTGTTTACGCCACGGATATGCATCAGCTGTTGTCATGATCAGACCTCCCCGCCCCTTTTCTTTTTACCCGACGCGCTGTGACGCTTTTGGGGGCAAAATCGCCTCGTGACGGCCTCGCTGTTTGACATGCAGGCCTTCATCCTTGAAGTAGTACTCCACGAGTCCCTCATATTTGGCGTTTTCCAAGATGCCTTTAATCGTGGTGAAGATCCACGGCTTGCCACTGCGGGTCGACACGTCTTCCTGATTTAAGCGGGCGGCGATGGCCTTGGTTCCCAACCCTTGCTTGGTTAGCGCGAAGATATGACGAACAACCGTGGCCTCTTCGGGAATCACTTCGAGTCCGCCTTCTTTATCGCGGCGGTAGCCATAGGGAGACTTGCCGCCGGCAAAGCCGCCGTGTTTGGCTTTGGTTTTTCTTCCCATGAGCGTCCGTTCCTTGATCTCCTCTCGCTCCATGGCTGCCATGCTGGCAAAGATCCCGAACATCATCTGACCCACCGGACTTTCCGTTTCAATCGGCTCGGTGACTGACCGCAACGTCACTCCGTACTGTTCGCGAAGAGTTTGAGCCGTCGTGACGGCAAAGGCCAGGTGACGGGCCAATCGATCAAATTTCCAGAGGAGCAAAATACCGAAGGCTTCTTGCTGGGCCAATTCCAAGACGCGACTAAACCCCGGCCGTGACGTCGGATCCTTGGCCCCCGAAACCGCGGCGTCTTCGATAATTTCAAGCAACTGATAACCTTGCGATTTGGCAAAGGCCTCAATCGATTCGCGTTGCGCTCCCAGACTCAATCCCGAGTCGCGCTGTTCTTCGGTGCTCACACGAATGTACCCGACCGCCACTTTGGCAGTTTCGGTGTGGCGTTTCTCGGCGTGTTTTCGAGCCTGCATTCGGCGTAAAATTCGGGAATTCGTCGTCTTCATGCGGGTTGGCACCCCCTTAGTAATGCAAGCGCGTAATTTAAGCAAGACCAAAGAATCATTGATGCTAAGAATCTCATATGATAGGATAGAGCACGAGGTGAGAAGTCATGCGCAAGACGATTACGTTGCCCCCATCTATTGAGACTGCCGTCCGCGAATATCAAATGATTCAGATGCGGACGCGTAATCGCGATGTGTCGTTTACAGAATCCCTGGTATCCCTGGTGTCGTTGGGACTCGCAACTTTTGAATTGATGGCCGAGAGTGCTGCTGACAGTGCGTCGATAACCCACGATGCTCTTTTTCATAGATGGATCGCAATAGACCGTGCGGATGAAGCCCGCGTGAATGGGTTGCTGGATACCAGTTATGATATGGCGGCCGAATGGATTAGGAAATTTTCCGATCAGTCTCCAGGACATTCCGAGGGGTAGCGATATGGCATGGACGCGACACGACATTGAGCGGCTCTTTTATAGTAGCGAAACAGTAACTGGTGGCGGTCGGGGGCCCCGTGGTTTATGGCCTGAAAGCTACGAGGAGTTAGCACGGTTCCTGAATGACGGATGGATTATCGCAGAGGTGTCGCCATATGTGGCCACGGCGCCCACGGAGCCTCTTTATACGGAGACCTACGATCGCCTAATGAGAACCATCGGCAACGAGAGCCGAGCGCATAAGCAACTAAAATGGGAGGCGTGGATCTGGTTGCGTCAAGAAGGAGACCCATGGCCTCAATTTGAACTGTCCACCATTTTTGGACGGGCTGACGTGGCGAGTGTTTCACTTGAGATCGCGGCAGAATGCGGAGATACGTCTCCTGACAAGGTAGCTGATGCTTTGGCGCATGGATGGAAAGCGCTGACCTTATGGCCTTTCGATCAGGCAGCATTCTTCATCTTTCGCTTATCAAAAATTGGGGCAGTGGAGTTATTAAAGTTCTTTGAGCAGCGACTGTTTGAGGACAATGCGGCGGCTGAAATTGGATTATGACACTTTTCATCGGTTAGGAATGAGATCGGATTTGCTGGATCCACGCATCCCAGTGAGCGGACACATCCGCTTCTTCTGCCGGATCGATCCAGGGGGCAATCCCCTGCGTGTGAAACCAGTCGATCAATTCGCCCCGGGACAGATGCACCTGATCGGCGACGGCGCTGATGGTGAGAGGACGTGTCCGGTAAAGCACTGCCGCTGCCCGTAGTCGGAGGCCATGGAGCCCTTCTTGAATGAATAGCGTGTGCCATACGTCCTCGGTAAATTGTCCGAGACGACGGAGGTTATCGATTTCTTCCGCTTGTTCCGGCGTTAAAGGCACTCGGTCTAAGGCCATAAGACTCGTCCTCCTGGGATGTGAATTAATAATCTTAAACAAGACATGTTAGCACGTCATTTAACTGGGATTCCGCATCGGCTAGGTCTTGGTCTGTCGGAACCATTCCGTCATAACGTGTCTCGCGTGAGTGGGTTTCTAAATCCATGTAGCCTAGAACAGCGGCCGATGGAGCGGTTCCCCACACATGCCGGATGTTCTTTTTTCGCACAGCATGGCTTGAAGGAGAAAACATCTTGTTTTGCAATTGTTCTTCGACGTGATGAACAGCCATGTAGAAATAGAGAGTCATGCACCATTGTCGACTGGCACTCCCTAACACCGAATCGGCATGCAAGGTCTTCAAATGCTTCGCCATTTCTTGATTAGCCGAAATCTGCTGTTTATGTGACAAAGAGACACTCATATGCGCACTCGATCGACTCGTGCCGCGTCTTTTGGCACTGCATCGAGAGACTCGGTGAAATGCAACATCAACAGAAATTCCGGATCGGCTTTCAGTTGAGCCGTGTATACTGCGTAACGGGCGTCTCGGCTACGTTCCCGTAATACGATCCACACATGCATTTCTGCTCCCATCATCAAACCATGCACGGATTTCACCGGCGGGGCCGATTCCAACTCACGAACAAACCGATATAACGCCAAATGAGCCTCCGTATCCAGCCACATTAAGACACCCCCTCTGTGAACTCGTTCCTTATGTCATCGCCTGCTATACCCCATTGTGCGTTGTGGACAGGATGGATGACTTGGGAGCATTGTCATCCATGCCATCGAATGGGATACCTAATTCGCGGCATAAACACGCCAGGGCAAACCGCATGGCTTGAGCTCGTTGCCGAGCCTGGCGCACATCGTCCGACTGGCCAGAATGGACCTGCTCGGAACCGGCCGCAATGGCGAGTGTTTTGTAGATGGCCTTTTCAATCGTCGATCGTCGAATGGTACTGCCGGCCATTGGTGATCATCCCCTTGCCTAAAGGGAGTATACCATGGTATACATTGTTCATCAATGCCTAGTCGTATACGGTAGACCTTCCCGTATACCGTATACGTTAAGAGGGGGAACTATGATGGCCCATGTGATTGCCGTCGTGAACCAAAAAGGTGGTGTGGGCAAAACGGCCACCGTGGCGAATGTGGCCTGGGAGCTCGTCGCGCAGGGGCATTCCTGTCTCGCTGTCGATCTGGACCCGCAAGGGAGCCTCACCATCAGCTTGGGCTTCGATCCGGATGAATTGGCGGGGCAGACCATCTATGAAGGTATGGTCTTGCCTCCCGATCATCCCCAACATCGCCGGCTGCAACCGTTACCGGTGGAGTTAACCGGCCTCGCCCTGATTCCGGCCAATCTGGATCTGGCTTAGATCCTTGTACTTGATACGCTTCTCCTGTTCTTCCGGATCGTTCTCGGCAATGACCCCTTCACCGCCGAAAAAGGACCACTTCCGCAACTGCTGTATAAAGCCAGCGGCAGTGGGGTTGAACCCCAGTTCCCGGCAGTAATCAGCAACCATAGGTTCACATTCGCTCCAATCAAGCAACTGATCCCGGTAATCCGCGAAGCTCTCGGATCCCTTCACGCTGAGGTCACCACTTTTGAGTTCGGTGGCCACACAGCTGAACACGCAAACCTCCAGATGACAACGGTTATAGACAATCTCTCCGTGTTGCCTGACCGAGACCGTGCGAATCCATTGTTCGCTGGCAAAAGAAAGATCTAAATCACCCTCGACTAACTCACTACGCCGATTCTCATTCCGCAGTAGGAATTCCAGAGCATCTGTCAGGGAGTGGTCTTGAGAAGTGGAGTCGATGTCCAACAGGCGGACCATCCGGAACAGTTCAGGGCGGTGGCTTTTGTAGAACTTCCAAAGCAACGGCAGATAGTTGTTGCCGCTGTACGCTGAGATTGACTCGCAATCATCGAGCAAGACGTTTGCTCCTCCTCGGGCATCCAGAAGATCCTTCAAGCTACGCCCAAGGGTGGCATCATCATCCTGATGACCATCGGCGGTTTGTAAAACTTCGGCGAAAATAGCAATGAGGCGTTCTGTTTTTGTGCGGTGTTTCTCCTGCAGCTCAACCAGAGCCTGCTTTCCCTTGTTGTGAATCGCTCCGATCCGCTTAAGAAAAGTCTCCACCAGGTTGTCACGGGCCGTAGCCCGCGCCTGGTGTACCATGGCCAGCAGGAGTGTATAACGCTTTGACTCGACATACTGCCGCATTTCTGCCGCGTCTAAAGATCGAGCTTCAGCGGCAAAGTGCTTTATCTTCGCGTTCGGAATTCCTTCCAGAAGCTTCTCCACGTCTCCCATGGTCAACAACCAGGAAAACCGAACCTGTAAGTCACGCATGTGGCTTACCGTTGCGCTTTTCGGTGTCTCCTTCAGATAATTGAAGTCGCTCTTATGACGAGGATTTTCTACATCAAGCAATTCGTTTAGGCGGCGCTGTTCCATAGCACTCAGTCGGCTAAATACGTTGTGGAAGAACTGACGATTCACCAGAATTCGAATACGCCGTGCTAAACGATCCAGGGCGCTGTACCCGGGTAGCTCACAGCGATCTTTAACCAGTTCCTCGATGGCTACGTTAATTAGGTCAGCAGGGTTGTCCATAACATAGGCTGATTGGTACAACGCCTGCGTACAGATATGTCTGGCATGTTTTCCAAACGGAATGACCTCAAGGTATTCCCGAATAGCATCGTGATGTGTATAACGAGTTCTCGGAGTGACATTTGGCTGGATTTCTTGCGGGAGAGACAATTGCTGCCGAATGTAGTTGATGATTGATACCGGTACATCAGTAATGGGCGGGAAGTACCCCAAGCGCTGGAATGCCTTCAGCATCACCAGCAGATGAAGCAAAGGCTCAGCTCCACGGGCAGCACTGTAGGCAAACTGGATCTCTTGAGGTGTCGGTGTGTAAACGTCCTGAAGTTCCTTTTGTGTCAGGTTGCGTTTAAATCGTGGGTATGCGGTGCGTTCGATGGATGCCATGTCATTCCACCTGTTGTTTGCTTTGCTGTAAGTAACGATACAAAGTAGGCCGGGAGACCCGAAGAACTGCACAAATATCGTCAATCGACCGACTAGGATCCTTAAAAAGCTCGATAGCCATCTGCAACTTTTTTTCATCCATGACTCGCGGTCGGCCTCCCGCACGGCCTCTAGCCCGCGCCGAAGATAGACCCGCTTGCGTCCGTTCGCGGATGATTTCACGCTCAAACTCAGCCAAGGCACCAAAAACGTGGAAAATCAATTTCCCGCCGCTTGTCGTCGTATCAATATGCTCTTGAAGGCTCCGGAAGCTAACATGACGCTCACTGAAACCGTTGACGGCATCGATTAGATGTTTTAGCGACCTTCCGAGTCGATCCAACCGCCAAACAACCAGGGTATCGCCCTCTCGCAAGTAAGAAAGAGCTTCATCCAGCCCCGGGCGTGATGACTTCGAGCCCGCAGAAACATCGGTGAATATTTTCTCACATCCTACTCGTTGTAGAGCGTCTCGTTGTAGATCTAAATTTTGGTCCTGTGTCGATACCCGAGCATATCCAATAAGCATAACCACGCATCACCATCCCAGAAAGGTGTATCTATTGTCTCACACACCAATAGTGTAAACAGTATTGATATTTTGTTTTTGAGATAAGTTATGAACGTGAGTTTTGGGCTTTGAGTAGGAGAGTTCACACGATACGTAATGTATCTCACAAACCCTCGTTTTTGAGATAGAGAATATCAGGTGTCTTACCGAGCCCAGTGTTGATCCGGTCCGGCATAAGCCACCCTAGTTGTACCGGTTTGCACGGACCCCAAATGGACATCGCGGGGTGCCGGAGGCAAGGTCGCTTCATCCTTTCGCCCTCCACTCCGAAAGCACATCCCAAAAGGGATAGTTGGATTAGTATGGGAAAATTTTTATAACCGCGGGAGATCACCCCAACCTTTATAGTACGATGTAATTAGGTAATATAGACTAACCAATAAGGTGTAAGGAGTGATCAAGACGTGCAAAAACCGTCTCACAAAACGTTTTTAGGTCTGATCAGTGGGGTTGGGCTCATGGTGGTAGTCTCCGGAGCATCCTACCCACTACATGCATCCACACCATCAACCATGGTCTTCGTAGGACAAAACGTAACGCGAAGCCAGCACTATACAATTACCTATACAGACTATGCTCATGGTCACGTGTTATGGACGCGAACGATGCCTGCGCCACCGGGAAGTCTTATTGCAGTGCATGCCATTTCTCTCAAACAAGCTCAGGCCGCACATGATGTTTATGTGCCCATTCGGGGGAGTGCTCATCAGCGAGCCCAAGAAATTTCTCATCTTCATCAGTTAATTGCACAACAAAGTCGTAGGCAAACCACAGAAAATCCACAGGCTATGTTGCCTGCAATTCAACCGATGTCGAGTATGGTCGCCACCGGATCATTTAATACCTATCACAACGCATGGGCAGACTATTCCATTAAGTATAATAATGATACCGCTAATGGCACCTTGAACGTCACGCATTATTCGGTGTGGTTGACTCATTCACCGAGTTCGCCTATATACTGGAATTGGATCAACTGGGCAGGAAACGGATATACGGCGGGATGTCCTATTATTGGCACGTCGTCTAATCCCGACAGCGTATCTCTAGCATGGAATGGGGGGACAGGCAATCGATTTACCACCGACGTTAATAGTTCATCATCATGTAATGAGATCACGGGGACTGACTACCAAGGATGGGTGGTCCTAAATTAAGTGGTGCACACCTTACACGCAGGCACGTCTTGGGGTAACTCTAGTAGGCATTCTATTAGGGATAGCGAGTATCTACTTAGGAAAAATCCCCACATACATCCTCTGGTTAATCGCGCTAATCGGCGTCTGCCTGCAAGTAGCCTGGCGTCTCCAGTCCGTCCGGCAGGCAATCATCTGTGGATTGCTGTTATGGGCCGTGGCTTTAGGCACTAATGAAGGGAGCATCACCTGGATTCAGTGGGAACGGTATCGCTTCCCTCCCGATTGGGAATCTTTGGGCATAGGTCTGTTGCTGATTCTCTTGGTAGGGTGGCCCGTGAGCCTAGTGGTCAGCCGTTGGGCCTTACGTACCTCCAAATCCAAGAGTTAACCAATGAGTTAATGAGGCACCCACCCCGGTAAAAGGGGGCCCGCCCACACCATGCGGATTGCCCACGAGAGAATTGGACACATAGGGAGTTAATCGGAGGCCTCCACTCTTAGCGGCTGTAAACGATCGACTGTCAAACCTGAATTATCGTCGATAAATTCTCCCAAAACATTGATGTGTTCCCACCCCAGGGGAAACACATGGCGCAGCAAGCCCTGGTCGACAGAACCGTTCTCCTTCAAAACCTCAACGGCTTGCTTATAGCTCACGGCATGGCTTAAGGAAACATCATGATATTTATCCAGGGAGCCCGACGGATTCAATGGCCGGAGCTTCCTCACTATATTTCAAAGACAGAGAAGGAATTTCTTAATCCATCTTTATCGAGGGTGAGCAAAAACACCCAAAATCGCGTGCGACGTGACCGCATCAAGCTGCCGTATGCCAATTGGATCCCCGGGCACTGATCAACATCCCAAAAGACCCGTCGCCCACATCAGGTCGATGTTGATAAATGTGGGTAATAGGGGTAGATGCCACACGGTGAGCAGCAGGCCCCATTGGATCACCGCATGGCTCGCTATGCAAAGTAAACACTGAAAAATGGTGCTGTCATTGGAATAATGCCTCGATTTTCTTTGCATAATGTGTTCAGCTTCAGGAGTTGGGAAATGAGGGAAAGGCGCTAACACATCTTACGTTTGGCCTCAACGGCGGCTCGTTTTGCGGTCTGAGGCGACAAAGCTGACCGATTTCCGCCCCTAACACCAACGCTTTCAAACCGGCGATTGCACCCACTTACTTTGCATAGTCTTCTACTTCGCATAGGGATGATCGCTAGACCGCCATGACCCAGGAGGACCCAGGCCCACCACGGCGTTGTGCAGCCGTGCCGACATAGAGCACCATGGGTCGCGTATTAGTGAATACTCCCCGGATTCCTCCCGCGGACGGGTTGATGCGGAAGTAGAAATTACCGGGGATTATGACGGAAACCCCACATGACTTACTAGCTTCATTGAAGTATTGGGAATTACACCCAGCCTATTTCCTATTTTGGAGCATATATCGGCTGTACCCCAACCAGGGTGGGATCAGGCAAATGAGCTTCGCGGAGTAATTCGTGCAGCCAAAAAAGCAGGCTATCAAACCGCATGCCGGCATAGGATGTTTTATAGAAATCCAGATCAACCCAGAGCGCATCCAATTGCCATAGCCACGTTAATCGCCGCTTTCCCCGAAACCGATTCTGCGCAATATAGACATTGGGCCGATTGACCAACGATTGGGCCACGATAGGGACATCTTGGACCGGGATTGGCCATTCCCGCCACTGACCGTCATGAATAGCCAAGGTGACGAGGCCTTGGCCAGAGGGGGGATGCAAAGTTTGCGCATGGTCAAAAGGAGACTGAATCCAGTGCGTTCGATGGGGGGAAGCCGACAAATCCATCAAAAAACCTCCTCAAGGGAGGTGACGAAGGAAAGTATTCCAGATGCTCCGGCATGGTCTTGCCATATCGTGCCATACTCTGGTTGTCACGGGAGCAACTTGTGTTATACTTGGCTTACGGTTTATGGCTTGAGCAACCATAAACACACGTCACCACAAATTGGGTTGTGGCGGATCGGGGCCCTCTTGAGCAATCGAGAGGGTTTTTTCGTGCCCGAAACCCGTTCGACATCTAATGCGTTAATTGTCCGAGACCCTGCGCATTCCGTCAAGGAGAATTTTGGCACGATTGACGACAATTACCGGAACGGCAGGATACCGTTCCGGTCTTTTAATGCAACATTTAGATGACTTATCGCAGGAGATGATACGCCCACGTCATGATGAGGGCCGTCAGGTAGAAACCCGTGAATATGCCCATGGAGAAAATGGTAGAAAAATTCTTGTCGGGACCCCACAAATACCGTCCGTGATTAAAACCGGCTTGGATAATCCAATAAAATACCAAAAGAGCTCCAGCCACCACCAGACCTTTTGGCGTAATCCCCACTTTCATCACATTCTCCTTTCACACCCCGCTAACCAATCCGTAGCGTAGCCGGGGGCGTGTATAGGAAGGCCTTCCAAACCAATCATGTTTTTGTTACTTGTGGACGTCCTTCTATCGGACCCGGGAACGATGAAGGATGAACTGCACGATACCCACAATAGCAAACCAAATCAGACCGACCCAGAGACCTTCTGCCAGTCCATGACCCACAGCTCCGATCGCCGTCGTGCGCTGGGACCCCACTGCCATAAACTGTGTTAAAACAAAGGCGATAAGACCCGCGATCCATGCAGCTCGATACCGCTTTATCATAGTCCTCACGACCTCCCTCCTTGTTAGGTTATGTTTGCTGACCAATTCCCGTTATCATACATGTATGCCCATCCCGTAACGTTTGTTGATATGGTTCCTAAGCCGATAGACAACACAACGTTCGCATACGCTTGACTGAACGATTCGGTACCCCAATTGTTGACTTGCGTGCGCTTCCCACAGCGTGGCCGTAGTAAAGGAGGTCCTGACCTGTTTTGAGCCTTCTGAAGACTGCTCTGTGCGTCTCAGGGCACGCTGAACGCGAATGTCTGCCAACTCGGCCCGCGTCAAGGGCAGAATCTCATCAGCCAAATTATCGAAAGCGCCCCAAAATCCGGGAGCGGAAGGGTATCGTCAATTAACCGAGGAGGTGTTAGCCTATTATGCCCGCTAATAAACGTCCAACTTTAGCCGACGCAGCCTCCGCAGGGGGGCCTGTGGACTGGTCCACCACAGGCTTCCCGAGGACTGTTTTTTGGCTTGGGGCCTTTGTTCCTCTTGCTGTTTTTAAACTTGTTAGGCTTTGTACTTCCTTAGCGTTCCTTATACTCATTACGGGTAACTTTTGATGATTTTTCTCACTAAAAAATTGGGAGCGCTTTTTAAGAACTGGACAAGATTTTCCTGCTCGATTAGGCTAGAGGGGGACGTATGGGTCTCGCATTGGCGAC
>JAKACM010000155.1 GCA_021821465.1 Bacillota bacterium
AGGTGCTCGCGCAAGGTTCTCGCCCCTAGCGAGGGGCAACTATCGTCGGAGAGCCGGATGTGGGAAAACCACATGTCCGGTTCGATGAGGGGACGGCCCCGGAAGGGGCCTCCTACTCTACCATGAAGGACACATCCACGATGGGATGGCGACGACGTCTGGCCCACCCGCCGTATGCGATTAAGAGCAACAATCCGGCGGTTCAGATGGGCCACACGGAAGCCGCCCACCAACCGCGCTGCGGGCCTTCCACGGCACCATACGTCACGGCTGTCAAGGCCACCGCCAGCCCCACGAATCCCGCACCATCGAACCGTGGCACAATCGCATACAGCCGTCCTCCCAATTCTGGCGGGATGTGCCGTACCCCGACCAATGCGAGAACCCCGACCGGCACGTTGACTAGAAAAATGAGGGGCCAACCGCCCCAGTGAATCAGCACGCCGCCCAAGGCGGGGTGCGATTGCCGGCGCCAGAAACAATACCATGCCGGCCATGGCCGGCATCTGTTTTTGCGCGTGGCCATCTCCACCAAACATCATATTCATCGCCAAAGGCACTAAGGGACCCCCAAAAAGTCCTTGAACCACCCGTGCCGTAACCAGCCAGGGGAGTGAAGGTGCCAAGGCGCTCAGGCCAGACAATAGCGTGAACCCGATTAAACTGACGGTATACAAGCGCAGTGACCCCCAGCGTTTTGCCCCATCGGCGACAAACGCCAAAGTGAGTCCCAAAGACAGCAGATACAGGCTGGCGACCCACTGAACATCCTCCAGTGAACAATTTAAACTGGAAGAGATCGCCGGCAGTCCCACATTGACAATGCTACTGTCTACCATGGTCAAAAAAGGTCCCGCCAATAGTCCGATTAATACCCATCCCCTTATTCGGGGTTGCTGAGTCATTAGGGTGATCCATTCCTTTCCCAAAATATTATTTTATTGACTGATTAACTAGTCAATGATTAAGCAAAAATAAAGAGGATCCCTGCTTCACCCCGCGCACCGCCGGGTGAAGAGGTGAATCAGCGTGTTGGTGATGGGCGGTACCCTACCCTCCATGGCTTGGCTGACGGCTAATCCTTGAATGCAGGAGCCCAGCAACAAGGCCAATTGCTCGGGATTGCCGGCAATCACCTCATTTACCTCTTGGCCTTCTTGAATAAATGCGCTCATTAAGTCTTGGGTCTGACGAGCAAACCGGGTGGCCTTTTCATGGGCTTCGATAGGTACGGCATCACTCATAAAGGCTTGCATGACTACCATGAACATGTCGGGCTGCTCGGTGAGACCTTCCACGATTTGCCTAACGAGCCGCTGCAACCGTTCGGCAGTGGTACCTGGGCCAGTGAGGCTTTCTTGGAAGAGTTGGACAGTACCGCGACTCGCACGGTCGACGAGTGTAGTATACAGTGTGGCTTTTCTGCCAAAGTAATGATATAACAGTCCTTTACTCATTGAGACGGCATGGGCAATATCCTCAATGCGGGTTCCCACATATCCGTTATGAGCAAACAAATGCGCAGCTGTAGCCCGGATCTGGGCTTCGCGCTGTTCGCGAATCTCTTGGTTGGCTGACTCTGTGCGTGGCATGGTGCGCACTTCACCTCTTTATATTGACTACGTGGTCAATTATAAGCTGTATTTATTCAGAGGTCAAGACGGCAGTTTTTTACCCTCACAACAAAGAGAGGAATTTGGGTAAATCCTCTTGCAGTGTGGGGGGATGGCCTGGCGAAAGACCATCTCCTTAGGAGAGTCAAAGATTTGGGGACAGTGTGGCTTCCGAAGGGGATCAGGGTCCGGGAACACGCCAGCGTTGAAACCAGGGATCCGTTATCATTTTTGCGAAATTCGCGACCGGAACTTTTCGGAGATGATGTTTTTGGCAAAGCTTGTGCAATTCCGGAATCAGGTCTTGGGAATGAGAAGAGGTGGAGTCGGGTGAAAAGTAATAGTTTGTGGTCACTTCGGGAATGCGGGTGATAGGAAGCCCTTTGAGACTTGCCCGTAATACCCAATCCCAATCGCTATAGGCTGGAATTTGAGTGTCGAAGAATCCGACTTCGGAAAAAGTTTGGCGCAAAGCCACCATCGTGGACGGAATGACGGGACTGGTTTTGGTAAGCATTGACGGTTGATAAGCAAAACGAAAAGGCTGATGCCATCCTTCTTGGACATGATACAGTTCGGCATCGGTATAGACAATTCCCTGAGTTTTTTCGCACAAAGGAATCGTTCTGGCGAGGTGATTGGGAAGCCATTCGTCATCGTCGTCCAGTAACGCAATATAGTGTCCTCGGGCAAAATGCAGGCCCACATTGCGGGCTGTGGCTGCCCCTTGTTGGGGCAACAAGCCCATAAAATGCAAGGAGTAAGGATATTGATGATCTGATTGTGCGCCCCAAGGCGGCCTACCGTCAAAGATCACGAAGACTTCAAGGCGGGAGACAAAACCGGGACTTTGCGCTGCAATCGACCGCAAGGCTCGCCCGATAGTGGACAAATGCACTGTCGGAATAATTACGGATATTATCGGTTCTTGCATCACATTCTCCTGCCATTCGATTTGAAATGATTTTGATGGTATTTCCTGATCCTACTATATCTGAAATGATCTCGGAAGATCGGCCAAACGACCATCGTCTGATTTTGGGTCAACGTACCGATTTTTGGTGCGTCAAGACACGAGCTTACCGAGAGATATCGCCTGCTTCCTTGTTCCATCGGCTCAGTCCGTCATATAAACGATACAATCCCGCCAGTACCAAACTGTAGGGGATAAATAACCAGGCCAGACAGCCAAAATATCGCAATCGTCGAAGTTCTAGGATGCCAAGAGCGGCAAGATAGCCGAGAATGCCCCATAGTAGCGTGGATAAAGCCCACGGCCATAATTTTCCCCAAAGGACAATCACAGCAAGAAAGGCCCATTCTCTCATTACCCTGGCTCTGAATTTCCTCTTCGAAGCCTGACGCAAGTGAAAGTCGCAAACTTGGTGCTGAAATCCAGGGCAAACAGGGCACAAAGGTGTGTGGCACCGTGAACAGTAGGAACGGGCTGGTTGGTTGTGTGAGGGACACACAACCCATGGGGGATGGCTCGGCTCTTGGGGGGGTGGCGGGTCAGATGCATGGTGTTCGGGAGGATGAGGAAGTTTGGCGACTGGATTGGTCATGATTTCGGTATAAGCCCAGTTAATCCACTTCATTTCTTCTTCCTGAGCCATACGGGCTTGGGAATCCTCTTGATACAAATCGGGATGATGTTGACGAACCTTATGCAAATAAGCCCGCCGGATTTCTTCTGAATCGGGTGTCGGTTGCAATCCCAGTATTGCCCATGGACTTCTTTCCGTCATAAACCCCCACGGATCCCCTTCGTGCCAGGCTGAAATCAGACAGGCGTGGCATGATAATGTCTAACCCGGCAGTGAACTGCCGGGGCTGTTCTTTCTAATATTATGTTTATGCCCAAGATCCGCTAAATATCTCTCTTTTGAAAAATAAAGCCCTCAATGAGAGAGGGCAGAAGTTGTTCCGGGCTTTTTCTTTAAGGGATTAGTATAGCTGACATGTCGAATGCCCACTCCGTAATGATAGACCATGGTTCCTCCTAAGGTGCCTGTCAAGGTAATCATGACCACTGCCAGAAACAGAAACAGAGTGGACAACCCAGTGGAACGTCCACGGCCACTGCCGACAAAAGACCAGTGAGGACCGGAGGCTCGTGGGGCGTAGGAATAGCGAGCAATGAGACGGGCCAGGATGGCCAGAAAGGCAAACACTCCGGTTAAAACGGCATCTCTTTGATGAGCAGCCAATATGGTAATCGTGGTGTGATTCCATTTCACAAACTGTTCTGAGATTACACCCATCGCAGCTGCCACGGCACCCGCAATAAATCCCAAAATTGTCAGCCAAAAGCTGGCACGATCCAAAAATCGTTCGGGAGTTTTCACAAATTTTCCGAGAACATCAACGGCCAATGCCAAATACAAGAGAGCAATCGGAAAGTGAACAACCATAGGATGGATCGTGTGGGGAAAAATATGAATTCCGATGTGAATCCACGTTTGAAGAAATGCGCTCCAGATGCCGATAAGAAAATGCATAATCTCCTCCGCACTAATGATGTTGAACCTCTTGTTGTCGGATTCTTGTTAAGTAAACAAGGTTTCTATGAAAAGAGCATGAGAACGTCGCCTGGCGAAAAGAGACGGTCATAGTATTTTTGTCGAGAGAATTGTACACTACAAGCGGGTGACATGGATGGGATTGTATAGATTTTTGGTTGGCATCACGAATGATTTCGAGGTGAAGAATGCGTAAGTCGCATGTCAATGAGGTTGATTCAGTTTATCCCTTGTGGTTGCATGGGTTTCGGCGAAGCACGCATTTTTTTCGGTGGCTGGGCATGATAAGACCTGTGCAAAAACTTCCGCAGGAGATTTTTACAGAGCACTTGGAAGGTCCTGTGGAAATTACCCGTGATGATGTAGGGGTTCCCCACGTGCAGGCGGAAAGCATGAAGGACGCTTTATTTGTACAAGGGTTTATTCATGGAAGGGAACGGGCCTTTCAAATGGATTTGTCAAGGCGGTTGCCATTAGGCCAGTTGGCAGAACTCTTAGGTCCCAAAGTCTTGGCCTTCGACCGTTTCATGCGAAAACTTCATATTTCCCACTGGGCATCAGAAGCTGTTACGGCGTGGTCTGACAACACCAAGGAATATGTTCAGTGTTATGTTGATGGCATTAACTATGCTTTTTCGACCCAGCCGCTGCCCCCCGAATATCGCTTTTTGAAAGCTGCATTGCGCCCTTGGACCATAGAGGACACCAATGCGGTAGCCTATCAGTTGGCCTGGTCGCTTAACTCAATCTGGCACGGAAAGTGGATTTATGATCAGATTGGTGAGGCTGACCAAGAGATCCGAGAGTGGCTATTTGGCCAGATCAATGTTACGGCTCCCACGATTATTCCCGATTCGGGAAGTTTCGAGCCTTGGGGGGGCATCGGAGTCGGCTCCAACAACTGGGTCGTTGATGGTAACCATTCGGTGACCGGCGGACCGATTTTGGCCAATGACCCGCATTTGATGCCGCAATTGCCGTCCATTTGGTATGAAATGTTTATGGAAGGTGGGGCGCTCCATGTATTCGGCGCGTCGTTACCGGGGGCACCCGGCATTGTTATTGGCCAAAATCAGCATATTGCCTGGGGCGTGACCAATATTGACCCCGATGTTCAAGATCTGTACCGAATAAAAATGGAATCCGATCAAGTGCATTACTTGGTTGACGACCAAACAGAGAGTATCATCCAGCGCGAGGAAATTATTCATGTGAGAGGCCAGCAAGACGAGAAACTGACTTGCTATGAGACGAAATGGGGCCCGGTAATTCATTCGGAAGACCCTATGCATCATATCGCGTTAGCCTGGACGGGTTTTCAGCCGCTGCCCTTGGCTCAGGCCGTCTTGCGTATTGACCGGGCCCATGACTGGGAGACATTTAATACGGCTTTGGCGGAATGGTGGGTGCCTGCCCAGAATTTTGTCTATGCCGATCGTGCGGGGCATATTGGTTATATTGCCGCCGGGCGGGTGCCTTTGCGTAAAGATGGCCCCTGGCAGGGGGTTGTAGATGGTAACACGCAAAAGAACCGGTGGTTGGGGTGGATTGAATGGACGGAAATGCCCCGGATCTTTGATCCCGAATCAGGGTATATTGTCAGTGCTAATAATCCGGTTGTCGGGGACAAAGGGGAAGTGCCGTTATTTGGTCGCTATTCGTTGGGTACTCGGGCCCGTCGCATTCAAGAACTCCTGGAAGAGGTGCCCAGGCATTCCAAAGAGACATTTCGTGCCATACAGCTTGACGTTTATTCCAAACCTTTAGATCAACTCGCCGAAAGGCTGCGGGAAACGGAAATTCCTAGCGAGTGGCGAGAAATTCTTCGTGACTTTCATGGGCAGGTAACGGTAAACAGCCCCGCACCCACTGTGCTCTATCTGTTTGCTGTGGCCAGCGTCCCCAAATCTGTTCGCGAACGTTTATTCACCCCGTTTTTCAAAAATATGCAGCCGGGACTTCCCGGAAGCCACCCTTATCCCGAGAACTGGTGGAGTCTCATGGGGGAGCGTCTAATCCCCGCCGTTCTGGCGCATTGGCAGGAACTGAATATTAAACAAGCAGCGAAGGAAGCCCAAGGCTGGCTTTATCAACACTTTGGCACGACACCCGGGCACTGGGCATGGGGACGGGCACATAAGGCGCGGCTGTTCCATCCTTTCGCCGAAGTTAAAATGTTGGCTCCCTTATTTTCCCGGCAAATGTTGCCGATGCCGGGGGATTTATATACCCCTTTGCAAACGGCATTTGCTCTCGATCCCAATTTGCCTTGGCCCAGATGGGTCGCGTTCATGCCCAGCTACCGGGAAATTCTGGACCTGGCAACTCCTTTGGAATCCGTAGGAGTTCATCTAACCGGCCAATCGGGACACCCTTTATCATCTCACTACGATAATTTGGTTCTTCCATATCTCCGCGGAGAATATTTTCCTTTGGGACCTGGCATGCTCACTCATCTATGGTTCATGATGTCACCACTGCCGCTTGCAGAAAACGCAAGAAAAGAATCGGCAGACACGACGGGGCGGGAGTAGTGAACATGGCACAAATCATAGATCGTCGGGTGATCCTATCTTTGATAAAGTCCCACGGACCGAACAACGATCCGATGGAATTCGACACGGGGATAGCCGAAAGCATTTAGGATTTGGTCGATGGCTGTGTGAAAGGCTTGGAATTAACGCACGCCACACTCCCTTAACCCGTGCGAAATTCCCAACAATAAGCTATTTGCAGTCCCATGGCCTAAAAGGCCTGCGAGACGAAATTTGTGTAGTCTCCTCTTGAGGCAAGTCGGTGTCCTGGAACAAGGTCATTCGGAATCGTGAGGGACTTCCGGTTGAACTGAGAGGATTCGCTGATCAAGACGAAAATAAGAACCCTAGGCCGTAGGCAAGAAGACGGATATGTGGGGTTCTGCGATTCACGTTTTTTGGGTCTTTGAATGGCGTCCCCGGTGAACAGGGCGATAAGCCTCAAGAGAAACGCCCCGATCTTCTTGACTGGCCAGATTCAGAAGAATCTCATAGATCTGCTGTTCTTTTGAGTTCAGGGGAGAGGGGACAATATGATTGGGAACTTGCTGCTGTACATAAGGATCAGGCAAAACCCTCCCGTCCATTCGGGTTTTGCCATAACCATCATCACCACGGCGATAAGCTGTGTTAATTTCAGTTCAGAGATGCGTTCCATTTTTTAGGGGCCGTTCCCGTCCCATTGTGCGGGAGGGTTTTTCCATGACGAAAAACTCGCCAAGGCTTTTTGGCGGGCATGGTCGTGGCGGACGAGGCGCGGGGGATAATTGTCTCCCAGTTTCACCCCAAAAGACTGCAAAACATCGGAAGGAGCTTGCCATGGAGCATGAAGGAGAGAGAGAGGGAGCTTGGCCAGTTCCGGCAGCCAGGTTCTGATATACTCCCCGTCCGGATCAAATTTGTGAGATTGGGTAACGGGATTATAGATACGGAAGAAGGGAATACGGTCAAAGCCCGTGCCGCTAATCCATTGCCAAGATATATTATTGCTGGCTTCGTCATGGTCGACCAGCTGTTCACGAAACCATTTTGCTCCTTCTTGCCACGAAATCAGGAGGTCTTTGACAAGAAAGCTGGCCGCAATCATACGGACGCGGTGAGGAATCCATCCCATTTTCCGCAGTTGACGCATGCCCGCATCAACAATGGGATATCCACTTAGGCCGTCTTGCCAGGCTTGCAGAGATTTCGGAGCATGTCTCCATGGGAAAGTCGTCCAGTGATGATCGCTGGGTGTGTCCAGCAAAAAGGGGAAGTGGTACAGTAAATAGGCCGAAAATTCTCTCGACACGAGTTGTTTGAAGAAATCTTGAACACCGCTCGGAACTTGGCGGGAGGTGTCGAATAACTCGTAGTGGTCAATGAGATCTTTCATCATGCGGCGAATGCTGATTTCGCCGAAATGGAGTGCAGCCGAAAGCTTAGAAGATTCCTCTTCATCATGATTGTATTGCCCTAAATGGTAGTGATCCAGGCGCGTGGTAAAAAACTTTTGCCACTGGGCGCTTTGATACTCTTCCCCGGGACTCCAGTAAAGTGCCAGAGTCTTTGTATGAGAAGCGCACTCGGATTCCCATGATTTGAGGTTGTCACTGGGAATGATTCCAAAGTCTTTCATATCCGTTGGTGCAGGCACGACATTTGGCGTGTGGTCTTGCAGAAGCGAACGGAGTTGTTGGAAGAAAGGAGAGAAGAGCCGATAGGGGGTATTTTGCTGGGTCGTGACTTCTTTGAATACACTGAGATAATTGGCCGGATAAATTCGCAAGGGTATTCCTCGTTTTCCCAGCAATTTTCCTAACTG
>JAKACM010000040.1 GCA_021821465.1 Bacillota bacterium
GCTCCTGCTGTGAAGTATCAGCCATTCTGAACATCGACCCTTTCGCGAATAAGATAGTTACCTATTCGCGATGGGTCCACCATTTTCCTTTACAGAATGGGAATTAATTTCGTCCTGCCTCCTTAGTTTTCGATGATGAATCAGCTCCTTTCAGTTCAAGTTTTTTAATGACGAATTTTTTAGACCGGTTTAGGATGCTGCCAGTTCCCCGTACTGCGCAGCATCCCGTTCTTTTGACCTTGCCCCGGTCAGGCGAGGGGTTCGCCCGTCTCGCCATGTCCGAAGATCCGATATATTTCGGTTATCGGAATCCGTTTCGCTATCGTACCCGGAATTTTTACGTCTGCCACGTCGCCGCGCTCGATCATTCTCCGTACCGTTATGCCCGATATTCCAAGAATCTGAGCGAATTGAGCGACCGTTAGCAGTGCCGGATGAGAGAGCCCAGTGATTTCGGTGATCGTTTTGTTGAGCATGTCTGTCGTCATGGTCTTTTTTCACCTCCCTTGACCATGGCTGTCATTGGTCTTCCACTTTATTCTATGCGACCCAGAAATTAAAGTCAATGGTCTATCCTGGTCTTTTGTGCTAAAATTTATCATGCCGTTATCAAAGCCAGGTATAAGTCATCCTCGAACCGCTCGTGGAAGACGCGATTAAGGTCAACATATAGAGAATTCTGTCTGATGCTATACCGTCGTATAGAGTAGTACAAAATCTTTTTTCAAGGGAGTTGACACCATGGAAGAGGAAGGAAAGCTACCTCCTCCGTCTCATGCCAAAGCCACGCCGCAAAAGGCCGCGGTTATCGCTGCGCCGTTAGGCAAGATTTTATCCCTGCTGCGGTTGGGGCGCGGCCTGAGTCGAGAACAGTTATCGTTAGAATTAGATTTGAACGCCAGCCACATCGCCCGGCTTGAACGGGGCGATCGCCAACCGTCCCCAAAAACCCTGTCAAACTGGTTAACCGCCTGCCCCGTGCCGATTCTGCCGATCTCCGCGCTAATGGCGGATTTACCGCCCTGGCCTACCGAGGTGGAACGTACTTCAGCCGAAAGGGATTGGATCCTCGTCCATCTGTGCATTCCCGATGGGAGCGAAGCGCCCGCCTGGGCTGAGGTCGCCGCTCACGCTCTCCATTGGTCCACACCCGATATTTTGGTCCGCACCATTCATCAGTCCCCGGACTTTTTAGGAAGCCTGTTATGGTTAAACGTGCGGGCCGGCCGCTATCACCGCCTCGCGGCCACGGAATCTATGACGGCCGAATCGTTGTACCAACATGGTGTATTGAACACTACGAGGATCCGATCAGAGTGGTTTCAGCCGTTATGGGATACACTCATGGCAGTACCGGTGGATGCGACGCCATCGAAGCCGGCGGATATCTTGTGGGATCGTCTGGCCCAACTCTGGCCTGTTCTGCCATTCCCTGCCCGCCAGGGGTTGGTTGCCGCCGCCGAAGCGTGGAGCAAACACGGCCTGTAAGTCAACTTATGCGGCTGACGTATCGAGGGGTTAGGGTGAGTGGGAGTCATTCACCCTAACCTATTATGCGCACACACGGACAGTTCGAACGTCTCCGTTGTGCCTAACTCTCGTAGCCCAGAATGGGCTGCCGGTTCTTGCGTTATCTCCGTTCGTGGGGATGGAAGTGGGGATGGAAGGTGTCTCAAAGATGACGAAGGCAATAAAAATAGCTCTGAATGTGGCTCAGAGCTTCAAAAATTGTGGAGCTAACGGTGGGACTCGAACCCACGACCTACGGTTTACGAAACCGTTGCTCTACCAACTGAGCTACGCTAGCGGCCGCTATTTATTTTACCCGTCTTCTCCTCATTTGACAACCACATGATAGGGCACAGACTTCGCATTGATGATATCCTGACGGTAAATTGCCAAACAATTTATGTTCTCCATCATATGTAAGAGCGCTAGGAAATAGAGCTCGCAGCGCGCGCGAAAGAATGATAGTTCGTGTTGGTGTCATTGAGTGGCAATACGGATAAATCTTTGCCGAACCTATCAGACCAGCCCAAATCACACTCGTAGGCAAGGGTTTTGTGAATGTTCAGAGCTTATACAATGGGTGCCGAAAATGTTAGTACGGCCTTACAACCGAGCCAAATATCCCGGCTTTTTACCTGCTTCATGAGTGTATTCAGTAAGTTTTTGAGTGGTCTCCAAAGAGGCCACGCCTGTAACCGGTAATTGCATCATAATTTGGAATGTTTCCACCGATTTCTTTACTTCAGGTGAAAAAATTCCGTTGAGCGGACCCGGATACACTTTAGCCAGTTTCAAAAGACGTTGCAATTCCACGACGTCTTGCCCGATATTTCCCGTTGCCAATTCACGCCTTATCGATGTATACGGAGTCAGTCCTTTAATAATCACCGGTGTTCCTAAGCTGATCAAAGGGTAAAGCTGTTCCACATCACGATTATACATGCGAAAGCAGCCGTGCGAGGCAACCGTTCCCACCGTCCACGGCTTGTTCGTGCCATGGATACCATAAATCCCCCATGGGGCAGAAAACCGGATCCATCGAGTTCCAAAACCGTCGCCCCAAATAGCCTTTTGTGTGACCACGAAGTCACCGCGAGGACTTGGCGTTGCCGATTTCCCCACTGCAACGGGATAAGTATGCAGGAGTTTGTCGTTTTGATAAAGGTAGAGTTTATGTTCGGGAACACTGATAATAATCTTTGTCGACGATTTTTGCGTTGAAGCTCCAATACTACGGTGAGGCATGCTCCAAATCAACCCACCGTATAAAAGGACCAGAAGAATGCCGGTCATAATAAGAAGCCATGGCCACCTAGGGCGGCGTTCGGTCGAACTCATGGAATATCAACCTCCCACGCCGTCCATAGCGTAAATGCCAGCCATAACGCCGCCATCACCTTTGCCGTCGGAAAATCCAAGAGCGCCCAAAGACTTTGTGCGCCGAAAATGTTTGTAAAGGTGCCGACCGGGGCTAAAGCTATGATTAAAGCGGGAAATCCGTGCATCGCCAATTTGAATCGATCCGCATGCACCTGAAATCCTTTCCTGACATATCGCACCAATCGTCCGGATTCGGCGATGCCCAGCACGATAACCGGCCACAAAACCATCTCCCAGTTCATCCACTCCGGACGCTGATCAATGGGTAAATCACGAAAACCCCAACTCAATACGACCAGACCCCAGATCATCAAAAATGAAGAACTCGCGATAATAATTCGTCGCACCGTCATGACAAGCCACCTCAGTGAACCCTATGAGGGGCCATTTGAAATTATACCCAACGGATAGTAGACGGCGGAGGGAAAATACTAAGACAGGGTTTTCTGTGACCAGCCAGAGCTTACGGGTTCGAGAGGAATATTTTCGTGATTTTGCGGGTGAGATCGTGAGCTTTGCCCCTACCATACGTAACGCTCACGTCTTTGAGTTCACTTCTGAGGGTGCTGGCCATAATGACTAAATTGCTCCCGAATTTCCAGATGTTCTTGAGGAGTTAACACACGTGGTTTACCGATACACCGTGCTCGGTATAATAAGCGGGCCATCCACTCCACATCGAGAGCACTTTGATAAGCCGCGGCCAAGTCGGAACCCACAGCTACTAACCCGTGATTTTCCAAAAGAACCGCACGGTCAGTGGTTCCCAAGGTCTGAAGGGCATTGTGGGCCAGTTTATCGGTCCCATAGGTTGCGTAAGGAGCACATTTTACCTCATAGGCGGATAATGCCATCTGGTAATGTACCGGAACAATGGGTTCCCCCAGGGTGGCAAAGACAGTGGCATATTCGGAATGTGTATGAACAACGGCAACAATATCGGAACGATTACGGTATAACGCTAAATGAAGGGGCAGTTCAGATGAGGGACGAGCATGAGAATGCACAAGTTTCCCTGAATCTATCTCGACACCGACCACATTATCCACTGTGACGTCGTCAAATGGCACCCCTGATGGTGTAATCCACAATAAGTTCAGTTCACGCACGCTCAAATTGCCTGTCGTGCCAAAAGCCAGATTGTCTGTTATCATTCGCCGACTGTATTTAACTAGTGCGTCGATCACCCGTGAATGTCCCCTCCTGGCTACCAAAACGAAAAATAACTCGCCTCGGTAGGCGAGATACTGGAGCGGAAGACGGGATTCGAACCCGCGACCTTCGGCTTGGGAAGCCGACATTCTACCAACTGAACTACTTCCGCAACTATTGTAAGAATATCACGTTCCTCGCCATCGTGCAATTGCTGACATAATGTAATGCTCCCAAATCTGTTTGGCTAAAGGTGATACGGACTGGCGATCCGGCGTTAACACTTACTCGGTTCGGTGTAATAGATATCTCCCAAAAGAAAAAGGGCGCCGATTATAATGGGTGCCCTTGGGGAGATTCTATCTTTATTCGATGCGGCCTAAAATAATTCCTTGAGAACAATCGTATTAGTACGTTCCCGCCCCACCGATACCAGAACCATAGGCACATTAACTAATTCAGCTATGCGTTCGACATATACCCGGGCTTCTTTGGGCAAGTCCTCTAAGTGTTTTGCTTGGGATATCTTACCTTTCCAGCCGGGCAAGGTTTCATATTCTGGCTCAACCTCGGACAAAATCTCTACGGAGTCGGGTAATTCGTAGATTAGTTCCCCGCGATATCGGTACGCTGTGGCAATCTTCACCACGGGTAGGTCGTCCAAGACATCAAGACGCGTGATTGCCAGACCAGTTAACCCGTTTACCCGGACAGCATGACGCAAGATGAGGGTGTCGACCCATCCTACCCGTCGGGGACGCCCGGTTGTTGTACCGTATTCATGACCGCGTTCCCGAATTTCGTTGCCAAGGGTGTCTTGCAACTCCGACGGAAAGGGACCATCGCCAACACGACTGGTATAGGCTTTAACCACCCCATACACCTGGGTGATTTTCATCGGACCAACTCCTGCACCGATACACGCTCCTCCCGCAATGGGGTGAGAAGACGTAACAAAAGGATAGGTCCCGTGATCAATATCCAGCATGGTCCCTTGTGCTCCTTCGAACAACACCCTATCACCATTATCGATCGCGTCGTTTATCACCACAGAGGTATTGGCAATATAAGGCTGCATTCTCTCGCCATATGATAAATAGAGTTGAAGAAGTTCGTCATAGACAAAACCTTCGACGTCATAGGCTTTAGAGAGTATGCGGTTTTTTTCGTCAAGAACACGCTTGAGACGCATGGCAAATTGAGCAGGGTGAAGCAAGTCCCCGACCCGGAGCCCTGCTCGGGCGGCCTTATCCATATAAGCGGGTCCTATTCCTCGTAAGGTTGTCCCCAGTTTATTCACACCCAACCGCTCTTCTGTTAAGGCATCCATACGGCCATGGTAGGGCATGATAAGATGTGCTTGAGACGAAATTCGCAATCTGTCAGTTTGAACGCCCCGACGGTGGAGATATTCGATTTCTTCGAATAGCACCCGAGGGTCGATAACAACTCCGTTGGCAATAACACATAATGTGTCAGGATAAAAGATTCCGGAAGGTACCAAGTGCAAACGGTATTCTTCGTCCCCCACCACGACGGTGTGGCCGGCGTTATTTCCCCCTTGATGACGAACTACCATATCTGCTTGCTGCGCCAGATAATCAATGACTTTCCCTTTACCCTCGTCACCCCACTGGGTTCCCACCACAACAACTGCAGCCATTTTTCTCGTCCCTTCCTAACTAAAAATGCACCAGGCCGCTACACTTCTACCGACGCAGTGTTATAGAATTTGCCAATGTCTTTCTTGAATAACAGGTTAATGGTGCCCGTCGGTCCATTACGCTGTTTTGCCACGATTAGTTCCGTGACATCCGGATTCGCAGCGTCCTTCGTATAATAGTCTTCCCGGTATAGAAAAGCGACAATGTCCGCGTCCTGCTCAATGGCTCCCGACTCTCTTAAATCGGAAAGCATTGGACGTTTCTCCTGACGGCTTTCTACAGCCCGGGAAAGCTGTGACAATGCCATTACCGGAATATCCAACTCCCGAGCCAATGCCTTTAGGGAACGAGATATGTCTGAGATCTCCTGTTGCCGGTTTTCGGCGCGTCGCCCCGACATAAGTTGCATATAATCTATTATGACTAACCCTATATTATGCTGCACCTTCATTTGACGCGCCTTGGCCCGCAATTCCAAGGCGGAAATTCCCGGAGTATCATCAATGTAAACCTGCGCTTCTCCCAAGCGTCCCAATGCCCGGCTCACAATTCCCCACATATTGTCATCGATCTCCCCGGTGCGGAGTCGTTGTGCCGACAATTCAGATTCAACGCTTAGCAATCGTAAGGCTAATTGTTCCCGCGACATTTCCAAACTGAAGATAGCCACAGGGACGTGATCATGCATTGCCACATTACGTGCGACATTCAGACAAAGCATTGTCTTGCCCATGGACGGACGAGCGGCAACGATGATGAGATCAGACTTCTGCAGACCTGCTGTCATCCTGTCTAAATCGTGGAACCCGGTCGGGAGTCCGACGATTTTGCCTTTGTGGGCATAGAGATATTCCAGACGGGTAAATGTTTCTAAGAGGACCTGGTGCAAACTAACGTAGTCCCGCTGCCCTGCTTGGGCCAGAGAAAAGAGATCCTTCTGTGCCCGGTCGACCAGATCTTGTGCAGAAAGCTCGCTTTGATAGGCCTCCGATATCAATTTTGTCGATACCGATATGATTCTGCGCATCAGTGAAGCTTCTTTAACGATCCTCGCATAATATTCGATATGAGCGGCGGTCGGAACGGCTGAAGCCAGTTCCATCAAATAGGGTAGCCCTCCAACCGGCTCCAAATGACCGGTTTGCCGCAACTGTTCCCCAACCACCACAACATCCAAGGGTTTCGCTTGGTTAAAGAGACTGGTGCAAGCCTCAAAAACCTGCCGATGGGGCTCATGATAAAAGTCCGCGGACTGTAAGATTTCCACACCTTTGGCTACGGCCTCTGGATGGATCAGCATCGATCCCAGTACCGAAATTTCGGCATCGGCATTATGCGGGGGTGTGCGAACAGGATCAGTACTCACGCCAGCACCTCGGGTAAAATCTCTTCAACCGTATTGACAAACACAATCTTCATATCACCGATACCGGGAGGCACGTCCCCCGCGTTATCCTTAGGCACTAATACCGTGGTAAGTCCTTGCTGTCTCGCCCCAAAAATTTTCTCGGGAATACCGCCAACAGGTTTAACCCGGCCTGATAACGACAATTCTCCGGTTAATGCGACCGTTGGACGCAATGGAATCTCCGTCAAGGCACTGTAAATAGCTGTAAAGATCGCGACTCCGGCCGAGGGACCATCGATATTGCCACCACCGATTACGTTGACATGAACATCATATTGGCTCAAGTCCCTTCCCGTCAATTTCCGTAGAACCGTAGCCGCATTAAAAACCGAATCTTTGGCCATTGAACCCGCCGTATCATTGAACTTCCAGCGGCCTTCGGCACCCTTTTCACGGGGAAACACAGTCGCTTCAATTTCTAATACCAATCCTTGAAAACCGGCAACCGCCAATCCCAACGCACGGCCTATCACCGGTTCTTGGGAAATGGAAGGCCGCACCGGAACAAGACGGGATCTACTAATAACATCTTTCATAACCTCTGCACCAATAACCTGGGGCCGGTCATTGGTGCGCAGATAGGCCACTGAGAAGGCATCGGCCAAAAGAGCCACCGCCTTACGTCCTTCAAGGGTGTAAGCCCCGATAAGTCGAGCCGCATCGGATGTGGTGCTCACCTGTAATCGTTCTGCCGCTTGCGTCACGATTTTACCGATATCATCCGGGGTCAGCGGATCGAAATAAATTTCGGCACAACGAGAACGCAGAGCCGGCGAAATATCTTCCGGACTTCTTGTTGTCGCCCCAATCAAGATGAAATCCGCCGGAGCTCCTTCCGCGAACAATTTGTGAACATATTTGGGAACATTGATATCCGTAGCATCGTAATAGGGAGAGTCAAAATAGACGCGTTTGTCCTCAAGCACTTTCAAGAGTTTGTTTTGGAGGATTGGGTCCATCTCTCCGATCTCATCGATAAAAAGAACTCCTCCGTGGGCATCGGTAACCAACCCTGTTTTGGGCTCAGGAATTCCGCTCTCGGCCAAGTCTCTTCTGGCTCCTTGGTATATGGGATCATGAACTGACCCTAAAAGGGGGTTGGTAATTTCGCGAGGATCCCATCTGAGTGTTGTTCCGTCAGCTTCGACAAAAGGCGATTCTTCCACAAAGGGACTTTGGGTGATATTCCGGGCGACCTGCAAGACCAGCCGCGCCACGGTAGTCTTGCCCACACCAGGTGGCCCATATAACAAAACATGTTGGGGATATGGCGACGCCAGTTTGGCCAAGAGGCTGTCTACAGCGTCTTCTTGCCCTATTACTTCGTCCAATTTTTCCGGCCTCATAACTTCCAAAGCCGACTGAGTTAAGCCGCCTTGGTCCAATTTGACTAATTGGGCAAATTTCTTTAGCGTCTCTGGTGTTTCCGGTCCGCTGTCTTCTTTGAGTATTTGGTTCCGAATATCGCGCACGTAATCCTCGTGACGTTCTTGCATTTTCTCGGCGATCCGTTTTTCCAGTTCGTCTTCAAGGGTGCGGCGCGCCAAAATATCCGCAAGCTCGTCCTCAAGGGCATCTAATAAGGGGCCGACTTCTTTCGTGCTAGGAATGTCATTCAATGACGGGTCCTCTCTCACCAATTTTGCCAATGCCAAGGTTCTGAGTCCCAGATCATCGGATCGCAGATATTTTAGGGCTTGAAGTTTTCCTGCACGCAAAATCAAACGCTCAGGGCCGTAAATCTGCATGAGAATTTCATGCAGGGCAGCCACTCGGCGTTTCAAAGTATTAGCTTGCCTGCGTGTTTTGGGTTCTGTTTTTTTTACGTTATCTGCCATATTCACCCTCCTAGCCCGTTGCCGTTCATTCCGGAAGAACCTGTAGCGAAAAATCGGTGTGGATATCTCGGTAAAAGTGGCAATGTACCGTATATGTGCCGACGTGATGAATAGGTTCGATTTCGAGTTTTTTCTTGTCGACGGAATATCCTCGACTATTAAGCAACCCTGCCACATCTTGTGTCGTAATGGCCCCAAATAAGCGCCCCTGATCGCCACTTTTGGCACGCAAGATAAAGGTTTGATCCTTCAGTTCTTTGGCTAGCTTTTGGTACTGGTCCACGGCTTTTTGATGTCGGACTTGTTCCCTAGTTTTTTCCCTCTTAAGTTGATCGACCCTGGTTTGTGTCGCTTCCAGAGCTAACCCCTTGCGAATCAGATAATTGCGCGCATAGCCGTCTTTGACTTCGATAATATCCCCTTTCACACCGTTTCCTTGGATATCTTGTAGCAAAATAACCCGCATTTTAGAACCTCCTTAAGGTTAGTGCGTAATCCCGAAAATGCCAAATACTTTCATAGATGCCGATAAGGGCTAAAAGCACAAACCCAATCCCTGAACCCGCTGCCCATAACCCCAATAAGGCCACACGATAGACCTTCGGCAAGCCTGCTAATTCGGCAATGCGCCAAAGAACATTTGCACCAACAACTGCATAAGCCGCTATAGCCACCACCGCGACTTCCACCAAGGGAACGGTGATCTTAGCCTTAAAACCCGTCATGGCCAAGGCCAGGAAATCAGCCAGCAATATCCACAAAACCCACGGTGGTAAGCGCCAGCGGCCGAATAAAGGAACTTGCGAAATTGATAGATCCTCCAGTTCTCCAAAAAACGTCAGTAACCAAAATATCCCGGTTCCCCAGAATACTTGGTCAATTATGAAACCAAAAATCCAGTATTTTATAGCCCATGCAGTCCCCAAATCAAATTGTAGCCCGGTTGAGATCCACAATAAGGGCCGAATACTCCACTCGGTTAAAGTGTGGATTGGATGAAAATAATAACTCTGAGCTATAAGGTATTGACTGAGTCCCAGAAAGGCCACCGTCCCTAGCCAGCGGTATGCGGCCTTTTGGCGTGTACGGTAAGCCCACCCCGTAACCAGGGTTATCGGCACAACGGATAAGACATAGAATATATCCCATTCAGAACCCCCGGGGAAAAGTAGGATGGCAGCCATTTCCGTTATCAGCATAAAAACAACGAAAAACCATGATTTTCGCATCACCGTGATTCCGAGTCCCAATGGCATCAAAGCCTTTACCAATGGTTGCCACTCAGGGGAAACGACCAACCAACCGCATAACATGACCGGAAAACTGGTCAGAAACCCCATTTCCGTGATAAGTTCGAGACGCCGGAGATGGGCGGTCATGCGGCGCTGAGCTTTTACGCTTTTAAGAGCGGTATCCATCGATTCAGGACCTTGGATCATGCCTGATTCTCCTGCCTCTAAGTCGAGACTTTTCAACATTTGCCGTCTAAGTCATGCCAACCCCAGCGATTCGGTACATATTATTCTTTTAAAATTGTGGTGGATTATCTCAAAATCTCAGGTTGGTTGATCGGCCGACCAAAATGTCATACTTATGCCGATATTCTTTTGTTGCATTCATAACCGACGATCCCTTGTCCTCAATCATTATGACACAATGAATCGTTTATCTTCGCAATCTTTTAGCGGAAAAAGAGCACGGGGAGGCGTGCTCTTTTTTTCTCGGTTTATTCAATGCTAAAAGGCAAAAGTGCCATTTGCCGAGCACGTTTAATGGCGACGGTCATTTGCCGTTGATGCTTGGCACAGTTGCCCGAAATTCTTCTCGGAAGAATTTTTCCGCGGTCCGTCACGTAGCGCTTCAAACGTGAAGCTTCTTTAAAATCAACGTAGTCGACCTTATCCACACAAAATCCACAAACCTTTTTCTTAGGTCGCCGACCTCTTTCCTTGCGCAAACTTTTCACTCCTTTTCGATCTATTATGATAATACTCGGAAACTAGAAGGGAAGGTCGTCCGGAAAGGCAACATCGTCCGTGTCGGTGCTATTCGAAGAAGCAGATGTCGTTTGTCCGTCTTTGGGGCGATCCAAAAATCTCACGTTATCCGCTATCACCTCGGCCACTCGGCGTTTTGTACCGTCTTGAGCTTCATAACTGCGAATTTGAAGACGCCCTTCCAATGCCACAAGTCTCCCTTTGGCTAAATGGTTACCGACCGTCTCTCCCAATTTGCGCCATGCGACGCAATCGACGAAGTCGGCTTCCCGTTGCCCTTGTTGATTAGAGAAGGGACGATCAACAGCCAACGTAAATGAAGCCACTGGAACGCCCTGAGGGGTGTAGCGCAATTCGGGATCGCGTGTTAAACGGCCAATAAGAATGATGCGATTTAACATGAGGTTCCTCCCTCTTTAATCGTCAATCCGCACGACAATTGACCTGGTCACATCCTCATGGATTTTTAAGACACGCGTTATTTCGTTAGCAATATCTTTGGATTCGTCGTAAACGAAGTCGATGACTACATAAAATCCTTCGGTCAGGCGTTGAATCTCGTAAGCTAACTTGCGGCGTCCCCACTTGTCCACTTTCGCGACAGTGGCGTGTTCCTGGGCCAATAGTTCATTAAAGCGATCGATATCAGCCTGGGTTTGTTCTTCACCTAAATCCGGTTTTAAAATGTACATGAGCTCATAATGAGCCAAAATTTTTCACCTCCTCCACGGTCACCCGTCTATACGGGGGGCTCCGTATTCCACCGGAGCAGGGTGGTGTGAGCCTAAGCTCAAGCAGACATAGTGTAACAGCAAAAATGTGAGTTGGCAATGTGCATCTCCGGTTCCCATTTTTTCCGTTGTTTACAATGCGCCAAAATAAAAGATTACCGGAAATAATACGAATGGCACGGGGTTTTTCTCGAAAAATTGGTTTGAGCATTTGACGTTGGAACTGGTGAAAAATGCATTCAGTAAAGATCCCGACGGTGTGATCTTCCGTTGGTGCCGGAGAATGGAAAAAGTGCGGAGAGAAGTCCTGGATGAACTTCATCTCCGAATAGGCCTCTTTAATTGCTTATCATGCAGAATGTTCGTCGGGCAGAAAACGGGTGTGAGCATCTCATTATAGGTGCAAGATGCTTAAAGTTTGGATTCGGGTGCCGGCGTTAAGGCGAGATTGACTAATCGTTTCACGAGCTGCGCAAAATCCAAGCCAAACACCTGGGCGGCCTTGGGTAACAAGGAGTTCGGGGTCATACCCGGGATCGTGTTCAATTCGAGAATAACCGGTCCTTCAGAAGTCAGGATGAAATCACTTCGCGAAAATCCCTTGCATCCAAGTATTTGGTGAGCACGAACAGCCAAATCTTGGATGTGCCGGGCATTTTTGTGATCTATGAGTGCCGGGCAAATTTCGTCTGATCCTCCTTCAACATACTTGGCCGTAAAGTCAAAGAAAGCCCCGGTACGTGGAACAATTTCGATAATCGGCAAGGGTAGTGTGCTCCCGTCGTAATCTTCCAAAACTGCACAAGTCAGCTCACGCCCGAGCATCTTTTTTTCCACCATGAGAGGAACATTATTGCGCAACTCTCGCTCCAAAGCCTCCCGTAATTGTTCCTGATTGTTCGCCATATGAATACCGACGCTGGATCCCCCTTCGTTTGGCTTAATGACCAAAGGATAGCCCAGCCGGGTTTCAATTTGAGGAATCAATCGGCCCATTGATTCCATCTTGCTCGGGACAACATAAAATTCCGGTGCGGTCGGTAGTTGATGAAATTGGAAGAGTTCTTTAGCACGATGTTTATTCATGGCTGATGCCGAGGCCAAGGCACCACTGCCGGTATAAGGAATATGCAAAGTGTCTAGAACCGCTTGAATGGTTCCGTCTTCGCCAAAGCTGCCATGTAAGGCAAGGAAGACGATGTCGACATCCTCCAAAAGATGAAAACCTTGAAGTGTAGACGACCTAGGAGGAGCGGCATGAACCAGCGCAGCGGGATGCATGGCCTCATCGGGTATGTTTCGCGTTTTTTGCCACTCGCCGTTTTCATGGATAATCAGTGCATCCACGTCGAATTCATCAAGGCTCGTTAGAGCTTGGAACACCACGCGGCCACTGGCCATCGATACGCTGTATTCTGCAGATGGCCCGCCCATAAGAACCATCACATGCACCTTGGCCATAACGACTCCTCCTCCAGTCAGAAGACATTCTTTGTAACGAAAACTTGCTAGCGGTGCAAATCCGGCCGGTTAAACATTCCGGTCCGGGTCAGCCTCGGCAGTGTTCACCACCCGTTTCACCGCGCGCTCAAAAGTTTTTCGTGGAATCATTATACGATGTCCACATTTTTGACACTTCAGGCCAAAGTCCATTCCGGTACGGGTGATGATCCACAATCTGTTTCCGCAAGGATGAGGTTTTTTGAGTTCCACCACGTCGTTTAAATGATATTGTGTCGATGCCATTTTAGACCCATTCCCTTTCCAGTTTTAGGCCAATTGTATTGCATGGCGGTGAAAAGAGTCGAGAACGCATTGTCGAATCCATTGATCCACAATTGCGCGGGAATCCGGTGAAGCCGAGGCTGTAATAGTCCACATGGTGCACGCATTCCCAAAACCGGTAATTCCGTGAAGAGTAATCTCAGAAGCCTGGCTTTGGGCTGCTGCCACGGCTTCTTCCAAAGCCATTCGCACGTTTTGGGGATCCTCTTGCGCAATGACTGAAACCACCACCGTTACAATAAGCGCTTCTGCGACACGACTGAGGTTTTCAACCTCCAGAATCAAGCGATTAGGTATCACGATTGTATCTCCCGTAGGCCCAATCAAACGAGTAATGCGTATCCCTACTTCCTGAACTTCCCCTGAGAGATTCAATGAAGGAAAAGTTACACGCTCCCCGACTCCAAATTGGTCTTCATAGAGTAGAAAAATGCCGGTGACAACATCCTGAACCAACCCTTGGGCACCAAAACTGATAGCTAGACCAATGATTCCTGCCCCGGCAATCAAGGATGCGGTTTGAACGTGAAACTGCCCCATTATCATCACGACTACAATAAAGTCGACACTATATCGAAGCGCCGAAGCTAATAGTCGGTACAGCGTGACACGGTGTCTCCTCTGAGAGCCTTGAGTCGATTCTAGCTTTTTGAACATGCGTCCGACGATCCGAACAAAAATTGCAGCCAAAATCAAAATAGCAACAGATCGTGTAGCGTCAGTGATCAACTGGGAAACATTCATTAGAGAAATGCTCCTCCCGGTAATTTGGCAATGTGGCCAAATATTCCTGCCAGTGCCATCACAAACCGATCATGGCGCAAGGTCGCACTGAGTGAACTGTGACTAAGCAGGGGCAACGCCAAAATTAAAGTGACCAAGAGGCCTACCAAGATACCGTGTTCGGCGAGCCCTGCGATCGCACCACCGATGTTGTTTAGCAATCCTGTAATACGCAACGTCTTAACAACCCGAGTCAGGAATTCGCCAATTAGCCGGCCGAAAAATTCCACGGCACCCACTATCGCCAGGAACACCAGAAGAGCCAGCAGCATATGAACTAGATTGTCGGCTTGGATCGTGTATCCTGGTATGTTGGAAGCAGGGCCGGGCAGAAAGTGGCGGGTCCAGCGCGAAATAGGCAACGCAGACATCAGTGCTTGGGTTAGGTAGCCTTGATAGCGGATAGCGAGAAGAATGCCCAAGATATAGCCGAAGAGGGTAAATAGTACCGTTACAAGCCCTCGCCTGAGGCCGCTGACCGCTCCTATGGCAATGTACACGACGATAGCAATGTCAATCCAACGCAATCGGTGTTCCCCCTTCATCTCCCAGATCGGTTAGTCCCAACGCCCCGACGATGAGTGTGGGGCCATAACCACAATATATAGGCGGTAAACAAGGCGAGCAATCCCGGATCTACTTGGGCCCCACCTTGTGCCAACGATAATCGGGTGGCGATCCAAGCCCCAATGCCAGTCACTCCCGCGATGAATAAATCCTCAATAATAGCGGTATAAGAACGCGGTTTTGCGATAAGAATCCCAATCTCGACGGCCAATTCGGCGACAAGAAAATCGGCCAAAAACCGCAATAATAAAGGTTCCGACGTCACTGTGCCCATCATCTGCAAGCCAATTATGGGGACAAGAAGACTGACAATAATACTAAGAAAACGCCGACCTACTCGGCGGGACTTGCGATGTTTCACAGTTTGCCTCGCCCTAACAACCATATTGCCAGAACAACCCCCAAAATAATCCAAATCCATTGACGAAGCCCCATACTAAAGTGACCTCGCGAAGATGTTACATCTCGTTCATTGAGGGACGGTGCCGCTGCATCCGGGTTTCTCGGTTTTCGCGTCTCCAGCCTTTGAGACCGTTTGAGATGGGCCACTGAGGGCGCTATACGACCCATGCGACGGTATGCGATGGCAAGATTGCGGTGCGCCGGAGGATATTCCGGATCGGCTTGTAGAGCCAAAGAATAATGCTTCACAGCCTCATCCAGCTGCCCTCGTTCCAAATAAATATTGCCGAGATTTGTCAAAGAAGGCACATGACGAGATTCTTTTGACAACGCGAAGAGAAAATATTTTTCGGCATTCTCCAATTGCCCCTTCTCGGCATACATGACCCCTATTTTGTTATACCCTTCCGGACGCTCAGGATACTCCTCCGTAATTCTATTGAATATGTTTGATGCCTCTTCACGGTTTCCCGATTCCCATGCGCGTGTCCCGTCGGCTAGCCATAACTGGCCCCGAGAATCCCACGTGTTGCTATCGATGCCGTTTGAGTTATTCACGGTTATTCCTTCTCTCCCTTTATCGAAACGAACAGTGGCAGCCACAACATGACCGCTAAAGATCCCATGACGGGATAAAGACGACTCACGAGTGTCCCAAAACTCCATTGGGGAAGTAGCAACGTCAGGGCAAGCACCGGAACCATAACCTTACCGTAGCGCTGACGAAAAGCAAACACGATACTCACCCCGGTACTCCATAAAGCAAGCCACAAACTGACGGCGTATAGCTTGCCAAGAAATGAATGAACCTGCAAAGCCATGTTTACCATAGGCAAATCCGTGACTGACACAAGGCCGTTTAAAACCCGGTGTTCCGCATACAATAACGCAGCCAGGATTACGGCCCCAACAATAGCAGCAAACCAACCCTCCTGCCGCGATCGGGTCCAAGTTCCCGCCCCTAGCAAGACCATGACGGCAGTAAATAAATTATACGATACATAAAGGATAGCTGACAAAAGCCAAATCCACGAATGGGGTTCTTTGATGCTTTGGGCTGGAACTGGGTGCACCATTAGACTCGTGGTCACTGTTATCACCGTGAGATATGGCACAACTATTAGATTTAGCTTTGTCAGTCCTTCCGCGCCCCCATATCCAATGACTAATGTTAGAGCTAATGTGACAAGACTTCCCAACCACGTCGGAACACCGAACGCTCTCAAGGTACCGGCCCCTCCGGATGTACAAACAATAACGCTAGTCACCAGGAATGCCGCAGTCATCCCTTCAAGGACTCTGGCCGTGCCTCGCGGATAGGCATGCAGCAGAAGTTTGCCGAAGTTGTCGACTCCTTCCCGTCCTTTATTAAGGGCCAGGCCCCCGACCACGGCGAACGAGATGGCGGCTAATAAGATTCCCCAAATCCCTTGAGAACCGAAACGGCTAAAGAATTGCCACACCTCCTGGCCACTGGCAAAGCCGGCACCGATAACGGTCCCGACATACGTCAAGGCGATGATTAGAACGATGGGAATTCGCATAGATTTCCTCCCTCCTAGTACATCTATGACCGGAGTTGGATAAAATAGTCTTAGAAATCGGGGGGGAGACTGTGTGGCGGACATTATGGGAGTCAATCGAGCATCAGGAGGTTACCAAGAAAAGCGGGTCGCCTATGACGCACCGGACGCGGTGCTGGAATTAAGTGGAGCTCTGAAATGGCTCTGGCGCCGTGAAGGTCTTCCCGAAACAGTTTTGTGCATCGGTACCGACAGATCAACCGGCGACGCATTAGGACCTATTGTGGGGAGTACCTTGAGTCAAAGGCGACTTGGGCCCATTCGCGTGTTGGGTACCTTGGAAGAACCGGTGCATGCGGCAAATCTCAGCGACTATATCCGATCCTATCCATCGTTATTAACTACCCGCGTCTTTGCGATTGACGCCTCATTGGGACGGTTGCCCGACGTGGGGATGGTTAGCGCTGCACCGGGGCCATTAAAACCGGGAGCCGGGGTAAACAAGCAGCTACCGGCACTGGGTCGATATCATTTGACCGGAACGGTAAATGTCGGAGGATTTATGGAATTCTTTGTGCTGCAAAACACACGCTTGAACGTAGTTATGAAGATGGCCTCCTGCATAGCGGAGGCCTTTCTTCAAAGTTTAGGGTTAGGATAGTGATGAAGATGATGTGTCAGCGGTTGAATGTGCTTCATCAGAAGATGCATCGGTGGATAGTCGTGTTGTGACGGCAAGATCGATGGCACGCCGTTCCTCCTGACTTAAGGCGTAGCGACTCTCTCTTTTTGTTACGGGTTTAGCGTAAAGACGAACTTCGTTTCTGCCCCAAAGGCTCGTCATTACCATGCCGTCGCCGTAATCATTTAAGAGCGCCAACGAAAAGGACAAGTCGGCACCGGTATCATCAAAGGGATTAAAACGAACCAAACCGAATTTGCTTAATGTTTGAGCTTGTTTGCGTTCTAACAAGATCAGCCGTTGGTCAAAGGTGGAGACGGTCTGCTTCGCGCGGAGAGCAGCATCATAGGTTTTCTCGAGGGATTCTTCGATATTTATGCCACCACCTCGTAACACTCGGGTTATACGTCGTTTGGTGCGGGCGGCGGATGCCCAGGAAAAGATGGCCACAATAAGGGAAAGCACCGCGATAAGCAAACTCACAATAACGATTAGGTCTACAGGCAAACCGGATAGCATCTGGTTTCCTCCAATCATAGAAAATGCAGCCCATGGATCTGCAACCAAAAAAGAATCAATGGAAATAGTAGGGCTGGTAATAAGTTACCAATTTTTATGATGTTGGTATCAAGAACAAAGTTCATGCCGATTGCCGCGATCATCAGGCCACCGACGGCCTTAATATCTGTCAAAAGGACTCCTCGTAAGACGGATGCTAGTCCTGATGCCAATAGTGACAAACTTCCTTCGTACAGCAAAGTGACTGGGGCGGCGGCAATAACACCCCAACCCGCAACAGAGGTGAGGATAACGGCGGTCGTGCCGTCTAAAACGGCTTTAGTGGCGAGTATGGGGAATTTTCCGGTGAGACCATTTTGGAGAGATCCCAGGATGGACATCGCACCGATATTAAAAATAAGGGTTGCCGAAATAAAACCTTTCGCAAAACCCGTGGTACCCACGCGTGATTCGGCCCACTGTCCGAAGTGTTGAATTTTTTCGTCCAGATGCAGCCACGTCCCCACTCCGAGACCGAGTTCTAGCGACAAGAGAGTATTTATGGCATCCGGAAGGGGCCAGGCCATTTTGAAACCCATGAGTATGACCACTATCCCGATAACTCGCAGAGCCTGACGGCGGAAATCCGTAGTAAACCGTTTACCACCCGATAGACCGATCAGCGAACCTATCACAATCCCCAAGGCGTTGATTAATGCACCGTCAACATACTGCATTGTTCCTCAAGGAACACTCCTCTCACTTTGTACGCATATGTCCTAATGTTCCTCAAGGAACATTACACTACGAAATCCCCTGAATCCGATTGCGAATGATCCAGAAGCTCTAAAATTCTCTCCAGTTCATTGAGGGTGTGGTACGGAATCTCAATGCGACCTTTGTTTAAATCACCCTTTAAACGCACCTTGGTTCCGAATCTTCTCCGCAATTGCTCCTCTGTTACCACCAAATGAGCATCCGGTGTGCTCTGTAGTTTTTCCTTCTCTCTTTCATCCACCGCGACCAGGGCATGTGCCTCCAATTGTCGCAAAGTCCACTGCTCTTCGACAACACGCTTCGCCAGTGCCAACCGTCTTGAGGGTTCCATCGACAAGAGAAACTTTGCGTGAGCCACACTCAGTTTATTCTCTGCCAGCCACTCCTGGATTTCGCTTTCCAGAGTGAGCAAGCGCATGTAATTGGCAACATGCGAACGAGATTTGCCCACACGCTCACCTATTTTCTCTTGGGTCCATCCCAATTCCTCCGTCAGTCTTTGATACGCGCGAGATTCCTCAATAGGGTCCAAATCACTTCTTTGCAAATTTTCAATGAGAGCTATCTCCATGGCCTGCTCATCCGACATGTTCCGTATAATCGCAGGAATCGTATCCAATTGTGCCTGTTTGGCCGCACGATATCGTCTTTCCCCGGCCACAAGCTCATATCCGTCACCGGAGGGCGCGACCCGCAACACAATAGGTTGAATAACCCCATGCATGCGAACCGACTCCGCCAACTCCTTTAACTCTTCTTCAGCAAAACGACGCCGAGGTTGGAAGGAACTTGAATGTATGGTTCTCACAGGCACCCCGGCTACCTCAGTTCCTCCCGTTTTGTCCTGCGCTCCCCCATTTCCATCCCCCTCTTTTACCGTCCCATCATGTCGGGGCATTTCCGGAATCAAAGACGACAACCCTCGACCCAAACCGCGGCTTTTAGCCATTTGCCATCACCTCCTCAGCAAGCGCGCGATAACCCAAGGCCCCCCGCGATTTCGCATCATAACGCAAGATGGGCATCCCATGACTTGGCGCTTCGCTAAGTCGCACTGTTCGCGGTATGACCGACTCATAAACTTGGGAAGCAAAATGATGCCGAACTTCTTGAGCTACTTGACTCGATAAATTAGTCCGTCCATCATACATGGTCAGCACAATTCCTTCGAGTTCCAACTGAGGGTTTAATCTGGCTTTGACCAGGTCGATCGTGGACAAGAGTTGAGACAGTCCTTCCAACGCAAAAAACTCACATTGCATAGGAATCATAACACGGTCCGCCGCACATAAAGCATTAATGGTTAATAACCCTAATGAAGGTGGACAATCAACAAAAATAAAATCATAACGGTCTGTCAAAGGTTTGATGGCTCTTCGTAATCTGTTCTCGCGATCCACCGCTTGCGACAATTCCACTTCCGCCCCTGCCAAATCCAGAGTGGCGGGCAAAAGGTGAAGTCCAACAACCGAAGTAGGAACCAGCGCCTCCATAACCGACTCTGATCCCAAAAGCACATCATAAATCGAAACATCCATATCTCTTTTGTCGATCCCCAGTCCCGTCGTCGTATTGCCTTGCGGATCAATGTCCACAGCGAGCACCCGCTTTCCCGCATCGGCAAGGTATGCGGCCAAGTTGATCACCGTGGTGGTTTTGCCAACCCCACCCTTTTGGTTGGCTACAGCGATGGTTCGGCTCATTTGGCCCCTGCCCCCTAGTAAATTACCCGTTGGGCATCATCTCCCATCATTCTCATTCAGAGAACTTTCATACATGCGCCCTTGTATTCACCAATACCCCACAGCCCACTCGCTTCCAAAGCTTCTATCTATCCAGACACTGGGGAACCGAGTTTCTTCCATCTCCGGGGAAACTCCCGCGGGGTCCTCGTTGTTTTAGTCACAACAATTATCTGAGAACCTTCCCCATCTCCGTAAGGGAGGGACACTGTCAAATCCTCGCCCCCTAATCTTAGACACAGATCTTTGGCCGACGGAATCTCCAACGCCACCTGCTTTCGTCCCTTTGGAAAAAAGCCTTTTCCTCCCACTTTCAAATAGGGCATCGACAATTCCAATGCTACGCGCAAGGATCCGACCGCACGAGCTGTTACCACTTCCGCATTCTCCCGCAAGTCACCCTCATCGCCAACGATTTCTTCAGCCCGCCCACAGATTACCCCAACATTCCCCAAATCCAGGATATCAACCATATGCTCTAAATATTTCGCCCTCTTTTCCCGGGCCTCGATCAATGTCCATCGCACATTAGGTGCCAAAATCGCTAGTACTAATCCCGGCAAACCTGCGCCACTGCCAATGTCTACGGCAGTCTGCACCTCAAGCAAATTTATTTCTTGGACCGTCTGAACGGCATCATAGATTCCCTGCATCCACAATGCCTCATCACTTCGAAATCCACTGAGATTCAAAGGCGCTTTCAGGATCAAATCCACTAAAGTATCAAGTCGACCGATAACCGCAGTATCATCCAAACGACTCACCAAGGACCCTCTTAGCCATGTCGGCCTCTTAAACATAAATCCTCCTGTCGACAATAGAATAAACCATATTATAAACAAAATGACCGCGCTCCCTCGCGCGGTCACCACATTTTTCCTCAGCGCGTTGCCTGCGCGCCCCCACCTTTTGCTCCATCCACTGGTTTTCGCAATAACCATACAGTCTGACCAAGTTGAAACAGGTTAGATACCACATAATATACCGACAAACCGGCTGGAAACTTTGATGCTACGAACCCAAAGACGATAGGCATCATCCACAACATCAACTTTTGACTTTGCTGCATTTCCGGTTGCTGAGGGGTCATCATCATAGTCTGCTTCTGCATGAAAAATGTGCTGACCGCAACGAAAATTGGCAAAATGTACGTTGGATCGGGACGAGCCAAATTTTGCCACACCCAAAATCCATAATTATGATGGACATACTTGAATCGCTCTAAAACGTCAAACAATCCATACATTACAGGAATTTGCAAGAGCAAAGGCAAACAACCCGAAGCCGGATTAACTCCCTCTTCCTTATACAATTTAGCTAGCTCTGCTTGCATGGCCTGGGGATTCCCTTTATGGCGTGCCTGAATTTCCTTCTGTTTAGGGCCCACTTTAGCCATTTTCTGCATAGATCGTGCTTGGTAAACGCCTAAAGGTAACAGAATGAGCCGAACCAGCAGCGTCAGAAGGATAATCCCTAACACATAATTATGGGTCCATCCGGTAAATACCACAAAGGTTTCACGGATGAGGCTCAAAAATCCGCCCCAAATTCCCAATTTATAGCCTCCTTAACATTCTACGGAACTGGGTCAAAACCACCCTCGTGTAAAGGGTGACAGCGCAAAATTCGGCGCACCGCCAAATACCCCCCTTTCGGCACCCCATATTTCGCAACCGCGTCAACAGCATATTGCGAACATGTTGGCACATAACGACAACTTGGCGGGGTCATCGGGGACACAAATTTCTGATAAAGATGAATTAATCCAATCACGATCCTTCTCATGTTTTCCTGCCTTTTCGCAACACCCTACAGGTTTCACATTCTTACTACAAGCAACCTCCCCGCAACAACAACTTCCGTAAGGAACGAACCAAAGTATTCCAATCTTCCGTCAGGACCGATTTTTTGCCTAAAAGTATTAAATCACCGCACGGAGTAATCTCCTCCGCAAAAACAGAAAACAATGCCCGGATTCGCCGACGTATGCGATTCCGTTTCACCGCGGAACCTGCAGATCGTTGCGTCGTAAATCCCACCCTGGGCTTCACACTTCCACTTGATAGAATGAAAAGGACCATATTACGGTCCCCCACAGTGCGTCCCATTCGGAAAACCCGACCAAACTCAGAACGCTTCTTAAGCCTATGAAATTGAGCCATTATCCCGCCAAACGTTTACGTCCCTTAAGCCGCCTTCTCTTGAGAACCATCCGCCCAGCTTTGGTTGACATACGTTTTCTAAAACCGTGAACTTTTGCCCGGTGGCGACGATTTGGCTGATAAGTCCGCTTCACAATTGTCACCTCCAGACTTTAGCGCAAATGTGTTTATATTATACCGGCTTGGCATAGGTTGGTCAAGAAACGGCCAGCTAATATAATGCACTCATTTTCCGTTCGACTTCATTGAGAGCCATGTCCGAATTTGTTATCATAAATCCACTTCTCCGCTTGCCGGAGACGTTCATTATTTATAGGAAGGTTATCCACAGATTGTGGATAACCCTGTGGATTTCTTGTTCACATTTTAGGGGGAATTGTTTAATGCTTGAGGTCGGCTTAGAAAGCCTGTGGGCAGACACGGTTGAACGACTCGAAAACGAGCTATCCACACCCAGCATCGAAACGTGGGTCCGCCAAGTATTTCCGCTGTCCTTAGATGATGGCGTCCTGGAATTGGCTGTACCCTCGGACTTCGTACGTCAGATAATAGCAAGCCGATACACCGGGTTGCTCCGAGACGTTTTGGCAAAATCCGCCGGTCGCCCCATTGATGTTCACCTCATTTTGGCACCCAAATCACCGAATAGCACGGACAACATGCAACGACTATCCGCATCGCCTTCCGCACCTCGGGACTCCTTCTCTCCTGTCGAGAGCAATCCATCGGATGGAACCGAGTCGGAATTTCATACCCGCCTCAATCCGAAATATGTCTTTGAGGCGTTTGTCGTTGGGGTCTCCAACCGCTTCGCCCACGCGGCGTGTCAAGCCGTAGCGGAAATGCCCGCTCGCGCTTACAACCCCCTGTTTCTTTATGGCGGAGTAGGACTAGGCAAGACACATTTGATGCACGCTATCGGACACCATGTCTTAAGTGGGTCACCTAAGTCCCGCGTACTGTACGTCTCTTCAGAAAATTTCACCAATGAGATGATCAACGCAATTCGTGATGACAAGATGGTTCGCTTCCGCCAGCGCTACCGCAACATTGATGTTCTCCTCATTGACGATATTCAATTTGTGGCGGGTAAAGAACGAACACAAGAAGAGTTTTTCCACACTTTTGAGGCACTCCATGGCGCACATAAACAAATCGTCATTTCTAGCGACCGTCCTCCAAAAGACATCCCTACACTGGAAGAACGTTTGCGATCGCGCTTCGAATGGGGATTGCTCACCGATATCCAGCCTCCCGATTTGGAAACGCGAATCGCCATTCTGGCCAAAAAAGCACAGTTGGAAACCCTCTATGTTCCCGACAATGTCCTGCAATTTATTGCCGCACGCATCGACACGAACATCCGCGAACTGGAGGGTGCTCTAATTCGCGTCATGGCTTATGGTTCCATTACCCGCCAACCTTTGACAATCGAGCTTGCCGCAGAAGCCCTAAAAGACGTGATTCCACATACTACACCTAAGCCCATCACCATTCGCCTCATACAAGAAGAAGTCGTCAAACACTTTGAGTTGCAGGTTGCCGACCTAAAAGCCAAAACCCGGACCCGAAGCGTTGCATTCCCCAGACAAGTGGCCATGTACCTGGCGCGGCATTTAACCGATGCCAGTCTTCCCCGCATAGGGGAAGATTTCGGCGGACGCGATCACACCACGGTCATCCATGCTTGCGAGAAAATTGAACAGGAACTTCACGAAGATCCCCAACTCGCACAACTTGTCGAATCTTTATCAACTCGTATCAGATCTCGCTCATAACCTGTGTATAACCTTTGGAAAAATGGGGGATTTTATGTGGAACAATGTCAACTTATGCACAACTCATCAATTGCCTCGCTATTTATCCCCATTTGTCCCCTTTTTAATCCACAGTTTATACAGATTGGCAAAACTCAGAAAAACCATGGTCCACAAGGGTTTGGGGGCTTATCCACATTATCCCCAGCCCTTACTATTACTACGATTTTAATAAAGAATTAAAATAATAATGATCATAACTGTGGGGAAATCTGACGATAACCGAGGAGGCCTTTCAATCAATGAAGTTCAGCGCAAGTCAAGATCAAACAGCTTCAGCTTTGCAACAAGTCGTTCGTGTCATACAGCCTCAAAATACTATGGCCATTGCGACAGGCATTCAACTTGAAGCAGACAACTCACGACTCCACCTCTCCGCAACAGATTTGTCTAACCACATTCTTGCCGAAATTCCATGCGAAGTATCCGAACCCGGATATATCGTACTACCCGCATCAACTCTTAATGACCTCATCCACCGACTTCCGACAGCTACTTTTGAATTATCAACAAATTCTCACACCGGACGCGCCTCCATTCGCTACGGTCGTAATACAGCAGTAATCAATGGCTTTGGTCAGGATATGCTACCGGAATTTCCCCAGATTCCACAAGAACATAACCAAGCAATAACATTAACCCCCGGAACTCTTGCGTCTTTGTCCCGAGAACTTTTGTTCGCCTGCTCCAAAGACGACTCGAGACCCGTTCTCAAAGGGGTTTACATGAAAATTACAACCGGCAAACTCGTTCTGGTAGCCACCGACGGCAGTCGACTCTCGCATTCATGGCTCCCCATTCCCGATTATTTAGATGTTGAACAGTCAATCGTCATATCACCGAAACTACTCTCGGAAGGATCCCGACTGAACGCTACGGAGTCCCTTACCTTAAGATTCGGATCCGGACTCATCGAACTCTCTGCGCCTCGGCTCACCTTTACCGGCCGGCTTTTGGACGGCCAATACCCCGACTATGACCGTGTCATCCCTAACGATTACGTCACCCAATGCCGTGTTCCTACCGCCGACCTACGCGGAGCCATAGAACGTGTCAGTCTTATTGCCGCTAAAGACCGCTCAACACCAATACGATTTCGTGTGGAATCAGGTATTCTTGAACTCTCTGCCGAAGCTCAAGAAATTGGCCAAGCAAAAGAAATCCTGGACTGCCCCACAAATGGCCAAGACATCGACATCCTATTCAATCCGGCTTATATTCTCGACGCGGTTAAGTCTTTAGACAGTGAAGAACTGGCTATTGAATTTTCCGGCTTGCAATCCCCGGCAAAAATCCGTAGCACAGACCAGTCATCCTATTTTCACATTCTTTTACCCTTGCGCCAGTTAGTCTGACCATGAAAATCGACTATGTTACGATAACACGATTCCGAAACATCACGACTGCACGACTCGATTTCGCTCCACGCTTAACTCTTTTGGTCGGGAACAATGGCCAAGGGAAAACAAACCTATTGGAGGCTATCCACGTTCTATTAACAGGCGCATCATTTCGCTCTCCCAAGGATCAGGAACAAATGATTACATTTTCCACAGATGGTGTTCACGAAACCAATGATATGCTGAATCTGGAAGGGCTAGTTCACACAAGCGAACGTGGCATCCTTAAACTAAGCCATCGCATGACCCGTCATCCCATAAAGAAACGACACGATGGCCCTGTTTTACCCGTGGTCATCTTTTCCCCTGAAGACGTTTGGTTATCCAAAGGCGTTCCCCAAGGTCGCAGAAAATTTCTCGATTGGCTCATCGCACCCATGGACGCACGGTATTCCCGGCTCTTTCGACAATACCACCGAGCGTTATTGCAACGAAATAAGGCGTTAAAAACTCCGGCTCTCTACGAAACCATTACCGGTTTCAATCCCCTTTTGGCTCAAGCCGGCAGCTATTTATGGACTAGCCGTTTAAGAATTTTAAATGAGGTTGTGCCTTTAGCGCGCGAAATTTTTCTGGAATTGACCGGACTTAACCTAGACGTGTCTCTAACAGCAGGAGGCAGCACGCATATAGCCGAAAACCCCAACGATTACCAGAAATTATTGCTAGCCCGTCAAGCTGACGAACAACAACGTGGAATAACCTTAATAGGACCTCACCGAGACGATTTGAGCTTTTCTATTGACGGCCACTCGGCACTAGCCTATGCTTCACAAGGACAACATCGGAGTATTGCATTGGCCATGAAGCTTGCCTCCTTTCAAGTTCTCGAAACAGAAACAGGTACGACTCCAGTCGTCTTGCTTGATGACGTTTTGTCCGAATTAGACCCGGCAAAACGTTCCAAACTCCTTCGCTTCATCGCAGGCAGTCGCCCACAAACTGTCATTACCGACACCGAAGCCAGGAACTATGAAAATCTCGAACCTGCAATTTACGATATCAGTCTTGGCAACTTGGCAAAACGAGAGATATGATGAGCAAACACGAAGACTTACGGCATATTTTGGACAGCCTTGTAGAAAAATATTCATGGGAACCCGCCAAGTTGTTGTGGAAAGTTGAAACCAACTGGCCGTTTATTGCCGGAGATTTTGTGGCCAACCATACCCGCATTATTGCTTACAGGCCGAAGATTTTAACACTGGCAGTAACTTCGTCTCCATGGTCTCAAGATGTACAGTATTTATTACCGAATTTAAAGAACAACATTAACGAGTTTCTAAACATGACATTTGTTAAGGAAATCAAAACACGGGTTTGGGTCCCCGCGTTTCGGCGTCCCATATTGGGAAAAGGCGAAGTTTCTGTCAGAATAGGGCGCATTAAACCTAAGACCAACGACCTCAATCTTCTTATCGACCGAGTAGAAGTCAATTACCATGAGGCCGTAACCCAATGGTTCAAAGAAGGCTACCAACCTTGCGAAAAGTGTGGCAGCCCCACCCTGAAACCTTATCGTTTTTGCAGTGTGTGCGAGAAAAACCAGTGAACATTCTCATCTAAAGGGAGGACATTCCAGTGTATCTGCACATTGGCCATGACATTATGCTTGAAATTCAAAACATCATCGCCATCATTAACAAAAATCTAATGGACCACTCTCCCGATGTCAGACAAATGATTTATCGTTACCGATCTTTGGGAGTACTCGAAGGTGATCTGACCGATGCCAAGTCACTGATTCTCACCAAGGATCGTATCATTCTCTCATCTATTTCTGCCTCTACTCTTTACAAACGAGCTAACCGCTCTGTCTCCAAAAGTACGGTGGGTTCTGTGTGGTATACTGAAATGTAAGGCTTTTTGCGTGGACTAGTTACCGAGGAGGACCATTACTTATGACGGAAGATACCCAGCCGGGAACTTATAACGAAAGTGATATTCAGGTATTAGAAGGTCTAGAAGCCGTCCGAAAACGCCCAGGTATGTATATTGGATCCACTGCTGCTAGGGGTCTTCATCATTTAGTCTATGAGCTCATTGACAACTCCATCGATGAAGCACTGGCAGGAGTATGCGATCACATATGGGTGACTTTATATAGCGACGGGAAAGTTGGCGTACGAGATAACGGACGCGGAGTTCCCACAGGAATGCATCCCAAAGCAGGAATTCCCACTTTAGAAGTTGTCTTGACCATCCTTCATGCCGGTGGTAAGTTTGGGGGCGGCGGATATAAGGTATCAGGAGGTCTTCACGGTGTGGGACTTTCCGTCGTAAACGCGCTGGCCTCCGAATTAACAGCAACCAGCCGCTTTAACGGACGGACATCAGTACAGCATTATGCCAAAGGTAAGCCCTTAGATCGCGTCACTGATATGGGAAAAACCGCCGACACCGGCTTTGAAGTGATATTCCGACCGGATCCGAGTATTTTTGAGGATATCCATTTTTCCTTTGATCTTCTCGCCAATCGTATGCGGGAGCAAGCGTTTCTCAATGCCGGAGTCTTTCTCTCACTCTTTGACGAGGCCACTCAACGCTTAATTCAATTTGAGTATCAGGGCGGAGTGGAGTCCTTTGTCGAATATTTAAACCTTAGCCGTGATGTCCTACATCCTAAGCCCATCGCTTTTTCGAATGCAAAAGATGGGGTGATTGTTGATGTCGCCATTCAGTATAATGACACCTACAATGACACAATTTTCACCTTCGCAAACACCATTCGCACGCATGAAGGCGGTTCCCATGAGGCGGGATTCAAATCTGCCTTAACGCGGATATGCAATGATTACGCCCGCAAGCTCGGCTTATTAAAAGACCAAGACACCAACCTCTCCGGCGAAGACGTTCGCGAAGGAATTACCGCCATTGTTTCCGTGAAATTACCCGAGCCACAATTTGAGGGACAAACCAAAACGAAACTCGGTAACTCCGAAGTACGAGGGATTACCGAGAGCATCACTGCGGATGGTCTTGCCACATTTTTTGAAGAAAATCCATCAACAGCCAAGAAAATTCTCGAAAAATCCGTTCAAGCCGCAAGAGCCCGGGAAGCCGCCCGCAAAGCACGGGAACTTACCCGTCGCAAAAGCGTGCTCGAATCATCATCTTTACCCGGAAAACTTACCGATTGCAGCACCCGGGATCCCAAGGAATCGGAACTTTATTTGGTAGAAGGAGATTCCGCCGGAGGATCCGCCAAACAAGGCCGTGATCGACGTTTTCAAGCAATTTTGCCATTACGGGGTAAAATTTTAAACGTTGAACGGGCTCGCATCGACAAGATCCTCGCTAATGAAGAAATCCGTGCCATGATCACGGCGATTGGCACAGGCATTGGAACCGAATTTACTCTTGACAAGGCTCGTTACCACCGCATTGTCATTATGACCGATGCCGACGTAGACGGATCCCATATTCGCACTTTGCTCCTGACTTTCTTTTACCGGTATATGACGGCTTTGATTGAGGCGGGATATGTTTACATTGCTCAGCCACCTCTATACCTGGTAAAGAAAGGCAAGACCGAACGTTATGTTTACGACGACACCGAACTCGAACGTACAATGACCGAACTCGGACGCGGCAAAGATATAAACCTGCAGCGCTACAAAGGTCTAGGAGAAATGAACCCCGACCAATTGTGGGAAACAACCATGAATCCCGACACACGCACTTTATTGCAGGTCGAATTGGAAGATGCCGTGGCAGCCGACTGGATTTTTGGCGTTCTTATGGGAGAAAAAGTGGACTCTCGACGCGAATTTATTCAAGAAAATGCCCATTTGGTGAGAAATCTCGATACCGTCGGATAAAGGCGAAAATATAAAGCCAAACCGACAAATGGATGTGCCACCAGCTTTTTATTCACATGGATTAGGTACAAGACTTTTGCCGGACCGGGTGTCGGTTCACTATAACGCTGCCAAGATAGATTTACGCAAAGACTCTAGAAATGCTGAAGACAGAAAAGGAGGAAGACGGACATCGGCCTGCTGACCGAACTCCGTCGCCAATAAAGGATGGACAATACTGGACATGTCTTGCCCATAGATATTCAAGAGGAGATGAAAAAGTCCTACATCGATTACGCTATGAGCGTCATAGTCAGCCGAGCGCTGCCTGATGTCAGGGACGGCCTAAAACCGGTACATCGTCGGATTCTATATGCGATGAATCAGTTAGGTAATACACCAAATCATCCCTATAAAAAATCCGCCCGTATTGTGGGTGAAGTCTTAGGTCGTTACCATCCTCATGGTGATGTTGCAGTCTATGACGCGATGGTTCGAATGGCGCAAGACTTCTCTATTCGCTATCCTTTAGTTGACGGTCATGGCAATTTCGGGTCAATGGATGGAGATTCGCCTGCGGCCATGCGTTACACCGAGGTTCGGCTATCCTCGATCGCCATGGAAATGCTGGTTGATATCGATAAAGACACTGTTGACTTCGCCCCAAATTTTGACGAAACCACAACCGAACCTGTTATCTTGCCGGCTAGAATCCCCAATTTGCTCATCAACGGATCATCGGGGATTGCAGTGGGTATGGCCACAAATATTCCACCCCACAATTTAAGGGAAGTCGCTCAGGCAGCCATTCATCTCATCGAACATCCCGACTCTTCATTGGAAGACATCCTGCAATATATTCCCGGTCCTGATTTTCCAACCGGTGGGATGATTATGGGCAGAGACGGCATTCATCAAGCGTACCTTACTGGCCGTGGCATTATTACCATGCGAGGAATTGCTCAAATCGAAGAACCGGACTCTGGAAGATCGCGCATCATCGTCACGGAAATTCCGTATCAGGTAAATAAGGCCCGGTTATTGGAGAAAATTGCAGATCTTGTCCATGAACATAAAATTGAAGGCATTGCGGATTTGCGTGACGAATCGGATCGCCATGGCGTGCGTATTGCTATCGACTTAAAACGAGACGGCGTACCTAAGGTAATACTCAACAAACTGTTTAAATATACTCCGCTCCAGCAAACATTCGGCATCATCCAGTTGGCCTTGGTGGATAACCGTCCGCAAGTATTGTCGATCAAAGAAATTCTGCAATACTTTATTGGCCACCGCAAGGATATCATTATTCGCCGTACGCAATATGATCTCAAAAAAGCCGAAGCGCGGGCTCATATCCTCGAAGGATTGCGGATTGCTTTACAGTTCCTTGACGAAGTTATTGCACTGATTCGGGGATCGTCAAGCGTGGAAATGGCTCGCAATGGCCTTGTCGAACGTTTCGGCCTTACTGAAATTCAGGCCAATGCGATTCTGGAAATGCGATTGCAACGTCTTACACAGTTAGAACAGGCCAAAATCGAAGAGGAATATAAGGAAATCCAGGCGTTAATCGCTCACCTTCGCGAAATCTTGGGTAATGAACAATTAATCTATCAGATTATAAAAGACGACTTAGCCGAAATTCGGGAAAAATACGGAGATGAGCGCCGTACCAAACTTGGTCCCTCCGTGAAAGACATGAGCGACGAAGATCTCATACCGGAAGAAGACATGGTAGTCACTCTTACTCACCGCGGATATATTAAACGTTCCGCCACCTCAGTATACCGTGCGCAAAAACGTGGAGGACGCGGCGTCATGGGAGGAAACATTCGCGAGGACGACTTCGTCCATGACTTGTTTATCGCCTCGACCCATGCATATCTTTGCTTCTTTACTAACAAAGGACGAATATACCGCGTAAAGGTACACGAGGTACCTGAAGCTACCCGACAAGCGAAGGGGATATCCGTCGCCAATTTGATTGCCATGGAACCCGAAGAACGAATTGCTGCGGTGCAGACCTTGCCACAGTCAGTCGATGACAATAGATACTGGGTCTTCGCCACCAAACAAGGCATTATCAAACGGACTGCCCTCTCCGAATACACAACCTGGCGTGGTGGCGGCATCATCGCGATCAATTTAGATGCTGGCGACGAATTAATTGGAGTTGCGCAAACCGATGGCCAAGGCGATGTTCTTCTTGGCACACACCACGGCCAAATCATTCGATTTGCCCAACAAGCGGTGCGGTCCATGGGCCGGTCTGCGCGAGGAGTTCATGGAATCCGCCTTCGGTCGTCCAATGATATGGTGGTATCATTGGCTGTAGTCAGTGACCAAGCCGAGTTATTGTTGCTAACCGAAAATGGTTATGGCAAAAGGACAAACGCCAGTCAGTTTCGAATCACAGGACGCGGGGGTCAGGGTGTCCTAGGTCTTCGTGTAACTAAAAAAACCGGCGATTTAGTTGGCATCGTCCCGGTGACGGGGGACGAGCAAGTTATGGTAATTTCCAGCGACGGCACTCTGATTCGCATGAACGTATCCAGTGTCTCTAAGCAAGGAAGAGATTCACACGGTGTTATGGTGATGAGGCTTGAGGAGAATAAAACGGTTGCGGCGTTCACAAGGGTATCTGCTGATGACGAGGAAGAATAAACCCGTTAAACTATAAATTAACGGTCCAACTAGTATCGACTGATCGGATTCAAGTAAGGGAGGCAAATGACAACAATGGAAGCAAAACAAACGGGTACATTTAACGTTAAGTCGGGATTAGCGGAAATGCTCAAGGGTGGTGTCATTATGGACGTGACCACCGCTGAACAAGCTGTTATTGCGGAAAAGGCCGGAGCAGTCGCTGTAATGGCCCTGGAACGTGTACCCGCCGACATTCGGGCCGCAGGAGGAGTAGCCAGAATGGCCGATCCGCTTATTGTGAAAAATATTCAACATGCGGTGTCTATTCCGGTTATGGCCAAAGTTCGTATTGGACACTTTGTGGAGGCTCAAGTCCTGGAGGCTTTGGAGGTCGATTATATTGATGAAAGTGAAGTCTTGACTCCGGCCGACGAACAATATCATATTGATAAATGGGCCTTCAAGATTCCTTTTGTTTGTGGGGCAAGGGATTTGGGAGAAGCCTTGCGCCGCATTGCGGAAGGCGCGGCAATGCTTCGGACCAAGGGTGAACCCGGAACCGGAAACGTTGTCGAGGCAGTACGCCACTTAAGAGCCGTCAATGCCCAAGTTCGACGGCTGATTAACACCCCAGATGACGAACTAGCGGATTTGGCCAAAGAATTTCGTGCGCCGTTGGAAATTGTGCGCAAAGTGAAAGACATGGGTAGACTGCCTGTTGTGAATTTTAGTGCCGGAGGGATCGCCAGTCCGGCCGATGCCGCACTTATGATGCAACTCGGGGCCGATGGAATCTTTGTGGGTTCCGGGGTCTTTAAATCGCAAAATCCCGAGGCGTTTGCCAGAGCTATTGTTCGAGCGACCCTGCATTACAATGATCCGAAGGTCATTGCCGAAGTCTCTGAAAATCTCGGAGAAGCAATGCCGGGCTTGGAAATGACTACATTATCTGCAGCGGACCGGATGCAGGACCGGGGGATTTAAATGGATGTGAAAGTCGGTGTCTTGGCCATACAAGGGGATGTCCGAGAACACAAAAGACATTTGGTGCTGGCGGGGGCAACACCATTTGAAGTAAGGACGGCAAAGGATCTTGACTCGGTTCAAGCATTAATAATCCCAGGGGGAGAAAGCACCACCATTGGAATGCTAATGGCCGAGGAGGGACTAATTGAGAAGATTCAGCGGCGTGTCAAAGAGGAGCACTTTCCGGTGTACGGGACATGCGCCGGATTAATTCTCTTGGCTAAAGACGTTATCGGATCGTCTCCCGCCCGCATTGGCTTAATGGATATCACAGCGGATCGCAATGCGTACGGCAGACAATTGGCCTCCTTTGAAGCTAAGATTCGGATAGCGGTCTTACAAGGCCAGTCGGAATTCCCCGCGGTATTCATTCGTGCACCTAGGATCGTTCGCTACGGACCGGACGTCACGCCTTTGTCTACCTACGAAGGAAGTATTGTCATGGCGGAACAAGGTTCGTTATTGGTTTCCGCATTTCATCCTGAAATGAGCGGGGATATTCGGATTCATCAGTATTTTGTCGATAAAGTAAGAAAAGCATTGAAAGTATGAGCGTAGACCTATGATTATCAGGGGCTTTCAGCAAGCCTCTGAGTTTTTGTTGACAAGGGTGCCTGCGTAAGGCAAAATCGACATAGAATTATAATCACAGGGAGTATTTTAGCGACAGAGAAAGAAAATACGACCGTAGCCTGCCTGACAGAGAACCGTGCCAGGTGAAAATCGGTGGCAGCTTAGTCGTTTTCCGCTTTCATCGGATCCGACGAAGAGTCGGCGTATTCCTGGCGTTAGCAGGCTAAGAGCAGGACGCTAAAGGCGTCAAGTGGGGTGGCACCGCGGGTTGGAACTCGTCCCCGAATGGGGAGGAGTTTTTTTATTTGCGTGAATCGCCTAGGGAGGCAAAATTATGAATTCTTCCGGAAATGTTATGGAAGCCATTCGCTCCGGCCAAAATGCCTTATACTTATTGGATCAAAGACACCTTCCCGATCGTGCGGACTATCTCACTTGCCGAAGCGAAGAAGATGTGGCCGATGCCATTCGCACGCTGGCAGTTAGAGGAGCCCCGGCGATTGGTATAGCCGGGGCATATGGATTATGGTTGGAATCATTGCGTCTGAGAGACATGCCTGATTTCGAATACCAAGTACATCAAAGTGCTCAACGGTTGGAGAGATCCCGGCCAACCGCTGTAAATCTTTCATGGGCGCTGGGAAAGGCCTTGAAAGCGATTAACGGCCTATCTGCGGAAGCATCTATTTTGGCACTTAAAGCATTTGCCGATAAGTTGCTGGCGGCTGACATTCAAACCAACCGCACTTTAGGTGATTGGGGACTCTCTCTTTTCCCTGAAGCAGTGAGTGTTCTAACGCACTGTAATACGGGATCTTTGGCAACCGGAGGCTATGGAACTGCATTAGGAGTTATTCGCTCGTTGTTTCGGGAACACAAACTGCGTGAAGTATTTGTCGATGAAACGCGACCGTTACTGCAAGGAGCACGCTTAACCGCTTGGGAACTCCAGCAGGAGGATACTCCTGCCAGACTCATAGCGGACAGTATGGCGGCCGCTGTTATGGCTAAGGGATGGATTAATGCCGTAATTGTCGGTGCAGACCGCATTGCCCTAAACGGTGACACTGCCAATAAAATTGGCACGTACAGCTTGGCGATCCTTGCGCAATATCATCATATTCCTTTTTACATAGCGGCTCCTTTAAGTACTTTTGACAGCAATGCTCTGAGTGGAGCTGACATACCTGTTGAAGAGAGAGATCCCGAAGAAATTCGCAGAATTAATGGTCAGACCATATCTCCGACTAGGTTCCCTGCCTATAATCCGGCATTTGATGTGACGCCAGGGGCTATGATTTCCGCCTTTATCACAGAACAAGGTATTATCAAGCCACCTTATGAGCAGGTTTTAGCACACATAAAAGAATCACGAGATGATATGTGATAAGAAAATCTGAGTGAAAGGTAGGATCACAACATGCTTGATATTCGGCGAATACGCCAAGACCCGAAAACCGTGGCAAGACTGCTCGCGAAAAAGCATGTAAATGTGGATCTGGACGTTGTTCAGCGCCTGGATACCAAAAAACGTGAAATTACGTTACATATTGAACAGCTGAAGGCTCAACGCAATCAAGCGTCGGAAGAAGTGTCTCAACGTAAAAAGCGACATGAAGATGTAGCGGACTTGATCGCGGAAACGCGAATGGTCGGTGAAAAGATCAAAGAATTGGAGGCATCATTAGAACCTATAGATCAAGAATTACGCGATTTTCTCCTTACCGTACCTAATACTCCCTTGTCCAAAGTTCCGGAAGGAGAGTCAGCGGACGATAATGTGGAAATCCACCGGTTTGGCGAAATACCCTTGTTTTCTTTTCCTGCGAAAGCTCACTGGGATTTGGGAGAGATGCTGGAAATCATAGATTTCGAACGGGCTCGAAAAATCAGCGGATCGCGATTTAGCCTTCTGCGAGGCATGGGAGCCAGCTTGAGTCGAGCATTGATTAATTTTATGTTGGATCATGCCAAAGAACGTGGATATCAAGAAATATCCCCTCCATATTTAGTAAATGAGACGTCAATGTTCGGTACGGGACAATTTCCGAAATTTGTTGATGATGCTTTTCATGTCGTCCCTCATGATTATTATCTTATTCCCACGGCAGAGGTTCCCCTGACTAATCTTTTGCGCGATGAGATTATCACTGAGCCGTTGCCCTTGAAATTTACCGCCTATACGGCTTCGTTTCGTGCCGAAGCCGGGGCAGCCGGAAGAGACACTCGCGGTCTGATCCGTCAGCACCAATTTGATAAAGTAGAACTCGTGCGTTTCGAAGAACCTCAAAATTCAGAACAGGCCGCCGACGAATTACTGCGAGATGCCGAGACCATATTGGAAGAATTGGAGTTACCTTACCATACGGTCTTGTTGTGCGGTGCGGATATGGGTTTTACCCAGGCGTCAACTTATGATATTGAAGTATGGATGCCAAGCTACGGAAAGTACGTGGAAATTTCATCCGTCAGTAATATGACTGATTTTCAGGCTCGACGGGCCAATATACGCTATCGCCCGTCCGGAATGAAAAAAACGGAACTGGTGCATACTTTAAACGGAAGCGCCTTGGCCGTGGGAAGAACTATAGCAGCCATACTCGAAAATTATCAACGTGCGAACGGACATGTTGAAATTCCCCGCGTGTTAAGACCGTATCTAAATGACAAAGAATTAATCTAGAATAATGGATAAGGTTCGAGTATTATCGGCTATAAAGAGCCTAGCCGCCTCTTTATTTCTTCGTATTTTTAAGGTAAACTAAGTGTTGTGTTTGGAGGGGTAGCGTAATTGGTAACGCAGTGGTCTTGAAAACCACCGCCTTATGGCTTGCAGGTTCGAGTCCTGTCCCCTCCGCCATCTTTATGTCTGGAACAAGTTCCAAAAATCAGGGGTTGCTTAACTGATTGCGGATATGCTATGATTTTTTTCGCGCGTGGAGGGATACTCAAGTCGGCCGAAGAGGGCGGTTTGCTAAACCGTTAGTAGGCTTTCAAGCCTAGCGTGGGTTCGAATCCCACTCCCTCCGCCATTGGCTTCATCTTTGAATTTGCGCCCGTAGCTCAGTGGATAGAGCGCCTGACTACGAATCAGGAGGTCTGAGGTTCAAATCCTCACGGGCGCACCATTGTATGGCAAGCAGCATAAGGGTTTGCAGATTTCCGACCCGAGGTACTAACGCCACAAATGTCCGTTGTCGAACACGGCGTCGAACAGAAGCTTTTCACGGTTGCTCCAGTGGGGTGGAGCGACTGTTTTTTGTCTCCGGGTTCAGGGATTCTAAGGCCGCATCTGCTCGGCACGCGGCTTCCTGTTGCAGACCGGGAATCATATGACTGTATAGGTCGAGCGTAATCGCGACCGTACTATGCCCGAGCCGTTCACTCACCACTTTGGGATGAATGCCTTCCCCCAACAACAAGGTGGCATGGGTATGCCCTTTATGCAACCGGTCGCATAAGCGTCATTATGGGTGTAGCTGTGTTATGCGTCGGGTTTCCCAATAATCCCTATCTTGGTGATATCTTTCTGTATCCACTCGTCGCATAATGATCGATAATGAGCAGGCCATGAAAGGTGGTCAAGCTCATGCCGGGAATACAATCCATCACCACGTTAACCGCTCAAGTTCTCGAGACGCTGGAGCAGTATGGATATGCGCCGGCCACA
>JAKACM010000156.1 GCA_021821465.1 Bacillota bacterium
CTTCCGCGCCAAAAATCCGCTTAAAGACGAAATCCACCTGCGGGCTGAGCAACTTTCCCAATCTCATCCGCTCCCTTTTCTACCCTCATCCCATTATAACCGACAACTACGCTTCCACTCAACGACGTCAAGGATCATCGCCCCGATTTGCGCCCCATTATGGGCGGATTGGCCGGGGATGAGCAGGGCCAGGTGTTAAAGGCCCCCATGCTGTCCGGCAATACAATCAATCGGGCGGGGCCTGGCATCCGCAGTGGTTGGGGATCAGTGGGCCCAAGACTTTCCGGAGAACTTGTGGACCGGCGGCGACGATATGGCAGGGCAGAACCCTCGCTGGAGAAAATCCGAGTTCTGGGTATACAGATTGGCTCGGTCGTCTGCCGACGACCTGAAAGAACAGGCATGACAGCGGGCTATCACCCGGGAAGGAAACACGGGAACAAGCGGCACGGAATCGTTAACATGTCTTCCCGCACGCCGAGGAAGCGCAGGTGGCCAGTGAGTGGCTCCGGCAGATCACCAAAATCGGTGGCAGGCATGCGGTGAGCATCCCCGTCGAGCCCCAGAGTCTGCTTCGACGAAAACGGGGTCGACAAAAAGTGGGCATAGAACCGGAGCGGATCACCCAATATATCGTTCAGTGGCATTGGACGGGACCTGCGGAAGCCCGGATCCCAGAGGAACGCGAACGGCAAGCCACGGTTGTGTTGATCTCTAAAGCCCATTGCGTGATCTACTACAATGCCTGCATTCTATCACAGTTGTTAAAACCCCAGGAACTCTAAGGGCATCCGGAGCACATCAATCAAATCGAACGCGTGAGTGCCGTGAATCGGAAGCACATCAACTTCTATGGGGAATACCACTGTTGTGAAGCCCCAGAAGGCATTGACCCTGCTAAGATGATGAATGGGCTGGAGGAGTTTAATGGCGATCGTCAATAAAGCCCCTGCGGGATATCAGGGACTGACAGTCGCCATCTCGGGGGTTCACCGTCCGTTAAATCCCTAATTGACAACTCGGGGTTTAGCCAAACTTACCCATTATGTAGGCAAGAGTGCTGGGGCACACTGTGGTTGGCAAAAGGATCTCTAAGGGGGACTTTTCATAATCAATGCAGGGTCGACAAGCCAATGGCCATGAACTCGCCCAGACGCGTTCCGCTAAAAATGGTATGTCCGACCAAGACCGGGCTTGATGGCATGAATGGTCCTTTAAACTGCCTTTTTCCCACTATTTTTCCATTGGAAGCCTGAATAGCCAAAAATTGACCTTGGGTATCTCCGACATATAGTATCCCATTGTTGGCGATAGGCGATTGCATCAAAGTGCCGTTCAGTTTTTGTTTCCATAACAATTTGCCATTTTGAGGGTTTAAGGCGTAAAGAAAGTTGTTGAGGGGACTACCCACGTATATTGTATGGTTATAGACCAAAGGCGCTACGGTTTCGTCACGGGGGCCACCGTTAGGACCTTGAGGTATTTTTCCCGTGCCTTCGTCAAAGCTCCATTGAACATGACCAGACATACGGTTAAAGGCGTAAAACATTTCGTGGGGTTGTCCGTGAATATTCTCAACGACATCCCCATAGACATTGGAATCATATATTGCGGGAGATACATCATCGGAGCCGCCAAGGGGATGAGGAAATGTATGCATCCATTGGATGCGGTGAGTAGCGACATTGACGGCATACATGGCATAGGGATGGGCACCACCGAAATATAAAAGGTTTCCGGCGAGTTCCGGTGACGACATGCTGACATAGGACCCAATAGGAAGTTGCCATTGGGTTTTCCCCGTGGTGGCATTGAGTGCCAGCACTTCGTCGCTGCCGTTGGCGCTATATAGCGTGTTGTTGCGGTAGACCAATGAGGGCATGTTTTCACCAGGGGTGGAGTGTTTCCAAATTACGTGGCCGGTTTTGGCGCTCAGGGCATAGATGGCATTGGAACCGTTGCCTCGAATAATGTCGGTGCCGTATTGTGGTACGTGACTGATGGGGAAATTATGATTTCCTGTACCCACAAAAATCTTGCCATGTATCACCACGGGAGTGGTCATGACTTGGTTATTCAAAGGGGTCTTCCACAGAGTTGCTCCGGTTTTGGCGTTGAGGGCATAAACAGCAGGATTTGTTCCTATCCCGCCGACATAAACCACTCCGCGCACCACGGCCGGTTGCATCAAAGGCTGAGAAAACTGTCTGGTCCAGTTCGCACTAAAATTGCTGTCTGAATCCACGATCGAATTATGCTTGCCTCCTAGCGCATAACTCGTCCAATTCAATGCCCCGATTTGCGTATCGGTGACATTTGGCCATCCGGGGCGCGCGGAAAAGATTCCGCAACCTGCTAATGCACCTAGACCCAGGATCCCTACAGTCGCAATAAAAGAAAATGATTTCATCGTTTTTTGGCGCCGCATCTTTCGGCAGAAGACAACGCGCCTACACTCCTTTCGTTTGTCCGGACTTTGAGAATAAGGGGCGTGCCAAAGTCATCCCACAGCGTCAACACGGTAAAGGGCAGGTCAGACGACCACCTTGCCCGTGTCGGTATCTCGCGTCTTAATGTCTCGTGCCAGGGCGAGACCCGTCGTCTGCGTTCCGAAGTCCAGCTTCAACCGCATGGGTTGCACGGTAGATTCTTAACAACCGTCTATTTCTCGCAACACGGTTTAAACGGCTTCCCTAAGAGCCCATCTCCTTTGGGAATGTCTGCCACCGTCTACCCTCTTACAGAGACGGAGCAATCTTCAGCGTTTTGCCTGGTGCTCGCATGATCCCTGCCTTGCAGAATCCGGGATCGAGGAAGCATTGGAGTGCGTCTTGACGAATTATGGCAAACACAGCGGGTTGGCTATCTTTTTCCTGATCAACCTCCCTCGCTTGGACCGTTCCCAGTCGCCCCTTGAGGGGGTTGACGTTCGAATATTTGTGCAGCGTGCTCCCTTGCATGCCTGGGTGATGTGCGTAAATCTAAATCACCGGAATCTGATGATTTGCCCTCCGATTGATCGGGACTTTGCCCCGGATTGATAGTGCCGATCATTCAGGGTTGTTGGCCCCCTTTTTGTGGTCTCAAGTTCCCTAAGGGTTTAGCGGCAAGACAAAACACCGGGATCTCAATGTCCTGCTGACGTGATTATTCGCGGAATCCCTTAACTGCCGCTATTTTGATGGATTCTTCTGCATAAGAGCCGAAAGGTTATGATCAACACCCTTATGTCATAACTCAACTTCCTTTCTTACATGAGCTAAGAATTCATCAAAATATCATTAACGATTATAAGGGGGTTTGAGTGGTGGCACTCTGAAGATTTCCTGAATCTATTGATAAAATAGGCTCTTAACAGCCCATGGCTGGGGAATTGCCTGGGATCGATTTGCCCGTAAGGATGCGAATGAGAAAGCTATTGTGAGGTGTTTTGTCGCGAGGGATTGTGGGGCCCTACAGGGGGTATATACTATTTTCACTCAAGAACTTGCCAGGTAGAGAATAATCAGTATACTGATAATGTCAGCGTAAAAGCGAGAATTTTATCTTGTGTCGGAAAGAAGGCATTACAAATGGTTACGACGGGCAGAGCTACGGCAATTCCGGGGGATAACGGTAGCTTATGGAAAACAAGCGTTTTTACGATTGCCCATTTTTTAAACGATTCTTATCCGAATTTATATCCGGCTCTTCTGCCCATCTTAATGGTGGTTATGCATTTTTCGGTGGTTTTAGCGGGGCTTTTGAGTTCAATTGCCGCTCTAACTACGCAGTTGCTTCAACCCCTAATGGGTTTATGGGCTGATCGTGTTGGGACACGTTATTTTGTGGTGGGTGGGCTTATGGCCGGCAGTATTGTCTCGGCCACGGCTCTGGCATTTTCCCCTACCTATGGGCTATTTGTGACGGCACTGCTCATCGGGGGTATAGGAAATGCCGCATTTCATCCTCATGCTTCGGCCTTGGTAGGGGATTTGTCGGGTTCACGCAAGGGGCTCGGCATGGGTTTGTTTATGATTGGAGGCAATATCGGCAGGGCGATAGCTCCTATCGCGGCCACCACGACATTTCTCTATTTTGGGCGGCACGGTCTTTGGATCTTAGCCATCCCCGGAATGGCCATGGCCGGGGTAATGTGGCTGGTGATGCGTCCAACTCCCCGACCCAAAACTCATGATGTGAAGATATGGACTCCGGAATTTCGTCAAGGTTTGAAACATTCCGGAAATCTGTTGCTGATTGTCATGTTAAGGAATCTGGCCAGTATGGCCACAATGACCTTGGTTCCCATATTGTGGCATACCCGCCATCGTCCTTTAAGCGAATCGGCCGCCTTGCTCTCCGTATTATTTTTATTGGGAAGTGTAGGGAACATGACCGGAGGGGCCATTTCGGATCGCCTGGGGGCAAAGCCGGTACTCATCGGCTCAGCTGTGGCTTCCAGCGCATTCTTATGGTGGTTTTTGCACGCGCAGGGTCCTTTTGTTTGGATTGCCATGGGCCTTCTCGGTTTCTTTCTCTACTCCACGGGCTCGGTGGTCATGGTCTATGGGCAAGCTCTTTTTCCTCACAACAAGGGGATGGCCTCGGGACTAACCCTAGGGGTCGGTAACACACTGGGGGCCGTAGCTGTGGGCGGTATCGGGCTTTTGGCCAAGCACACCAGCACGGAAATGGCTTTGAGCCTGACAGCCATTCTCTTATTGGTTAGCATTCCTTTTAGCTTGCGGTTAAAAACCCCGGAAACTCCCTCGGCGTAAAAAAATCCGGGACAAATGTTGGTGCGATGATTGCTGGTATCAAGGTGGGTTATTTATAATGGATTGGCGTATCAAATACGGGGTTCACCACACAATAGGGGAAATCATCGTGCGGATCAAGGGTATGACGTTAGAGATGTTTCATGCACAGGTTGCATCAGCGGCACAAACCTCGTCAATAAACCAGCAAATTGCCGAGTATGTGTCGGAGCACTATCGAGAGGCTTCCTTCATGACAGCGAGTGAGCTGGCGCACGCCATTGGTGTGAGTCAGGCATCTATCACTCGCTTTAGTGTTGCCATGGGTTTTTCCGGATTTGCGGATTTTGTGCGAACATTGCAGGGGCTTGTCCGAGAGCAGTGGCACACTCCCGAGCGTGCGGTATACGTTCACTCCGAATGGCCCGGGCAAAAAGATCTGCTTGTCGAGCAGGAAATACAGAACTTGGAAGGTTTACCAGACTTGGTGGCTGATAACCATGTCAGAGATATGGCCAAGGCCATCGTGTCTGCGAAGCGCGTCGTTTTGGCCGGGGCTCGCGCCTCTTCGACAATTATCCCTTACGCTGCATACTTCTTGAGTAAGGTGAAGGACGGAGTGGAAGTCGCGACTCCTCATACCCCTCTGTGGGAGACTTTCGGGCTCCAAGCAGATCCCAATTCCTTGGTCGTGGCATGGGTGTTTCCTCGGTACCCCGAGTCTCTGATGACGTGGTTGGAACACCTGCGTCAGCAAGATATACCGATAGCCGCCTTTACGGACCGCTGGGTTTCTCCTGCCGTGCAGTTGGCTGACCCGGTGATAGTCGTACCAGTAGCAAGCGCTTCGCTTTTTGACTCCTATGCCGCAGCTTTCGTTTTGACCAATTATATTATTCGACGGGTTGCGGCCCTAAGTCCCGGCCTCCAACCCCGTTTGGAGGCGTTGGAGGCCAGAGATCAGGCAAATCATGCGTTTTGGAATCGGCCCAGTTCCAAGTAGGAAGTCAGATTTGGTGCCACAGCGGCATTGTCCTTTGAGGTATGGATTCGAAATTTGGGCAGAAAACAAATTTGTCGGAGAAGGACTCTTGTCCGCCCACTACCTCTCTTCAAGAAAACCCTGTGAAAAGGTTTTCGTCAGGACATATTCGAAAGTATAAAAAGACAATCATGGTGTACCGTCTTCTGAGAAGGCGAATGAATCAGGCGAAACCAGGACTGTAATTGAACCTTATCTAAGGATACCGCATTTATCCGGTATCCTTAGATAAGTACAAGATTTTCAAAGATCCCGTAGGGACATCAACCCGTCTTTCCTATCCTCCATAGAACCATCCGGTATTGCGCATGACTAAGGGTTCTGTCGATTCCCTAATACCGGCGTCGGCAACTTCGGCGACAAAAATGGTGTGATCTCCGCGAGCCACCGATTCGGTCACTTTGGCTTCGAACCATGCGGGGCACTCCGTCAACAGAGGATATTGAAACGAACCGGAGATTTCAAAGGGGTGGCCATTCAGTTCTCGGCCTTCGATTTGGGTAGGACGGAAAAAGTCCGATGCGATATTTTTTTGATCGTGAGACAAGGTACTCACCGCAAATTGGTTCGTTTTGTCTATCAGTGTGTGCAACTGACTGTCCTTTTTCACTCCCACCATCACTAAAGGCGGTGTGAATGACGCCTGTGACACCCAATTGACAGTGCCGGCCGCGATGGCGTCGCCGTCCTTTACGGTAAGGACGTATAGGCCGTAAGTAAGCATTCGCAAACTCTTTTTCTTGGATTCTTGATCCACTAATGACCCACTCCTTTAGAACTAAGTTGTAGTATTATTCATAGCATATTGCTTAAATTTTAGCCATTTTTTCTAAGGGATCCATGAGATGGCGCACAACTTGGGCAATTCTTATTCGAGTGTCTAATCTCCCGGTAGGTCGGATTGGCAGCCTGGTGAAAATTCGGGCCTCGCACCATGTGAAATGGGTGGTCTGATCCGGTTACGCACGAAAGGCCTTAGGTCATGAGGTGACTGATCCGTGTAATGCTCCGATTGACTGTTGGAAATCACCAAGAATGCGTCACAAACGGCGATCATTTACTTGGAGCAAGCGTTCAAGAATTTCTTTTCCGGGACACCCGAGTTATCCAGCGTTTAAGAAGAATGCTCTGATGACAACTCTTCTCTTACCGATGTCAGTTGATGAGACTAAGTACAGTATAGGGATTGGACATCCGAAACTTTGCTATGCGCTATGGGTTGATTAGAGGTGTGCTCAAGACTATGGGTAGGCAGAAGAATTTATGAGAAGAGCGTCAACATATTGTGAACTGGCCACTGTGGGAGGCGGCATAGTTGGCTTATTTGCCATGTACTGGGCTCGCAAACAAGGAGCAAACGTCATGGTCTTTGACCGCTATTATCCCCCTCACCATTGGGGCTCGTCGCACGGTGGGACCCGTGCTATTGAACATAGCTTCAACGAAATCGACGAACGATATAAACCGTGGGTGCAAGAAACCTGGCATCTGTGGGAAATGATAAACCAGGCATTTCCGAGTGTGATCCCGCTTAGACGCACGGGGGCCATTATACTTTTGGCGGAGAGGGATTCCAGAAGAGAGAGTATTCAATCCTGGGGAGAGGAATTGGGAGTGTCACTGACTGTCTTGGGAACTCGCCGCCTGCGTAGCTATTTTCCCGATTTCTCCATTCCGCACCATACAGTGGGGATCTGGGAAAAAGATGCCGGATTGATCCGTGTGGAACCATTGATCGAGGCGATGGTCTCATGGGCCGAGACTAGCGGTGTATCGCAACACTTTGGCGAAGAGGTCCAGGAAATCCGCATGGAGACTAACAAAGTAACGCTCATCACATCCCAGCGGAACTACCATGCAAAGCACGTTATAGTAACTCCTGGGTCCGGGTTGTCTCAGTTTGATTCGGCACTGCCAATTAGCACAAAACGTCAGATTATGTTCTGGGTTCCGGCGAATTCCCTTAAACTGTCGGCGGCAGTGAGTGTAGATGTGGATGGCTATTCCCGTATAGCCTTTTATCCTCACGGCCATAAGGGTGTCAAAATCGTGGCGGACGAGCCGCTACCAGAAAATCCTTTCGGAACACCGAATGTTCGGTGGGTAAGTGCCGAAATGATTGCGCGGGTGAATCATGCCGTTAGACCATTTTGGCGAGGCATTGATCGAGCACCGTTGATGCGCCATGAACGCTGTACGGATTCTTATACGCCAGACTCCCATTTTTATGTAGGAATCTGGCCAAAATGCCCCCCTATTGTTATAGGGGCAGGCTTTTCGGGCCGTGGCTTTAAGTATGCTCCTTTGGTTGGCCAATGGTTGGTCGACTTGGCCTTGCAAGGCAACAGTGATGAAGATTTATCCCTTTTTCGCCTGAATCGCTATTCCTGAAAGGTGATACGCTACCGGAAGAGGGGGATTTTGGGTGATGGTTCAGATCCTAATTGTCGGAGCTTACCTTTACATACATCCCCAGATAACTCAGGTGGCAGGGACGGCTCTATTTGGATAAAAGTGGCAACAGAGCAATGGTTACATTCCCGACGTGTGATACCCGCTGTTTATTTCCACCGAATTCTTGCGATAT
>JAKACM010000157.1 GCA_021821465.1 Bacillota bacterium
CTGGTTTCATTCTAGCACAGGCGCGTCTCATGGAAAGATTGCATGAGGCGAGCCTGTTGTCCTCGATATTGCAGGCATTAGTCGAAAGCTTATCCAGGACCTGTCTCAGAACTCTAGAATGTTTTGGCGTGTTATTAGCCAGGACGAGGTGAATGGAAAACCTCGGATGGAGAAATTTCGCGACAAAATCTCTTTTCACATACGGGCATCGCTAAGGTGACGAGAATCCTGGCGGATCGCGTAAATTGCTTGATCGTGCTCGGCCCTCCTTACTCTCCTGGAGTATGTTTTCTTATTCGTGCAGATTATACTGTACGAGGGAAATAGTCCCAACAAGGTTTCTGAGAAATGAAACTGGGTTGCGAAATTTTGGGGGAATAAGTTCGGTCATCACAGTAGGGTTTCCTGCATCGTGTATACTAGAGAGAAGATTCGAGGAGGGATTACGCATGAGCCATCCGGTACGATTAACCGCAGCCATCACCCACGAGGGGGATTGGTACGTTGCTCGCTGTTTGGAAGTGGAGGTCACAAGTCAAGGGTCCTCCCTCGACGAGGCTATTGCCAATCTTCGGGAGGCGCTGGAACTCTATTTTGAAGATATACCGTTGCAGGATCTTCCTGTGACACCTATCTTGGCCCCTGTGACCATCGAGATACCGTTTCCATGAGTTCTCGATTGCCCGTACTGTCTGGGCGTCAAGTCGTCACCGCGTTGACGCGGGCCGGATTTGCGACAGTGGGCCAAAAAGGCAGTCATGTTAAATTACGGCATTCAGATGGTCGAACAGCTGTTGTTCCCTTGCACCGCGAGTTGGCGGTGGGGACATTGCGTTCTATCTTGCGCCAATGCCAATGGACTACGGATGATTTAATGGAATTACTATGATGCTATAGGAAACAGCGAGCGTTGTTCCCGAGTAACCGTCCTATCAATCTGATGCTTCGTGAGAACATCAAAAATTCGTGTGTCCTTTTCTGTTGCTATACTGCTTACGAATCCAATTTATCATTTTGTTTCACCTCCGAAATCGTGTCTTCCCGGTGTTTTCGATAAAGTGCTGGACTTTTCTCCGAATTGCCCTGACGATGGATGAAAACCCTGGAGGAGTTTTGTCATCCATGCTGCATCTCACTTTCACTGAGGAAGAAAGGACTCGTTTGCAGTACGAACGATTTCATCCCCACACCGAAACAACGGGCCAACATCACAAGAAACTGTCGAGCTTGCTGACTCTCAAATGTCAACTGTTCAACAAGGTGTCGCAAATCCGATAAAGGTTATTCGTGGACAGTATAATAATGGCGTACGGAGCAATAACGGCCAACAGCCAACACAATCTTCCATATGGTATTGCTTGGTATCGATCTCGGTCGGCAAACGTATGATCGCTATTCCCGGGCCACGGCTCATATGCAAGAAAGCCGCATCCGTATCCTCCCATCATCCATTTCACGCGACGGGGTTAAGGCCATCCATGCTAATACTTTTCATCCATCATTTCGTTAAGTTGCCGGGTTTTGCTTTCTTTGGACTAATTCACCGCGAGCATCAAAGCCTTGATAAATTGGAGCTAGCCAGACTTGCAACGCGCAATGTGTCATGCTCCATAACATATTAGAGGGGGTCTAAGATTCCGACTATGCAGTACGTATGACGTTCATACCTGGATACCCTGGCAAGAAACCCTTTGTGGTAATCCTCGTCGAAGTGTATGAATTGCTGAAACCCCACGTTGTGTTAGAATTGGTTATCATGCCATCCCGGAAAATGAACAAACCGTCCCAAAGATGCTCGATATCTTTTCTCGCCCATAAGCGGGCCCATTGTTGTTCCATCAACGACAAAAGATCAAAGGGGGACTTGTTCAACAGAGATTCGTGAAATTCCAGAATGTCTTTTCTACGGCGCCGCAAAATTTTTTCGAGCCCGTGCCAAAATCGTATCGGCCAGATCGCCCGAGGCAACGACCGCGCCCAATACGAAATAACGGAGCCATATCTACTTTCATTGGTTCGGATCCCCCATTTCTCTTTCATTGCTGAGTCTTTCTGTACAGTCCTTATTCATGAGCCGTATAAGGACACTTCTTTGTCACAAGAAGTGGTATTCTCTTTTCGATATCGGGCAACGCGTGTTATGCTTTTCCACAAGTCATCTACCGACCATCATAGACGGTAATCGGTGCAGGGAAGGTTGTTTATGGGGCGTGTGATTGCCGTGGCGAATCAGAACGGCGGGGGTGGGCAAAAGGGCCACCGTGGCATATTCCAAGAGAATACCAAACTCACTTGTAACAGTTTGGAAACGTGTGAGGAGTTTACTGAGGACAGGCGAATTTGATCCTAGCGCCCGTATTGCTGAAAATCACTATAGACTTAGAGTTTGGAGAGAACAAGGGAGCGTGGACTTTCGATGATCAAATCGTTAGCTTGGGTTGCCGCCAGCGTATTCGTCGGCGGCGGAACGGTTGCTGCGATAACGGTGTCACATAATGCCGGCTTCAAGCCGAACCCTCATGCAGTCATAAACACTGGGCAGCGTTCCGCGAACAGCGCCGAACACGGGCCTCAATTTGGTGCTTGGGGACAACCCGGAGCCCTCAATGTCATGGGAATGCTGGCCAATAGTGTTGCCGTGGCCTTGCATATCTCCCCGGCTACGGTGCAACAGGAATTGAGTTCCGGGCAAACTCTGACTCAGATTGCCCAACACGCGGGATCATCACCCGCGACACTGCGTGCGGCTCTTTTACAAGATGCACAAGCCGAAATTCACGAGGCTGTTTCGGTAGGCTTGTTTACTTCGTCGCAGGCGAGTCGACTGGACTCCCATTTGAATGCTTGGGCCAACCAGATGATGACACAGAATCCTCTTCAGTGGCAGCGACTAATGAGCCAACAGGGTGCTCAGATAATGCGAGGGATGTTTGTTAATGACGTCAGCTCAGCCCTTCACATGTCACCTGCCACCGTAAAAGCGGATATGGCAGCGCACGAGGGTTTGGCTCAGATAGCGAAAAACGCGGGATCGTCCACCACTACTCTCGAATCTGCCTTGGCACAAGATGCCCGTACTCAGATTCAGAAAGGTGTGTCCATCGGTGTCTTGACATCGCCTCAAGCGAAGGTGCTTGATGGCCATATCAATGGGGCAATTAACCATATAGTGACCCAGAACCCTGGACAATGGCAGCATTCTTCCCACTCTTGGAAAGCTCAGGGACCCATGGGACTCGTACTGCAAAAGGCCGCCCAGAGTCTTCACATGTCCGTTAGTACCTTGAAAACAGACTTGGGTTCGGGAGAGACTCCGGCTCAGATCGCGAAAAATGCGGGATCATCGCCGGCGGCTTTGGAATCAACACTTTTAAACGATGCGAAAACACAATTGCGAAATGCCGTGTCGAGCGGGTTACTCAATTCGACCCAAGCAAGCCGCCTGGAATCCCACATGAGCGTTATGATCGATCATTGGGTTATGGGGAGTGGGTCCAATAAGGGGCCCTCGGGTTTCGCCATGCCGGGACTGCCCACGGTTTAGCATATCCGTGAATTCAAGAACGAGCATTCCGGATTGGGGAGGCATTCGGTCTTTTTTAAAAACGTAGTGGTTGATAAGAAGGTGCCGACCATGCTCCTGCTGCCCACAGTGGGCGGCAGGATTTTCTTTTGCGTGCGCATTATAGCCCTCCATTGCCGAAGTTGCGGTGGATTATCGGGTGCGAATTGCTACCCACAAGAGCTATTCGAGACTCAACATCAAGACATCTGTTCGATAGTCGGTATGGGCCTACGCAGAATAAACAGATAAGCAATGACGTTAAGAATTTACAAGAGAAAAATGAAAATAGAGTTCAGTAAAATTTTAGAAGACATAGAATAATTTAAAGAATAGTCTTGATCATGTTTATTTTATGTATAATAATTTTAACGATACCAATATTCAGGTAAGTCTGCATAGTTCGATTAGGCACGTTCGGAATACCTGAGGGAGATGCGCAGACTATTGAATAGCCTAAGGGTGTCTCGGGACTCTTGGAGGTCTCTTCGGCGTGGGAAATGAGGAGGGAATAAAGTGGAGCAAGACCGATTAGCCATCATCGTATCAAAGGGCAGTCTGGATATGGCATATCCACCATTCATTTTAGCAACAGCAGCAGCGGCCATGGATATGGATTGTATGCTGTTTTTTACCTTTTGGGGGCTTGATGTGATTCATAAAGACAAAATCGACAATCTCTCGGTCTCGATCGCCGGCAACCCCGGAATGCCCACATTGGCCAAAGTGGCTGGAGTTGTGCCCTTTGGGACTAAAATGGTGTCATCTATGATGAAAAGCCAGTTCGCCCAATCTAACGTCATGACGATTCGGAATTTCGTTTCGGAGGCCAAGGATCTGGGTGTGCATATGGTGGCATGTCAAATGTCTATGGACGTTCTTGGGGTAAAGCGAGAAGACTTAGTACCGGAAGTGGAAGATGTTGTGGGTGCTGCTACGTTTTTGGATTTTGCCAGAGAAGCAAAGGTATCGCTATTTATCTGAGGGATATTCAAGGGAATTGTTCCTGCATTTTTCATAGGATTTTTTGGCGAAAGGATAGGCGAATCGTCTTGCCCGCCTATCCTTTTCGTCATTCCTGGCACTTCCTGCCGCGAAAATTGTGACCAAATCGGCACCGAAGAGCCTTTGGGGGAAGAAGGATTAGTTGAGTGTGGGACAACCAGGACATCTAGGGACTCGGTTGGCTATGAAAAACAATGCGAATCATCCGATCATCTGTCGTTTGGGACAGTACGGGCGCTATTCACATCAACCAAAGCAGGTTCCGACCGCTATGCCTGTCTCTTCTGTAATGTCGTTTTTTCACCAGATTCGCCCAACTCCACTGGATCCTCCGGACTCTCCTTCACAACCCTTCACGATTTTCGTGCAACAGAATCCGGATATAATACGCTGAATGGGATGGAATTCTCTTGCCATGACGGATCGTCTGGTCGTCAAGTTTTTAGCAACAACGTCTCATCCCACTGTGATTTGGGAGAAGTTAGAGAACTGTCATTTCTCTGATTGGGGATCGATTCCCGTGTCTGGAGGGGCTTTGAATGCATGAGGAGGGAAAATGGGCAGGGACTGCCACACTCCGAGCATTTCGAGATGACAGGGTGACACTGGACGGCAAGGACCCGCGGGGGACCGATTGAGCCTGGGAGAACTGGCTAAGTGATTCGTATGAAACGCTTTGGGGGCTTTAATCCCCACATGGTGCGGATTGGCTAAGACGACGACCGATTCGGCCATCACAGGGAAGCAGTGGGAGTCATCGCTAAACCGATCCCAAACTAATACCTGCAATTTTGTACTTCCGACTTTTGGAGGGAATACTCATTCTGACTTCTCCTCGTTAGCATAGCCACTGGTAATTTGCGCCGTAAACGACCCTTCACGAACCACGCGTCCCCATACGAATTTAAAGTGGACCCCACCTGCGAGAAATCGATATGAACGCTCCATTCGCTGTCCTCAAATATGGAATAGCGGGACCACCAGATATACTTCTAGCTGAATTCTGGAATACGGTCTCAATTTGGGGTTTTACTTATATCTAAACGGTTACGTTTTCCAGCCACAAAACTCCCTCTTCAATGCCCGTATCCTTCCGTATCTTTCGTATCCCTTGGTGTATACACCAAGATGGATACCACAACTCTTGTAAAAGTAAACACTCAAAACCCCTTTGTTACAAATAAAAAATAACGCTATGTAGTATGGTTAGTAGAATGTTTCTACTAACCATCTGTTTAAATGTCAAGAAGAGCACTTTATCCTGTAAGGATCGCACTCAAAGTCCCTATATCACGGAAACGAATTCGGCCTTGTAAAGGGGCGGATCCCGCCAGCAAAATGCAAATTAATAACGCTAGAATTGCCAGTGTGCAAGTTACTGTGAGTGTCTCAGAAGGGTTTCGTGGCCATTACCCAGGCGTTGGAGGTTTTTTTCTGGAGTTTCGGTAGAAGACATATCGTAGACCGTCAATGGTACATCGTATAGAGTAGACTTATTGTTGTTAAAATTCTCGTTGACGGAAGCGTGACGATCTGAGGTAGTATCGATATCACAGCCGACTCCCCCACGCGATTGGACATATTATCCATCCTATTTTGGAGCGTATATCGACGGTAGCTGTCTGAGGCAGTGATGGTGTTGTCGATTACAGTTAAGACAATGATTGCCGCATGCTTTAATGAAAACCCGAGAAAAGGGGAGCATGGTATGAACCTCTATCAGTTGCGGTACTTTACCGAAGCGGCCAAGTTTGGGAGCTTTAACAAAACGGCTGGTAAATTGCACGTGGACCAGTCTACGTTAAGTAAGCAAATTTTGGTCTTGGAACAGGAATTAAACACCCGCCTGTTTGAGAGAACGCATCACGGAATCCAATTGACGGACAATGGACATGCCGCTCTGGTACGCACCCAAGAAATCCTGGAGAAGCAAGAAGAATTGTTGCACTTGTTTCGTGCTCATAAAAAACCGCACATAAAATTGGGTGTTTTGTCCTCCTTATCTATCCTTTTTCTTCCATCGTTGGCTTCTTCACCTCCGTTCAACGATATGTCCATCGAATATATCATACAAAATAATGATGATCTGGAACTATCGCTACGAACTGGGGCCATTGACTTATTCATTGGGGACAAAATGTTGTCGGATGAAAGTCTTTCACTTGATTTGTTTCGAGAACACTATAAGCTGATTATGGGGTCGAAAACGCGTGCCGATCTCTCTCATGCTCAACGAAAACTGGTGATTACTAGGCGTTCCTGTCGCACTGACGCATTAGTTCTTCCTTACCTGTATAGTCATAATATGAACTTTTCTTCGTATATCGAAGTCGAAAGCGTCTTTACGGCAACCTCCTTATTCCTCAGGGTTAGGTTTTTCTATTGTCCTAAACTCGGTGGCATGTGCTTACAACGGGTATGCCGAGAATGTTGATGAGCTATACCGGGATATTTATGTGGTGGCAAACCCAAACATCAAGGGGATTCGATTAGCTCACCTCATCAAAAACCTGTCTTGCGACTACCGCTAATAAGGCCGGAATCCATCATGTCTGCCCGGATATCTAGGTGGGGCGATGATTCAAACGCGCAAAGACGGTTGACAGGGCGGCCCTAGCAAAAAAAGTGCTAAGCGAGAGTTGGGGTTGGAAGAAAGGCGGGCGAACGGACGATGGGTGCGATAATCCGGGATTCAAAGGTATTATGATGCCAAAGAATGCAGTGCGCGGCCGTTCCACGAACAGCCATTTCTGCGGTGGGTCTTCCCGAGTATTCTCAGTGAACAATCAAGCAAAGGAGGTATTCAGGCTGAGACGAGAAGGGGCTCTCATGCTCTCGGAATTTTTGGGAACGGCTCTTTTGGTGGCGATAGGTTGTTCCTTTGTTATCTGGGACTTTGGACGAGGAAGTCCGATGCTTCATTGGATTCCTTCACCTGGCATCCGGCGAGCGTTAACAGGCTTCCTTTTTGGTTCGGTCGGAGGGTCGATTGCCGTAAGCCGCATCGGCAAAGTCAGTGGTGCGCACATTAACCCGGTCGTCAGCATGGCTTTTTGGATTCGGCGCAAACTCACCGGACGTGTGGCACTGCGTTATGTTATTGCTCAGTTGGCTGGAGGCATTATAGGCACCTTCCCACTCCTTTTCTGGGGAAGTCTGGCTCGCAGCACACAGGATGCCGCAACCATTCCTGGGCCCTTAGGAGTCCTTGTGGCCGCTCTAGGTGAAACGGGGGCGACATTCTGTCTCATTGTAGGATTGTTCTCGTTTGTAGGACATCGTTCTCTTAGACGATGGACTCCCTTGTTATTTCCTGCTCTTTATGCTTTTTTGGTGTATTGGGAAGCTCCTCTTTCAGGGACCAGCACCAATCCGGCCCGCAGTCTGGGACCCGCTCTAGTGGCATCAGCATGGCATGGCTGGTGGGTCTATTGGGTGGGCCCGGTCATGGGTACCATATTGGCTTTAGGGGTTCTCACTCTAGGTAAGCCCTTAACCCACTGGCATATCGAAGTGGCCAAACTCTACCATTTTCAGCATGATCCGCTCGGAATTTTTCATCAACTGGAAAAAGATCTAATTTCTGTGCGCACTCATGATAAATAGACCAATCTCTTGATGCAACTCAGACTCCGCATGTGGGGCGACCAAAAATTAGCGATTTACCTTGGGGGAGTTATTTAGCCAGACGGACCCCCCTGAAACCGGTGTTGAATGGGGATTTGCAACATCTCTAAGATGCGCCACACATGCGGTTCCACATGGGTCCATTGATACC
>JAKACM010000041.1 GCA_021821465.1 Bacillota bacterium
GGTTTGACCTGTCTACATGTCGGAAACATCATCGCTTACAGTGCCAACCATTCTGGGTTGGCCTCGCACCGATTTTCATCATGATATTGTCATAATTGTCGAAATCTAACTTTGCCGAGGACCTGGCCCCCGAGATTGCCAACTTGCCAAAAGGAAGGAATTTTGTTAAAATATCCACTGCATTTGGAATGGTTCGGGAAGAAGGTGAGAGCATGAAAGAAGGGATTCACCCGGCATATCAAAGAACCACAGTAACTTGCGCATGTGGGGCCGTGTATCATATTGGGTCAACGAGAACCAATTTACGCATCGAAGTCTGTGGACAATGTCATCCTCTATATACCGGAAAGCAGCGGATTGTTGACACCGGCGGACGTGTCGAACGCTTCAAGAGGCGTTATGGTATGAAATAGCCTACGAACAGAGCCGGCGGCTCTGTTTTTTTGTGCCCTTTCCCAATGGCTGTGCCCAATAATAGAATTACAGAAAGAAGGTGAAAAAAATTGGACGATACGACGCGATCCCGATTGGAAGCGGCTACGGCGCATTACCATGAGGTGCAAGAGGTACTCTCGGATCCTCAGGTGAGTTCCAACCCCGAGTTGTTGCGAAAATATTCTCAAGAATTGGCCGAGTGGGGAGAAGTCGTGCAACACTACCGGTCCTATCTGGCTTTGAATCAAGAGTTAGAGACGTTGAAAGATATGGCTCGCGAAGAGTCTGACGATCGAGCCTGGATAGATAAAGAATTGGAAAGCACAAGACAAAAACTCGAAGATGTGGAAAACGAAATCCAGGGCTTGTTGACGCCTAAGGATCCCAACGATTCGAAAAACGTGATTATGGAAATTCGGGCCGGAGCAGGAGGGGAGGAGGCTGCATTATTTGCATCCAATTTGTTTCGCCTCTATGCCCGCTATGCAGAACGCCACGGATGGAAGACCGAGTTATTATCGGTCAATGAGACCGACATAGGGGGATTCAAAGAAATCATCTTCACGATCGAAGGTGTGGGGGCTTACAGCCATCTTAAATTTGAACGTGGTGTACACCGCGTGCAAAGGGTCCCGGTAACCGAAGCCGGTGGCCGTATCCATACCTCCACGGTGACCGTGGCCGTATTGCCGGAAGTTGAAGAAGTCGAGGTCACCATTGATGCCGACGATTTGCGAATTGACACCATGCGCTCCAGCGGTGCCGGAGGTCAGCACGTGAACAAGACGGAATCCGCGGTTCGCATCACTCATATTCCTACCGGCATTGTGGTCTCCTGCCAGGATGAAAAGTCCCAACTGAAGAATCGTGACAAGGCGATGAAAGTTCTTAGGGCCCGGTTGAAGCACCTTTATGATACGACCCAAGCTAAGGAAATTGCTGATGAGAGACGGCAGCAGGTGGGAACGGGAGACCGGTCCGAGCGCATTCGTACCTACAATTTTCCGCAAGGACGGGTAACCGACCACCGGGTCGGCATTACCTTGCATCAACTCGACGAGGTTTTGGATGGCAATATAGGGGAAATTATCAGTGCTTTGCAGGCTCAGGAACAGGAAGAACGGTTGCAAGATGGATCATGAACCGCGAATGGCAGCTTTTAGTGAAGACAGCCGCCGGAAAACTGCGGCAAGCCGGCATTGAGAGGCCATACAGAGAAGCTTCTCTCTTGTGGTGTGGTGTCTCAGGTCAGGACTTGTCCCAATGGATTCTCTATGGCGGGTCACTTTCCTCCTCATTAGTCGAAGAATACCGCCTGGCCATTAAGCGGCGTGTGGCACGAGAGCCATTTCATTATATTATCGGGGTTCGGGAATTCATGGGACTGAATTTCCACGTCGATCCTCGGGTTCTTATTCCGCGCCCGGAGACCGAACAATTGGTGGAGCGAATTTTGACGGATGCGGATAAGAGAGCTTTAGTCATTGCCGATGTGGGGACCGGGAGTGGGGCAATTGCTATATCTCTTGTTTATTTCGGCCACCTTGAATGGCGGGTGATGGCCATAGATCTCAGCGAAGAGGCTTTAAGCGTGGCCAAACTCAATGGGGCCAATCTGCTAAAGGACCGCGGACATATTGATTTTGTTCAAGGGGATTTGCTTACGGATATTTTGGAACCCGTCGATATTGTTGCAGCCAATTTACCGTATGTGACCGAAGAAGGCGATCAAGAGTACTTTCCCGAACTTTCCTATGAGCCGAGAATAGCGCTTTATGCTCCGGATGGAGGATTAAAAACCATTTTGCGGCTGATTAAGCAATTACCGTCGAGACTTAAGGCAGGAGGGCGGGTCTACCTGGAAGTCGGTGGGGGTCAAGCGGACCGGGTGGAGCAATGCTTGACGGCTCAAGGCTTGGTGATACTGCCCCGTACTCATGATTTGGCACGGATTGACCGGGTGGTTGCCGCCGAGAAGCCCTTAGGCGAATAAGCCCTTCCGGGGTTGTCGACGCCATTTTGAAAAGTTTCGCTGGGTATGTGAATATAATACAGAATCGATAAAAATAGAAGTCGATCCCCCGCCGTAAGGGCGAGGCTTGGCAAAGCCTCAGTTTTGAGCACTACGTTATCTTGGCCATCACACCATGGGATGCGTGTCCCAGTTCCCGATTCTGTGGTCTGCTATTAGACAGTCCTGGGGGACGGGGCCGTGTACTGGGCGCGACAAGTCCTGATAACTTTGGCGAAGGGCCATGGACTTCGAAAGGAGGAATGATGATTCCTTTTGTGGCTCCATACGGTAGCGGAAGGGGTCGAGAGCGTCGGCTTTTGGAGGGAGAGAAGAGTGCTGAAAGAATAATAAACGGAAAACAAGCCTGGGTATTATCGGTAAGTTTTCTGTAACAGTAATATGGTCAAAGAAGTCGCAGTCTTTGTCTGGGGATGTGCTGAGGTTCTGATGGCAGAAGGGCCAAAGTTCAATAATAGGTAGACGAAGCGTACGTGCCGACGAATCATTCAGCACTGTCTTGGGCATTAGCTTATATTCATCGGCTGCGTTGGTGATTGCTAGGCAAGGTGCTCTCATCAAGTCGCTGTGGCGAATGATTGGCTACTAAACAAGGATTTAACGAACTGGCGTATCGAAAAAGTGATCGGAGTTTAGGGAAGCAAACGATGGAAAAAACCCTACGGGGAGAAAGGAGGTCACCTGGTTTTGTGGTGGAACACAGTGATGCGCGAGAGCATCCCAGGGATTGAATGTGACACCACGAGTCCGAAAGGGCTTCTAAGACCTATGTTGTGAATTTCGTAGGTTTTTGAAACCAGGCAGGAATCTCGGCAATGATTGGCGAAATAACTGCTCGGGAATTACGTGAGCGCTTAAGTTCTAGTCGGGCGAGTCATTCCATTACCGTTATTGATGTGCGCTTGGCGCAAATCGGAACCATTCCGGGGGCTCGGCACGTTCCGGTTACGGATCTGGAAGACAAAGAATGGGATTGGGATCCCGACAGCGAACTGGTGGTGTACTGTCAGTTTGGAAAAGGCGGCAGTGACTATGCTGCCGAAGTTTTGGAAGAGCAAGGGTATCGAAGAGTTTATAAGTTGGTGGGCGGTATGGACAGTTGGGCCAAGCTGGTGAGTGAAGCTCAGAAAGACGTCTGATCTTTATCGAGCCCCGGGGACAGCCGAACAACAAAGAGGGGATCGTAAAAGGGATGTCGCAAGCGCAAATTGCCTTGGCAGCTCTCGTGCTTTTATATATTTTTCTTATCGGTGACTGGTTTCATCGTGCCTGGGCTGCTTTGGGAGTTGCGGGGCTCTTGGTTCTCTTGCGCGTTATCACATTTCAAGATGCTATTCGTGCCATTGATTTCAATACCATTGGCCTGTTGTTGGGGATGATGGTGCTGGTCGGCCTGTTAGGGGAAGCCGGATTGTTTTTCCGCTTCGGACTCAAAGCGCGCCAGATGGCACGAGGACAGCCAAAGCGCCTCTTTTGGGTTTTCTTTGTATTGACTGCCGTATTATCGGCATTCTTGGACAACGTGACCACCATCTTGCTGTTGTCCCCGGCGTTGTTTCGAACTGCCGAAGGCATGGATTTGGACCCTGTCCCTTTTTTGATGGCCATGATCGTTTGCTCGAACTTGGGAGGAATGGCCACTTTAGTTGGGGATCCGCCCAATATTCTGATCGGAACCGCGGCGAAAATGTCATTCAATACCTTTCTTGGCCATTTGGGAATGCCAGCCATCTTGTTATTGATGGGAGCGGCCTTGATATTGCCTAGGCTATTAAAATGGCAGGCGAATCCCCAAGTCATTGCGGTGGATCCTTATCGAGTTCCCAAAGATTTTCCTTTGGCCAATCGCTTAACGCCATTGTTGGTTGTCCTTGGCATGGTTTTGATTGCATTTGTCTTGCAAGACGTTTTCCATTGGATGTCTGGTGCTATTGCCATGGGTGGGGGTTTCTTGGGACTATTGGTATCGGGACGACGCGCAGGGAGATTTTGGCACGTAGTGGATTGGGGCACTTTAGGATTTTTTATGGGCATATTTATCTTGGTGGGAGCATTGGAAAAGGGCGGGATCGTCATCCGTGTCGCCAATTTTTTGAGCCACGTGCACTTAGCAAACAATTTGCCTTTATTGGTATTGTTGATTAGTGCGGTGTTGTCGGCTGTGGTGGATAATGTGCCGTTGGTTGCCGCAATGATTCCCGTTATCCGTTATCTTCTTCACAGTTTGCCGACTTATAATTCGGAATTGTGGATAGCTTTGGCCATGGGAGCAGCGATTGGAGGAAATGCGACAATTCTGGGATCTTCGGCTAATATTGTGGCTCAGGGTCTGGCTCAAAAACGAGGCTATACTTTAAGTTTTCGCCGTTATCTTCCCTTTGGCCTTAAGATGTTTGGACTGAGTTTAGTTTTGGGAGCGGTGTATCTTGTTGCTCTGGGGGAAATCCTGGGATAAAAAATGAAGAAGAAAGTGCCTGCGGCTTAACAAGAGACAGCGGGTTTTGGGAGTCATTTTGAACTGCGAAGGGGGGCGGAAAAGATGATAACAGAAATTTTGAGAGGGGATAATCTAAGTCCGGCCATTGATGCTCTGAAAAAGGGAGAGGTGGTGGCCTTTCCCACCGAAACCGTTTATGGCTTGGGTGCCGATGCGACAAATAGTCGGGCCTGCCAAAAAATTTTCGAGGCCAAGGGTCGGCCTTCCGATAATCCCCTCATCGTCCATGTTTTGGACATCAAAGGACTCGAAAGCGTCTTGGCAGGCTCTATGCCCAAGGCGGCAGCGGTGCTGACGGAAAAATTCTGGCCCGGTCCTTTAACCGTTATTGTCCCCTCCAATGACACGATTCCTCCCTTGGTTCGCGGTTTTATGCCAACGGTAGCCGTAAGATCTCCCAGCCATTTGATTGCCCGCGCCCTTATTGCCGCTGTGAATAGACCCCTTGCCGCCCCCAGCGCGAATCGATCGGGACGTCCGAGTCCCACCAGGGTTAAAGATGTATGGCAGGACTTACATGGTAGAATACCGTATATCATAGACGGGGGTGACAGTCTTGTTGGGTTGGAGTCGACCATCGTCGATCTCTCGGTTGTTCCTCCACTCTTATTGCGTCCGGGGTTTATTGGACTGGAAATGCTGGAGTCGGCATTAGGGGAGCGGGTATTGATCCCCGGAGCCGAAACTCCTCATAAGGCTCCGGGGATGAAATATCGACATTATGCTCCCCGTGCTCCGGTTATTTGGATTAATATGAGAGAGGATCACCATATTGAGAGAGCGATTGTTCGGCTACAAAAAAAATTTCCCAATATGGCCCTCATGGCTCCCGGGAAATGGCAAAGGATGCATTCCGGGTCTTTTGTCACGCTAGGAGACACGACCGAAGACATGGCTCGTCAGCTTTTTTCCGGGTTTCGGGAGCTGGACCAGAGAAAGCCGGATGCGATTGTTGTCGTGTGGGAAGAGAACGATCGGGGTGTGGGATTGGCTGTGGCCAACCGTTTGGGCAAAGCGGCTGCATTAGAAGTGAAGGAGGAAGGGCCCGAAAAGCAGGTGACAGAGTGATGCCAGCACCATCCAGTATTTTGTTTGTTTGCACAGGGAATACCTGTCGAAGCCCCATGGCCGAGGCTTTGTGGAGGAGTCTTTGCCGCGAGGAGTGTCCGGCCGAATCGGCGGGACTCTCATCATGGCCCGGGCAAGCCGCTCAAGAATATGCGCAGGAAGCCGTGAAACCCTATGGAGTGAATTTGGCAAACCATCGCTCCCAAGACGTGCGCGACATTCGAGGCGACTTTGACTGGATTTTTACTATGACCAGGGCGCAAGCGCTACAATTGCAAAAAATGCGTCCGGAATGGGAAAACAAAATTTTTTCCCTGCCGGCGTTTTTGGGAGAAGACGAAGACATTGCCGATCCGATCGGTACGAACCAGGTAAACTATGATTCTCTGGCCTGGCGGTTATACCGCATGTTAACGCAATTAAAATCACGTCTCGTGGAAGACGAGTCGTCCGCTGAGCCGGAAGAAACGGGGGAATAGGTCAATGAGAATCGCCGTGGGGGCGGATCACGCCGGATGGGCTTTGAAGGAAGTATTAGTTAATTACCTTATGGACCAGGAATGGGACGTCGAAGATTTTGGAACTTTCGGGCCGGATTCCGTTGATTACCCTGACTATGCGAATAAAGTGGCTTTAGCGGTCACAAATGCTGAGGTGGAGCGCGGGCTCTTGATTTGCGGGAGTGGTCAGGGCATGTGTATCGTGGCCAACAAGACTCCAGGGATTCGAGCTTCTTTGGCGCATGATGTGATTTCAGCACGTCTGGCTCGTCAGCACAATGATGCCAATGTTTTGACCATGGGAGCGCGATTTGTGGCACCGGAATTGGCCGAAGAAATTCTGGCGGTATGGCTGGCAACGCCCTATGAAGGGGGACGGCATGCAAGACGCTTAGAAAAAATAGAGGAAATCGAACGGCGCTGCTTATAATGGCTGCCTTTTTGCCGAAAAGTCTAGGGAGCCTAGAATTTGGTTTATTATAAAATGGCCTTGTGTGGAATTCGCTGTGTGGAGCAGGAAGTTCTAGACACCTAAGACCAGCCTTGGGGATGATGAGGCCAAGATGCCCGTGCGGGACACTTCACCAAGCAGAAGGCATCCACTCAGGGTCTATACCAAATCGGGCGGCGGGCAACATCGTGAGCACAGATGTGAATGGCGCAATCCATATCCCGGCAAATCCCCGGCTTTGATCATGGGGACTATCAATATATTGACAAAAGAAACGAGGAATTTGTATGTTGGTCGTGGTTGATCACCCCCTAATCCAGGTTCATATTTCGATTCTAAGGAACCGCTTGACGGGAACTGATCAATTCCGTGCACAATTAACAGCGTTAACTCGTTTATTGGCTTTTCCCGTGTTGCAGGATTTGGAAATTTTGCCGATGACAGTGACTACGCCTCTAGCGGATACTACGGGATATAGACTGGACAGAGTGCCGGTTTTGGTTCCGGTGTTGCGAGCGGGTCTGGGAATGGTGGAGGGTTTTCGTGACGTTGTGCCGGATACTGTAGTCTCTCATCTTGGTATGTACCGTGATCACCGGACGCTTAAACCGATACGGTATTACAGCAATTTCTCCACATCGTATCATGATCATCCTGTCATTTTGTTGGACCCGATGCTGGCCACCGGCGGATCGGCCGTAAACGCGCTGAATTATCTAAAGCAAGAAGGTGCGGGTGACATTCGGGTTGTGAGTGTGATTGCGGCACCCGAGGGTATTCAGAAGGTCGGGGAATACCATCCGGATGTCATTGTGTTTACCGCCCAAATTGATGATAGACTCAATGATTTAGGCTATATTGTTCCAGGTCTTGGGGACGCGGGCGATCGGCAGTTTGGTACAGCCCTGGATTGACCGGGTCCCGAGGCAGTGGGAGGATGTAGTCTGGCCCGCCGCGTCTATTGACGGGCTTTTTGCCCTGGACTATACTTATGGATTGTGAGGGTATGACCTTCATACCCGTATTGGTATCTGCCTGATTATTGCAGATTGCCATATTCCCGAATGTGATGCGAATTGGCGTAGAGAGACTGCAGGGATTTTCCAGGCACCGTCTCTTCAGCCAAAACACGTGGTGAGAGTCTGCCTGAAAAACATATAAATTTGTCGATTATGGGCAAACTTTACCACTGACTTGTCTAAGAAGAAGGTGACCAATGGCGGGATCCGATAACAATGACAAACGTCCAATAACGTCAGCGCGAGGAATAGGAATCGCGTTTACCTTGTCGGTTCAGTTAGTGTTTTCCGTCATTATCGGAGTCTTTCTTGGACAGTGGCTTGACAAGCTGTGGCACACCACACCGGTTTTTACAGTGCTTGGCGTTTTCTTGGGTATAGGGGCCGGACTTTATGGAGTATACCAGATCGCTCGGGTTCTCATGAAGTGAACGAATTTTCAGCGCTTTGGCGAAAGTCAGCTGCAGCGTCTCTAGGCCTGTCTTTGATTTTCATGTTATCCGGATGGCTGTTTGCCGATGTAAGGACAGTTTTGTGGAGTCTTGCCACGGGAATCATTCCGGGTGTTGTGGACTTAGTCGGGATGGGACTGCGTTTGCCGTTATGGGCGCGTTTAAACGTGCGGGCCGGGGTGACGAGCATAAATCTCAGGTTATTGTCTAGGCTGGTCCTCGTAGGGGTGTTTTTCTATGTATTGCAACACTATACTCACTTAGACCTTGGCTGGGCCTTAGCGGGGGTTTTTTTGCCTCATGCCGTGTATCTGGTCAAAGCGATTTGGAGTTTGCGGCACTAGGGGGTGAACGGATGCTTTTTTCATTAACGGCTTTTCAATGGCCGCCTTTTATTACCGGATTGCTGTCCATGCTCATTGTGCTTGTTTTCGGTCTTGTCGCGGTACGTCAGGTCAGTCCTGGGGTGCCTCGTGGTGCGCAAAATATCATGGAGAGTGCCGTGGAGACATTTCAGGATCTCGTGGGCCAAATGGCGCCCAAGGAGTTGGCACCCAATCTGACATTATTATCCCTGACCTTGTTTCTTCTGCTGGTCGTGGCCAATGTCATCGGTTTGCTGCCTCTGCCCGGAGTCGGTACCCGGTGGATTCACTCACCGACGGCGTTTTTGAGTATGCCGGCGGGTTTGGCTATCGTGATCTTCCTGTTAATTCAGTGGTCTGGCATTAAATACAAAGGCTTGGGCGGATTTCTTGTGGGTTGGTTTTGGAAACCCATACCGGTCGTCGGCGTGGTGGTTAATGCACTGGAACAGTTGGTTATGCCTGTAAGTTTGGCCTTTCGGCTGTTTGGAAACATTCTGGCGGGAGAATTGGTACTGCGTATGACGAATAATCCCCACGGGTTGTCCGGATGGTTGGTGGTAATACTGGTGGGCACGCTTTGGTTAACCTTCAGCTTGGTGATTTCGTTAATTCAGGCTTTAATTTTCACAATCTTGACTGTGGCTTATATGAGTATTCAGGCCAGTACCGAACATTGATGCTAATAGGGACATAAACCTAAAGGGATCCCTATTCGGGGTGTAAATTTGCTAAGGAGGAATTTTGCGTGAGTTCACATGATGTGTTGTTGTTTATCGGAGCATTGGCGGCGGCAGGCGCTGCTATCGGCGCCGGCATCGGAAACGGTCTGGTCATGGGACGAATGGTGGAAGGTGTGGGACGCCAGCCCGAAGCATTAGGGCGTTTGTTGACTTGGGCCTTGGTGGGAGTTGCACTGGTTGAGGCCTGGCCTGTCATTACATTCGTTTTGTTTGTCTTTACCAAGATCGGCTAAGAGCGATATGTCTTTCTTACATAGTTAAAGGAAAGACAGGTATTTAACGAGAAGGGAGCGAAACCGTGTCGAATACATCGCTAACCTTGGGCAATATGGTTGCGGGTGTGCTGCAATGGGTTATTTTGCTTTGGCTTATGCGCGCATACGTATATAAGCCATTACTGACTGCCATGCAAAAACGCCGTGAGAATATCGCCAAGCAAATTACCGATTCGGAGAGATTGCGGGAAGAGGCGGAAAAACTTCGGCAAGAGCAAGACAAGGTGCTCAAACAAGCCCACGATGACGCCAAGATCTTGATAGCCCAGGCTCGCCAAGAAGGTGAGGAAGAGGCAAGAAAAATTGTGGACCAAGCTCAACGCGAAGCCAGCTATCGACAAAAATCTGTGCTGGAGGAAATTCAGCACGAACGGGATGAGGCCCTGAAAACGATTCGTTCAGAAGTCGCGGATTTGGTGTTGATGGCTACAGGCAAATTGTTGGCGCGAAACCTTGATGAAAAAGATCAGGAACGATATCTCGACCAAATTCTACAAGATGCGGGGCAATTGCAATGACCGACCAGCGTGCTGTCAAACCATACGCTAAAGCGCTGTTTGAATTGGCTAAAGACAATCGTTTAATCGACCCAATCGCCCGAGATCTTGATTTTGTCACCCGGACAATTCGAGAATCTCAGGACTTAAAGAGATTTTTGTCTCACCCCCAGGTGTCGTCGACGGCAAAAAAGGAGACGATGACCCGTTTAGTGCAAACTTCTGTTCACCCCTTGTTTCTCAAATTTCTCTATTTGGTTATTGACCGAGGGCGCGAAAATCTTTTGGCTGCAATTTGTGACGAATTTAACAAACTCGCCCGCGAAGATCAGGGAATTGTGGAGGTGCACATCGAGAGTGCACTGCCACTCAATGAGGAGCAAAAGGAAATGTTTGCCGAACGTCTCGGGCAGACTATGGACAAAGAGGTCAGGATATTGGCAAAGGTCGATCCGTCTCTCATTGGGGGCGCGCGGATACAGATTGGTGACCGCGTTTTGAATGGGAGCCTTCAAAGACGCATAGAGATTTTGGCGGAACGCTTGCGAGGAAACGGAGGAGGGGTAGCTCTTGAGCATTAAGCCCGAGGAAATCAGCGCAATCCTTAAAGAACAAATTCAGAAATATGACGTGCAGACCGAGTTGTCGGAATCCGGCGTCATTCTCACCGTCGGGGATGGAATTGCCAGAATATACGGCTTGATGGATTGTATGGCAGGAGAAATGCTGGAATTCGACAATGGTGTCTTTGGAATGGCCCTGAATTTAGGGGACGACAACGTCGGCTGCGTGATTTTAGGCAATGATGTGGGCATAACCGAAGGCATGCGCGTAAAGCGTACCGGTAAGATGGTGGAAGTTCCGGCGGGAGATGCGATGGTCGGACGCGTTGTGAATGCTCTCGGCGAGCCTATTGACGGGAAAGGGCCTATTGCAACCAATATTCGGAGAGCGGTGGAATATCCTGCTCCCGGTATTATTGCCCGTGAGCCTGTGTCCCGCCCTTTGCAAACAGGAATCAAGGCCGTTGATGCGATGATACCCATCGGTCGGGGACAACGGGAATTGATCATTGGGGATCGTCAAACGGGCAAGACCGCCTTGGCCATTGATGCGATTCTGAATCAAAAAGAGGAAGACGTTATTTGCGTTTATGTCGGTATTGGGCAAAAGGAATCGACAATAGCGGGCCTTGTTCGCAACTTGGAAGAAAGAGGCGCCATGGACTACACCCTTGTGGTGTCCGCCTCGGCTGCTCAGGCGGCACCTTTGCAGTATCTGGCACCTTATGCGGGATGTGCCATAGCCGAGGAGTTTCGTGACAAGGGAAAGGACGTTCTCATCATCTATGACGATCTGTCGAAGCATGCGGTGGCATATCGAGCCATGTCTTTGCTGTTGCGCCGTCCTCCCGGCCGAGAAGCTTATCCCGGTGATGTCTTTTATCTTCACTCACGGCTCTTGGAACGCGCCGCCAACCTTAATAAGGAGAACGGGGGCGGAAGTCTGACTGCCTTGCCGATTATTGAGACACTGGCCGGGGATATTTCGGCGTATATTCCCACCAACGTTATTTCCATTACAGATGGTCAGATATTTCTTGAAAGCGACTTATTCTTCTCGGGTGTCCGCCCGGCCGTCAATGTTGGAGCATCCGTCTCACGAGTGGGCTCATCTGCCCAGATCAAAGCTATGAAACAAGTGGCGGGGACAATGCGGCTGGACTTGGCCCAGTACCGGGAACTTGCGGCTTTCGCCCAGTTCGGATCGGACTTGGACAAAGCGACACAGGCCCGCATTGAACGGGGAAACCGCACCGTGGAAATTCTCAAGCAGGCTCAATACTCTCCGATGTCTGTCGAAGATCAAGTGGTGTCGATTTTCGTAGTGACCCGGGGATTTTTTGACGATATTGCCGTGGATTCGGTGCGTGCGCAAGAGTCGGCACTCTTGCGCTATTTACATGATCACCATGAGGATCTGTTTGATACTTTACGCAAGAACAAGGCATTTAATGACGAGTTGATCAAGACATTATCGGGCGCTATCGAGGAATTCAAGAAAACGGCGGTGTTATAAATGGCTGGAAGCGGACTGAAGGAAGTTGACCGGCGTATTAAGAGTGTGAAGAATACGCAACAAATCACCAAGGCCATGAAGATGGTAGCGGCGGCCAAACTGAGGAAAGCGGAATTTCGAGCCAAACAAGCACGGGCATACAGCGAAGAGATTCGTAAGATGACCCGCAGAGCTGTCAGCAAAGGAAGAGGGCATCCTCTCTTGGAAAAGCGGGACGGGGGGGCCATTGGATTTATTGTAATCACCTCGTCGCGTGGTCTCGCCGGCCCCTACAATGCCAATATTCTCCGGCATGCGGCTCTGAAGATACAGGAGGTGGGGGGAAAGGATCCGGGGGTTTTTGCCGTAGGGCGTAAGGGCCGAGATTATTTTTTACACCGGAGAGTGTCGATTTTGCAGGAATTTCTGGGTATTGGAGACGAACCCACTTTTCATCAAGCCCAGGCGATATCTCACGAAATCGTGACACATTTTCTCGACCACCGAATCAAAGAAGTGTGGTTGAGCTATACTCAATTCATCAATCCCTTGAGCCATCAAGTGGAATCCTTGCGCTTGCTGCCGGTTGAAGAACCACCGGCCGACGATTCGAGTATGCTCCGCAGCTATGTTTTTGAACCCGACACGCAAACTGTTTTCAAGGATCTTCTTCCCCGTTATATTGACATTTTGATTTATAGCGCGTTATTGGAGTCGAAGGCCAGTGAGCACGGGGCTCGAATGACGGCTATGGATTCCGCGAGCAAAAATGCCGATGAATTGATCCGCACAATGGTATTAATGCGCAATCGCCTGCGCCAAGCGGCGATTACCAAAGAAATTGCGGAACTGGTGAGCGGCGCCGAAGCTTTGAAATAGGAGGATCAAGCGTGGCAGAAAATGATGGAAAAATCGTGGAAGTGTTAGGCCCTGTTGTGGAGGTTGAGTTTCCTCCGGGGCATTTGCCCGAAATTTATAACGCTCTGCATGTGGCAGGCAACCGAAATGCGACAACAGACGGATCCGGAGTTCAACAGTCCGAATTGACATTGGAAGTCATGCATCAAATCGGGGACAATCGTGTTAGCTGTATCGCTATGGCTTCAACAGACGGCCTGGTCAGGGGCATGAGCGTCATCAATGCCGGAGGGCCTATCACTGTTCCCGTCGGTGATGTCACCTTAGGACGGATGTTTAATGTGGTGGGTAATCCCATTGACGGCAAGGCACAGGTTGACACCGAAAATTGGATGCCTATTCACCGAGAAGCTCCCAGCTTTACCGAACAGGCGGTATCCACGGAGATTTTCGAGACCGGGATCAAGGTTATCGATCTTTTGGCCCCGTACCCCAAAGGGGGAAAAGTGGGGCTTTTCGGGGGTGCCGGGGTAGGGAAAACGGTCTTAATTATGGAATTGATTCACAACATTGCCACGGAACACGGCGGATTTTCCGTGTTTGCCGGGGTGGGGGAACGCACTCGCGAAGGAAACGACTTGTATCTGGAGATGTCGGAATCAGGGGTGATTGACAAGACTGCTTTGGTTTACGGGCAGATGAATGAGCCCCCCGGGGTTCGGATGCGAGTGGCCTTATCGGGTGTGACCATGGCGGAATACTTCCGCGATCAAGAAGGCCGGGACGTGTTGTTCTTCATCGACAATATCTTCCGGTTTATTCAAGCCGGTTCCGAGGTTTCCGCCTTGTTGGGGCGCATGCCATCGGCCGTGGGCTACCAACCGGTTTTGGCTACAGACATTGGAAACTTGCAAGAACGCATTACCTCGACCAAAAAGGGTTCCATTACCTCGATTCAGGCGGTCTACGTGCCGGCTGACGACTATACGGACCCTGCACCTGCGACAACTTTCGCCCACTTGGACGCGACGACGAATCTGGAACGGCGAATTTCGGAAAAAGGGATCTTTCCGGCCGTCGATCCTTTGGCATCCACCTCTCGAATCCTAGACCCCCAAGTAGTGGGGGACGAGCATTACCAAATCGCTCGCGGTGTTCAGGCCGTGCTGCAGCGTTACAAAGAATTGCAGGACATTATTGCTATTTTAGGGATGGATGAGCTAAGTGATGAAGATAAATTAACAGTGGCCCGCGCCAGGAAAATTGAGCGGTTTTTGTCACAGCCGATGTTTGTTGCCGAACAGTTTACGGGCACACCCGGGAAGTATGTGGCAATTCGTGAGAGTGTCCGGGGGTTCAAAGAGATTTTAGAAGGAAAGCACGACGATTTGCCGGAAATGGCCTTTTATATGGTGGGCACTATTGACGAAGCTGTTGAAAAAGGAAAAACCTTGTAGGGCTGGAGGGATAATATGGCAACCACCTACCATTTGAAGATTGTGACCCCTGAAAGGACAATGTTTGACGGTCCGGCGAGCTATATCATTGTTCGCTCCACAGAAGGGGAAATAGGAATTTTGGCGCATCACATGCAACTCATCACACCTTTGATTCCGCATATTATCACCGTCTATCCCGAGAACTCCAAAACCGAACAATTCACCATCGGCGGCGGTTTCTTGGAAGTCGGCGATACCACCACAGTAGTTTTGGCTGATTCCGCCGAAACGGCCTCGGAGATTGATGTGGCCCGTGCCGAAAGAGCGCGGCAACGGGCCCTGGAAGTGCTGGGCAAAGAGGATCCGAATGTGGATTTGCTTCGAGCCAAACGAGCGTTGGCTCGTGCCGAAAATCGGCTCAAGTTTTCCGGCCGACCCACGGTCATGACCCACTGAACTCAGATTGGGATGCCAAATTAACGAAAAAGTATTCAGGCCCTTGCCGATGACAGCGGGGCCTGAAATATTTTGCCAGGTATGAATTGATGAATTCGGTGGAACAATCTGGTAAAGATTTCTTACCAGGAGGGAAACCGATGAGAAACTGGATTCGAAACGGTTTGTGGGCGGCAGGGGTAGGATGCGTGTTCTGGGCAGGGGCCAGCGTTCGGGCCGCTGTGGTGTCTCCGGTCATGACGGCCTTTCATGCTACCAAAGCCCACCCCGCGGGATTTAGCATTAACGGCTGGGTAGAACTACCCCCATCATCTCGCTCGCAAAACCTGGAAAATATCGTTCGGGGCTTAGCCCAAAAGACACACATTCAAGGACCGGTTCACTTTGATCAAGGGACAGATTATCAAAAGACTGTTATTCGCCAAAACATCGCCGGCTTTTCCAGTGAATTGATTGCAGAACGCTTGGCTTCCGGTGCCACTTATATGGTGATCGACCGAGTGGGAAGTCAAGGTTTCAGCGGTCTTGAGGAGAGTTTGGGACTTGTCCGGCACGTACTCGCTAACTATGGATCTCTGCACTGTTCTTTGACACTCCAGGGCACGCTGCCTCAGAAATTGTCCACAACCAAGGCCAAACACGTCGTTAATCAGGCCTTTCGATCCATCGCCGCCAAGTCTGTCAATGGAATGACTACGGCTCATTATGTCTCCGTTGCGGGAGACAGCGGCTTTATTCACAGCCATGATTATCTCCAGGGCCATCCTGTCAATATTCAAGTGGCCTTAAGCTACAATACGTATCTGCACCAAGAACAAGTAGATGTGGGTACGCCACTCGTGACAGTCACCTATTAGGTTTGAAGTGGGACTTCCTGGGCACACTGGAATTAAGAGGATATTAATCCTCGTTTTTTCACAGTGTACAAAGAGAGTGGAGGAACACAGAAATGGCGAATCGTCGTCTGACTCTGTTTGGTATTATCGGCGGCATTGCGGTATTGGGGGGCGGTATATTAACTTTTGCCTTGACACGCGGATCCGTCCGGCCGGCAAGTGGGCCGATTGCGCACTTACAATCTCCTAAGGGCGGAATTCACCGGGCAAAAACCAGTTCCTCAGCCAATGACACGGCGGCGCCGCTTTTGATGCCTGTAAACGGCAAAGTGTCCAATCCGTTTGGCTGGCAATATTCGGGAGCCTTAAATGAATGGTATTACAATCCGGGGCTAAGTATTTCGGCAAAAACGGGGGCGCCTGTTCATGCCGCTTGGGGCGGTGTCGTGGCGCAGGTGGAAAATGTTAACCACCAAGGCTTGACCGTTACCATCAAAGATGGCAGTCAGTACGAAACGGTTTACGGGCATCTCGGCAACGCCCGGGTGAAAGCGGGTCAAATGGTGAAGCAAGGCCAGACGATCGGAACAGTAGGGGGAAGCAGCATCTACAGTCATCAGCCTGGTTCCCACTTGGACTTTGGTGTCTACCACGGGTCCATGGCCACCAACCCTGAAGGCTATCTTCACCCTTCGTCTTAAGACACCATGAAATGCCAGAGCAGGAATCATTGCTCTGGCATTTATTTTGTTTGCGGCCATATACTCTACCATGTTCGGGGGGAGAAAGGGGCCGGAAATGTGAAGGACCATATCTGGCAGCGCGTCATGGCCATCGGCAATTATATTTTGACCAACGGAGCAACCGTCAGGGATACGGCAAGGGTTTTCGGCGTTTCGAAAAGCACCGTGCATAAAGACGTTACGGAACGTTTGCCGAAAGTCAATCAAAACTTAGCCACAGAAGTAAAAAAGGTGCTGGATTGCAACAAAGCGGAACGCCATCTCCGGGGTGGCGAGGCCACGCGTCAAAAGTTCCTCACGAACCATTCCGGGTAGTTCTTTCGTCCGGACCGATACCGGGGGATCTTTCCCTCCCCCGGTGAGAATTAGCCCGTTTTTATAACCCGGTGGGGATATCCTTCACCTTATTCTTGGTCTTCAATCCACCGGAAATACTTAGCCTGTATGTCTTTCAGCCTCTGTTGCAGGCCGATTTTTGATGTTGACACTATTATTCATAACGGCATATACTTTTTAAGACAATTAATCATTATGCTCTTATCAAGAGCGGCGGAGGGACAGGCCCGATGAAGCCCGGCAACCGGCAGAGATGCCATGGTGCCAAACCCGACCCCATCTGGGGACGGATGAGAGATGCCGCTGATTCTCTTCTCTCTAGAAGAGGATTTTTTTATAAGGGCGTGAAAGTGAAGGAGGCTGTTCAGTGGGACGCAATTTCCTATTTACATCGGAATCGGTCACGGAAGGACATCCGGACAAAATTGCAGATCAAATTTCCGATGCCATTTTGGATCGTATCCTGGCAGAAGATCCGGCGGCACGGGTGGCTGCCGAAACTGTTGTTACCACGGGGATGGCTTTGGTTGTAGGAGAAATTTCAACAAAAACTTATGTGGACATTCCTCACACGGTGAGGGAAACAATCCGCTCTATCGGCTATACACGGGCTAAAATGGGCTTTGATGCAGACACTGTGTCCGTGTTAACCTCAATTGATGAACAATCTCCCGATATTGCGCAGGGAGTGAACCAGGCCCTGGAAACGCGAGAAGGGTCCCAAGACGCCCGGGCATTAATTGGAGCAGGAGATCAGGGCATGGTCTTTGGGTTTGCCTGCAACGAGACACCGGAACTCATGCCTTTGCCGATTTCTTTGGCCCACCGGTTGTCATATCGATTGGCGGAGGTACGCAAGACAGGTGTGGTGCCTTTTTTGTGGCCAGACGGTAAAACCCAAGTCACCGTGCGCTATGAAAATGGCAAACCGGTGGGTATCGATACCATTCTCATATCCACGCAGCACCGGAGTTCCGTCGATTTGGAGCGTGTTTCAGAAGCCGTCATCCAAGAGGTCATCCGGCCGGTGATTGCTTCGGATTGGGATTTGTCTCAGATACGGGTTTTGGTCAATCCCACAGGGCGTTTTGTGGTGGGAGGTCCCCACGGGGATTCGGGTTTAACCGGCCGAAAAATCATTGTAGACACTTACGGGGGTTATGCGCGCCATGGAGGCGGGGCTTTTTCCGGAAAAGATCCCACCAAAGTCGATCGTTCGGCGTCTTATGCGGCCCGGTGGGTGGCAAAAAACCTGGTCGCGGCGCAATTGGCGACTAAAGCGGAGATTCAGATTGCCTACGCCATTGGTGTGGCGGAACCCTTGTCCGTGATGGTTGACACCTTCGGCACGGGGCGACTCCCGGATGATCTGTTGGCTGCCGCGGTCCGTAAAGTTTTTGATTTGCGTCCTTTGGGCATCATTGAAGACTTGGATCTGAGCCGCCCCATTTATCTACCGACAGCGGCTTACGGCCACTTTGGTCGCACAGATGTTCTTTTTCCGTGGGAACAGCTTAACCGGGTGGACGCTTTGCTGTCTCAAGTCGAGGTTAACATGAGACACTAGAACCTTGACATTCCCCATGGCTAAAGCGGGGGAAGCTTTGTAAGGACCATTCACATGGTTGGCTCGCACGGTGCGAGCCAACCATGTGACCCATTGTACGCAATCTCCTGTCCTGTTCGTTTGCCGAACGGCCAATGTCTTATATCCCCCTAGCTTTTCGGGGGGATATAAGACATATGGGATAATGAGCATTTGCCCCTCAAGGTTCGTCTACCGAGATCCGATGAGGGGATATTCTATATGATGATGAAGTTCCAAGATTGGGTGCGGCATGAAGCCATGGTATCTTGGACTAGTCGAGAGGAGGATCCTTTCCTGCTTTCACAAGCCTAACTACTATGATTAATGTTCGTAACGATGGAGAAGTTTTGAGAAATCCGTGGAATGATCATTCGTGTTGACATTATTTGGCGACGGCTTGAACCGGACGAGGGCGGGATTTTCGGAACATATCTTTAGAAGATAGTGGCCACTCCCTATCGTATCCAAAAGGGATAGATAAGGGGTGATCGGGCCTGCCAAAATCATCACTGGAACCCGAGATGCACAGGCGAAAACACCAGTCTCGTGAGGAACCCTGGTGAAGCCTGGAGAGCCGTGCCGGTGCGATATTGTTTGACTTTTTTGGTAGGGGGTGCTATATTGAACGCGGTTGTCCTGGATGGTAGGACAGCTTTAAGAAAGGGGACATATTTTAGCATGACCGGACGTGTCAAATGGTTCAGTGCAGAAAAAGGGTACGGATTCTTAGAGCGTGAAGACGGCGGTGACGTGTTTGTGCATTACACGGCCATTAATGGCGAAGGTTTCCGTACGCTCAATGAAGGTGAGCGTGTCGAATTTGATGTAGTGGAGGGTGATCGCGGCCCACAGGCTGCGAACGTCGTCCGCCTCTAAGATCGACTCGACGAGAATGAGCTGGGTGATTCCCAGCTTTTTCTTTGCATATTTGCGTATAAAGGACAGCCTTTGCTTTCTCCCCATAGCCTATTGTTGTGAAGAATTTTGAAATGAGAGCGAATCCCTTGGTTTTTCGCGATTTTGGCTCATGCTATAATACTCATACCAGTCTGGTCCAAGATTGGTACCATGAGCCGTAAAGGGGCGTTCGCGATGGATGTTATCGTTCGCGGGAAAAACGTAGAGATTACGGATGCCTTAAAGGATTACGTGACAAAGAAAATGAACAAGATGTCTAAGTTGGTCAATCATTACACCGCCGTGACGGCACATGTCGTTTTGAGCGTGGAAAAAGACCGACACATTGTTGAAGTCACTATTCCTTTGGAAGGCTATCTACTTCGAGCCGAACAATCTCATTCAGACATGTACGCGTCGATCGATTTGGTGGTTGACAAACTTGATCGTCAATATCGTAAATATAAGACACGGGAACGTAAGAAAGTGGTCCACGAGAGCAGCACTATGCATAAAAGTGCGGAATCTTCGGAATTGCTGCCCAACGTCGTCAGACGGAAGACGTTTCCCGTTAAACCCATGACACTGGATGAGGCACTTTTGCAGATGGACCTATTGGGTCACGATTTCTTTGCGTTTACTAACGCCGAAACGGATAGTATTAACGTGCTCTATCGCAGATATGACGGGGATTACGGTTTATTGGAACCCATTTGATGAGCCATAGCTACTGCGGTGAAAGGATTCAGAGACTCCTCTTAGGAGTCTCTGAAATTTTTTGCTTGCGTGTTTTAATCCCTCAACCTTACAACATTCGTTTCCCGTGTTGGCGAAAAACACCATAGATTGGCTTTTATGAAGGGCGCCGGATGTCTTTGGCGGAATTTCAATGCGAATTGGTACACATTCTTCTTGGTTCATAGCTGCCTACGGCTACGTGTGGAGAACCGAAGATCCTTTGTGTCAATGTCACGCATTCATTGTTAAAAGGTGACAAATTCATAACCTTGGGCTAACGCCTCGACCATATCTTTTCCGATGTAGTGCAAGTCGATATGAGCAATTTGTCGGACTTGATCCGCCAGCCCTTTTTGCTCGGCATGCAATTGGCGCGCCATAATAAAAATACCGCGTTCGATAAGAGCGTTGAGCAAGGATTGGAATGCAGGGAGCCTGTCCGGAACCAATACTTCCACCCCGTCGGCCAAAAAGCAACATTGAACGTCATCGACCTGGTCGCTGCTTTCGCTACTCGCGCAAATCCTAAGCCGGCTTTGACTTTAGCTGGATCGTTGGGGCCACTGGCTATTAACACTAAAAGTTTGGACATAGCGTTCTCTCCTCTGACTGTATATCGATGCATTATATTTCACTTTCATTCATACAAATTCCTTCTTAATATTAGAATTTCGAGATGCTTTCACAATTTTTAGTGCTTTGGAGTTCGGATCATCTTCGGATTTTCTCATCTTTGTTAGGTGAGTCTATTAAAATTGTCAATACTGTGCGATAAAAAGGGTGCATGATGATATATTTTCTGAAACTTTCATAGCTTAACCATGTGAATTAACCATGGCCCGGTGAAAGAAGCCCAGGGAAGAATGCAAGCGGATTCCCGGCAGCTTCACACCGATATGGGCGTTACACATGTCATGGTGCGTGGTAATGGAGACAATAGAAGCGTATTGCCGTCGCCTTCTGCCAAGCATGTCAGCAAGAATTGTGTTAAGAGGAAATCACTTGAATTCGTCATTTGGGTGCTCTAGGTTCTGGCCCGCTTCTTAAAAAACACTGATGGACCCAAAATTCTTTCAAAACCTAGGCAAATTTTTTATAAGTAAAGAAGGATATTGGTATTTGGTGTCGTATTCTTACAATGTAGCCTAAGGAGGAGACATGGCAGGACATTTACGGGTTTACGAAGACGTCATTCTCCGGATTCCCTATGTCAAGAGTGTCAGTGTTCTTCAGGATGCTGACGAGATGCGGATCCAGGTGTTGAGTGATGGGAGAAAACCTCCCCGCCAGATTATTCGAGAAGTTGTTGCGGTAGTGCGGAGTTATGGATTGCGTGATATTTCCGAGGACGCCATTACTGTTCTGGAGATTCAGTCTGATGACGAACTCAAGGACAGGTTGCGACTTCGGATTGCTGGCTTGTCTATAGCTTCTTCGACGGTTGGCATTGAAGCGAGTTGTCGTTTGAGTCGAGGCCATCGAACTTTTGAAGGTAGAGGACAAGGATCCACTCGTGCTATCGCTGTTGCCTTGGCCACAATTGGGGCAGTGAACCAAGCCTTGGCTCCGTTAGAACAACTGATATTTCACGGATTGGAAACGACCCGGGTAGGAGGCGTTGAAATCGTGGTGGTCACGATAGCCGACCCGGATGAAGAATTTTTAGCGGGATGCGGAGTACTTCGTGACACCATGGAAGGCACCGTGATCAGAGCTACACTTGACGCTGTGAATAGGAGAATACGGTTGTACTCCGGGCAAAAAGTTTAGACAAGTTTCGACCAACTTAAGACCAAGCGATACTGTTCATGTTTACCTTAAGCGAGGGTACATGAGGGCAAATACGATAGGAGTAAATGCCAAAAATGAAAGGTCTTGTTCGCAACCTCGTCACTAATTTAGTGGATGTGATTGTTGTAGGTTCGGGATACTCTTTCTATTAAGATGGTCGAAGTAATCTTCAGCGGAAAAGAGGGTGAATCCATGATTTATCCCGCAAAAGTACGATATTTAATAATTGTGACAAGCGTGTTGAGTATGGGTCTTTTTATCAAGAACTTGCATTACTTGTTTCATTTGAATAGTGGAGACGCTTTGTTTTTTCTAGCCATTGTGGCAGCATCTCTGTTTGTAGTTCCTTTGCCCAAGGGCAACGGCTCTGTATCGGTGCAACTGCCGGTCATTTTTTCAACAGCTATTATCCTAGGGCCCGCCGCTGGCTTGTGGTTGGGAGGTCTCGCAAGCACAACAGGGCCCGAATATCTTGGCAAAGTGCGATGGCCGTCTGTAGTGTTCAATCGTGCGCAATTCGCTCTTTCAGGATGGGCTGGGGGGGAAATGTTTTACCTCATGGCTGGCTCGGCCAATCATTTGGGACTCGCACAAGTTAGTCTTCCTCTTGGTAGTGCGGCTATCACATCCTTTCTATTGAACTGGGGATTCGTGATGGCGGCTATTTCCTTGCGAACAAAACGTCCTCTCATTGAAACGTTTCGTGTTCATTTCAAATGGTCGACACCCTCATTTGTTTTGATGATTCCTATTGCCTATTCGATGGCCGCGGTCTACAAAGAGCTTGGTCCATATGGAGAGCTCATCTTTATTATTCCTTTGGCCTCTATTCGGTACATTCTGGCCCTTTTGCGGCGAGCTTATATTACATACTTTGATAACATCGATATTCTCTTAACGGCCCTCAATTTTCGGGATGCCTACACCTACGGCCATTCCATTCGAGTGGGACATTATGCGGGAAAACTGGCTGGGCAGTTTCAAATGCCCCAAGACCGAGTACAGTTGGTCAAAGAAGCCGGATTATTGCATGACGTAGGTAAGCTTTCCACCCCTGACATGATCTTAAATAAAGTGGGACGGTTAAACCACGAAGAAATTACCGTAATCAAAGATCACCCCGTTATCGGCAGTGAAATATTGGAGCAACTCCGTGTCGGGGGGTGTGCCAGGCATTTTGTCCGTCAACATCACGAAAGATGGGACGGAGTGGGATACCCCGACAAACTGACGGGAGAACAAATTGCCTTGGAGACACGAATTGTTTCGGTGGTTGACGCCTATGATGCCATGACAACCGACAGGCCATATCGCCGCGGGATGGTACATTCGGTGGCTCTCAAGGAAATTCAACGCGGGTCCGGAAATCAATTCGATCCTGAAGTAGTGCAAAAATTTGTCGAAATGTGCGGAGACAAAAACTTGGTGGAGGAGGAAACGATTGCCCAGGGCTGGAACCATGTCGGACTAAGAACAGGTGGAGGCAATAAGCACGGGCGGTCAAGTTGAAGGGCTAGCTGCTTCATGATAAAATTCATAATTAGGTATCGACGTGGGAACCGTTACCGGTTCCTTTTACGTTAAATGGAGGCAATTATTCGATGCTAAAAATGTTGTCCAACATCGTGAACCGGTTTAGCGAGCGTGAAGTTCGTCGGTATCGAGGTGTGGTAGCTAAGATCAATCAGTTCGAGCCTGAGATCCAGGCTCTGTCCGATGATCAGTTGCGACAGAAAACGGACGAGTTCCGGGAACGTGTAGCCAACGGGGAGACCTTGGACCAGATTTTGCCTGAGGCCTTTGCCGTGGTTCGTGAAGGTTCCAAACGGGTACTCCATATGAGACATTTTGATGTGCAACTGGTTGGAGGAATGGTGTTGCATGAGGGCCGTATTGCTGAGATGCGCACCGGTGAAGGCAAGACGATTGTGGCCACCTTGTCCGGTTATCTCAATGCATTAACGGGAAAAGGGGTCCATGTGGTCACCGTCAATGACTATCTGGCTCGACGTGATGCACAGTGGATGGGCCAACTGTATGAATTTCTGGGATTAAGTGTTGGGCTTATCCAACATGACATGGAGTCAGATGACAGGCGCCAGGCCTATGCGGCCGACATTACCTACGGCACCAATAACGAGTTTGGGTTCGATTATTTGCGCGACAATATGGTGGCGACTATTGAAGAAATGGTGCAGCGCGATTTATATTACGCCATTGTCGACGAGGTGGACAGCATTCTCATTGACGAGGCTCGGACACCACTCATCATATCCGGACAGGCTGATAAATCACCAGACTTGTATTACCAGTTTGCTCGGATTGCTTCGAATTTGCGACAGGAAGCTGACTACACTATCGACGAAAAACTGAAAACAGTGGCACCGACCGAATCGGGAATAGCCAAGGTCGAGCGGATGTTGGGCGTTAGCAACCTATATGATGACGTGAATATTGATCTCTCTCACTATCTTAACCAGGCCTTGCGTGCCAAGGCCTTAATGAGACGCGATAGGGATTATGTGGCTAAGGACGGAGAAGTCATCATCGTTGACGAATTTACCGGTCGGCTTATGTTCGGTCGGAGATATTCCGACGGTTTGCATCAAGCAATCGAAGCTAAAGAAGGCGTCAAGATTCAGGATGAGACTCAGACACTGGCAACGATCACATTTCAAAATTACTTCAGAATGTATCACAAGCTTGCGGGGATGACGGGAACGGCCATCACCGAAGAAGAGGAGTTCAGAAAAATTTATGGGTTGGACGTGATTGTGGTTCCCACTCATAAACCCATGATCCGCAAAGATTATCCTGATATGGTCTACAAGACGGAAGCGGCAAAATTTCGCGCCGTGGTTCGTGAAATTGAGGAACTGTATAAAAACAGGCGTCCGGTATTGGTTGGTACCGTATCCATTGAAAAATCCGAGCGACTTAGTGCCATGTTGAAAGAAAAAGGTATTCCGCATACGGTACTGAATGCTAAGTACCATGAACAGGAAGCGGAAATTATCGCCGGGGCAGGTCAAGCCGGATCAGTTACCATCGCCACGAACATGGCCGGGCGAGGTACCGATATCGTGTTGGGAGAAGGCGTGAGCACAATGGGCGGGCTGCACATCGTGGGCACCGAACGTCATGAAAGCCGCCGGATAGATAATCAGCTACGGGGGCGCTCAGGGCGACAAGGAGATCCGGGGTCTTCCCGATTCTATCTATCGCTCGAAGATGACTTTCTCCGGTTATTTGCGGCTCAGACCCTGTCCAATTTAATGGACCGTCTCGGTGTGGAAGAAGATGAACCGATAGAAAGTCCTATGCTTACGCGCGCCATTGAATCGGCACAAAAGAAGGTCGAATCGCGAAACTTTGACATGCGGAAGCAGGTTTTGCAATATGATGACGTCATGAATCTGCAACGTGAAGTGGTGTACAAACAGCGCAAGGATATTTTGACCAAGGAAAACCTGAGAGAAGACATTCTCCATATGCTTTCTGAACTTATTGATGATGCCTTGACCGTGCATTGTCCCGCAAATTTGCATCCCGAAGAATGGGAAATGCAGCCTTTACTCGACAGTCTGGACGAAATCTTTTTATCTGATGGGGTTTTAAAGGCGGAGGATCTCGAAGGACAGGGACGTGAGGCCCTGCACGAGGTGATTTTGGAAGCGGGCACGAAAGTTTATGCAGAGAAGGAAGAAGAATTTGGTTCTGAGGCGATGCGAGAGCTAGAACGCATGATTCTCTTACGCGTTGTGGATTCAAAGTGGATGGAACATCTTGATGCCATGGATAACCTGAGAGAAGGGGTGGGGCTCAGGGCTTACGGGCAGCAAGATCCGCTCGTCGAATACAAGAAAGAAGCCTACGAGATGTATCAAGACATGTTAGGTTCTATTCGGGAAGAAGTCATTCGGATGATGTTCCACCTGCAAATGGCCCCGGAACAGGCGATGCCGGTTATGGAACCGGTCGCGACGATTACCGAAGACAATGCTCCTTCTCACAAGCCCTTTGAAGTGATTCAAGGAGGGCAGGCACATTCATCCAACAAAAGTGACGGACATCGGTTGGGACGCAATGACCCTTGTTGGTGCGGCAGCGGCAAGAAATATAAGCGGTGTCACGGCGCCAATCAGGAGTCACAATAAGGGGGACGATGATTTCATGTTGCAAGATGATACAGAAGCTTTACGCACTGAGATTCACCAGATAATGGAACGTATAAGGGGGTCTCTTTGACCTGGGGGAACGTCAAGCCGAAAGTCAACGATTGGAGAACATCATGGCTTCTCCGGATTTTTGGACCGATCCTGCCAGAGCCGAAACCGTCTCCAAACAACTGAGGAGGATTAAAGGGCCCCTCGACAAATATCATGCCGTATCACAACAGATGCAAGACTGGAGTGATCTGGTGGATTTGGCTCTCGAAGAAAACGATCTGGATATCCTCAAACTCCAACAGCATGAGGCCCAAGACTTGTTGAGCGTTCTGAGGGAATTTGAACTCACCTTAATATTAAGGGGACCTTATGATCATGAGGACGCCATAATTTCATTACATGCGGGAGCCGGAGGAACAGAAGCGCAGGACTGGGTTTCAATGCTTTTGCGGATGTATCTGAGATGGACGGAAAAGCATGGATTTAGGGCGGAGATGATTGATTCTCTGGAAGGTGAAGAAGCCGGATATAAAAGTGTCACCCTGGAAATTCACGGGGAGAACGCTTTTGGGTTTCTGCGTCCGGAACGTGGAGTGCACCGCTTGATTCGAATTTCACCTTTTGATGCTTCCGGCCGTCGTCATACGTCTTTTGCCTCCGTTGAAGTGATGCCCGATCTGGAGAATGATGAAACCATACAAATTCGGCCGGAAGATCTCAAAGTCGATACGTTTCGGGCATCGGGAGCCGGGGGGCAACATATTAACAAGACGGAATCGGCAGTGCGGATTACCCATATGCCCACAGGCATCGTGGTGGGCTGTCAATCGGAGCGATCTCAGCATTCGAACCGGGAGACGGCCATGAGAATGCTCCGAGGTAAACTGGCAGAATTGCAACAACAACAATGGGAAAAGCACCTCGCCGAGCTTAGAGGTGAACAGGCCGAAATTGGTTGGGGCTCTCAGATACGGACTTATGTGTTTCAACCCTACAGTGTGGTGAGAGATCACCGCACACGATATGAAGTGCCGAATGCCCAAGTGGTCATGAACGGCGAACTGGACGGATTCATTGAAGCCTTTCTGCAACAAGAAGCCAGGGGGGCGCTCCAGCCAGAGGAAAATGATTCATGAGCCGATTCATTTTCGTGGCGGCCGGGGCAGTAGTGGTGTTGGCGGGGCTACAGTGGGGCGTGCCTAAATGGGCCGCTGGGCAGATTGCGAGTCAGATTGCCCGTCGAGACGGAGGGGTTAAACCTAATGTCGAAGTGGCTGCTCTGCCCTTTTGGATTTTGGCGCAAGGACAATTTCAAGATCTGTACGTCAAAGCCAGCGGGATGCATGTTGGCGGAGTGAAGTTCTCCCAGGCCGTGGTCAATTGGCAAAATGGGCAGCTTTCCTTGTCCGCTTTGGCTAACAATAAGCTGGTGGTGGAGAAGAAGGGGCAGGTTAAGGCCCATATCATCTTTGACAACGCGGCACTCAGTGCTTTTTTGGCACAGCGAGGAATTGTACAGAACCCCAGTGTCAGTTTGACACCGGGGGTTATGACCATACATGGCCGCCTGAGTCTGGGACAATTGAACGTGCCGCTTAATGCAAAGGGAACTCTGTCCGTGTCAAGCGACAAGAAAGCCATCCTATTTCACCCGACAGCATTTGATGGGATCCAAGTTCCGCTTCTGACAGATTTGGAGATTTTCCAAATCGATTCCTTGAATCTGCCGCTCCCTATGGTCATCCACTCCGTAACCATCAAGCAAAATCAGTTAACCGTAGAGGCCAATACACCATGACCAAGCGTCGACAAGTCATTTGGGATTATGCTGTGATTACTGTGGGCACAGCGATTACGGCCGTCGGCATTAATGGATTTTACGTTCCGGTTCGTATATCCGACGGCGGGGTCTCAGGTGTCGGTATCATCTTATTATACGTTCTGCATGTACCGCTGTGGGTTAGCTTAACCGTACTTAATGTTCCTCTGCTCTGGCTTAGCAAGAAGATGTGGGGCAATCGCATAGGCTTAAGAACCGTGTACGGCACCCTCATGTTATCCGTCATGGTGGGGATTATCCGCATCGGAGCCATTACCCATAACGTCTTGTTGGCAACCGTGTATGGCGGGCTGTTGTCGGGGGTGGGGTTGGGATTGGTGTTTCGCTCTCGCGGCACAACCGGAGGCAGTGATGTCGTGGCGCGACTGCTTTTGCATTTTTTCCCTATAACGATGGGCCAAGGCATGATGATTGTGGACTTTTTCGTTATCAGTGCCTTTGGCATTGTGTTTAACCCGACGTTGGCAATGTATTCCTTGATCGCTCTGTTTATTTCTTCCCGGGCCGTCGATGTTGTCCAGGAAGGAGTCAGCTATGCCCGCGCCTTTACCATTGTCAGCCAAAAACCCGATCTCATTGCCGCTAAGGTCATGGAAGTGATGGACCGCGGAGTGACACGTATTGGGGCTTATGGCGAGTATACTAAGGAGCCTCGGGAAATTTTATATGTGGTGATCACCCGCTCGGAAGTGAGTACTTTAAAGGATCTCGTCTACGGTATTGATAGAACGGCCTTTGTGGTGGTGGCCACGGTGCATGAAGTGGTAGGCGAAGGATTTCGCAAACCGCCCATTGAAATTTAGCCCGGTTCCGAGTGTTGTTTGGGTTGACGGCCATGGGTATCGGATTCGAGACGGTCCAGCAGTACCGAGGCCTCGTCTACGGTAATGATTCCTTTTTGCAACTTTTCCAAAATGAGGCTGCGAGGATCGTCTTCCTGTGTGGAAGATGGGACTGGGTCTATAAGAGTAGGCAAGGCAGGATATTGAGCCAGACTGATGTTTCCCTTTCGGGTCTTTAAATAGATCACCCCATGAGTCTTGGTGCCGATTTGTCCGACCAGACGGTGGCCACGCGTTGGGCCGGGATTATTCACTTCCACCAAATCCAAATGAGAGATAATGCGACCCAAATCGGTGCTGGCCTCGATCCGGCAGGATAGGTCGTCAGGAATTTCAATGTTGATATCTCCACGCATTGATGCTTTGGCCGTCAAAGCTTCCACGCGGGCGTGGACCTCAATTTGCCCGTTGCCTGTGAGGAGTTGTGCCCGTCTGAAGAGCCCCTCGTACAGGGTAATCGATCCCATTCCCGATTCCAGTTCGCAGTCCACGTTCCGGCCTTTGGTGAGGATAATCTTCCCGAGTCCGGCGTTGACTTTGATCTTTCCCCCGAAGTTATCGACAGTGACGTCCCCTTTGCCGGCATTAATGTCAAAAGTACCCTGCGAATGTTCCAGTCGTACTGAACCCATTCCGGCATTGATGTCGGCCGTGGAATTGTCTACCGATTGCAGATGAACGGAACCCATGCCCGCATTTAAATCGAAGGAACCCTTTCCTCCTTCAATGGTGAGTTCCCCTCGGCCGATGTTCATATCCCATTGACCGGAGATATTACCGCTTAAAACGGCCCCATTGCCGACATTAATGTCGGCGGTATCGATTGATATGTCCGTGATTCGGGCCGTTCCCGATTCCAAGTGAAGATTGAGATGCCGCACGGTAGAGGGCATGATCACATTCACATCCAAGATCTGCCGGCTGGTCGCTTCAAGCCGAAGAAGAGAACCTTCCACACTTTGGTTCAGAGGTCCGGTGCAGTGAACGACAGGTTCTTTCAGACCGTCCTCCATTTGCAGATGAATCTGTCCCCGTTTTATGGAGACATTCAGATTTTCCATAGTCTACCCTTCTTCCTATTCCTGATAGTGTTTGGGATTATCTCATGGGGATGACGGCGATTGTTGAGTGGTGCCTGGGGATAATCGGTCAAGCATGTCTAATCCTTCTGAAATCGTGAGTTCTTTACGCGAAATCCGCTCCAGAACATCGTTGCGAGAAATCAAGTGAGAGCCTTCCTCTCCGCTTCCCCCTTGGAAAGCCTCCACAAGCTGGTCCAGCTTACTGCGCACAGTGGGATAGGAGATGCCTAGGATGCGTTCAATTTCCTTTAAGTTGCCGCGGCTCAAAACAAACACCTTGAGGAAGGCCGATTGATCATCGGACAATGCTAAGGTCGGTGAGTTCTGAAAATGCCCTTGAATTACAATGTCGCAATGGGGACAATGAAGGGCTGTAATTTCCAGGGCATGCCGACAACTTGGGCATGTATTCAATACGGTAGACATGTATTGCACCTCCTGAAACAATTATAATGAAAAAACGGGAATAATATCAATAGTAAGATTAAAAAAATGAAAGTATTAATTAACAAATGTGGGGAGAGTTCGAGAGGTGTGATGTTGGCGGTGAAAACGCCAATACCCTTGGGCAGCAATCAGGGCCAGCAGACCGGTGCTAATAAGCCACCATTTGGGGCTTTGGCTCAGTAATAGGCCACCGATTAACGGGCCGAGTGCAGCCCCGATGCGGTTGGAAACACTGAACATGCCCATGTACCGCCCGCGGACATTTTCCGGAGCTTTTTCCGCCACCCAAGCGGATGTCGCAGGATTAATCGTATTTTCGCCCAGTGTAATGATAAAAATTGCCAACGCAAAAATGACAATGGAATGTCCCGAAAGCATAAACCAGAACCCGCAGGCATATAGCAGGACACCCAAGGCCATGAGAGCGAGATAGGGGATCTTACGGGTGTAACGGGTTATGGGAATTTGCAGGAGAACTACGAGGACAGCGTTTTCCGCGGCAAGAAACCCAAAGGTGCTGGGAGGATATCTCAAATTGATATGCAGATAAGCCGGAAGAACCATAAATAATTGGGAATACACGAGACTGGTCAATGCCCACAAACCCGAAAATCGCAAAAACATCCGATCTTGCAAGACATCATATAGGTGCCCGGTCATCTTGGCATGGATGCCCGGATTGGGGCGGGATTCGGGCACCGAAAGGAAAATGACCAGGGAAAACAGAATCATGGACAAGGCGTCTAACGCGAAAATCCAAAAGAAGGAACGATCGGCCAATAAGCCGCCGATCATGGGTCCGATAATAATGCCGGCATTGCTCGCCATTCGCATGAGGCTATAGGCATAGTTTAAACGGTGACGCGGAATGATGTCGCCCACCATGGCCATGGAGGCCGGTTGGAATAACGGGAGAAAAAAGCCCATGAGACAAAGGAAAAGAACTAGCATTACGGAGCTGTGGACAAGGCCTAAACCGAAGGTTGCTATCGATCCTAGTAGCAATGAACCCAACATAACCAGCCGACGCCCGAACCGATCACTCCAAACCCCGCCCACTAACACCGATATGACTTGTGAGCCTCCGTAGGAGGCCATAACGAGTCCTACAATGCCTAAAGAGGTATGTAACCGGGTTGCCAGATAAATCGTCATAAACGGAAAAACCAGGGAGTTTCCCATGAGATTAAAAAATCTGCCGGTAAGTAAAACGTAATAGACATGCGGTATTTCGGGATCCATTCCCCACCCGGTTCTACCCCGAAGCATGAGAAGTCAGTCCTTTTCCTGCCACTTTTCTATATCACGCACAAGCGTAAACGCTAACAATAAATTTTATCACAACTGAGCCAAAATTCGTTGAGGACGGACCACACTCCCTTTCGTTTCTCTGACGATATCACAAAGACAAGGGGCAATCCTCTTTGTCTTTGGCAGGTTGTCCCTGAAAGGTACTTATCCGCGCATCAAATATTTTGTCTTGATCCATTCGTTCAAATTCGCAGCCGTTCTCTCATGCGAATCCTTGTTAGTGGACGCGATTATTCGCCGCATCTTGTTATGATTCGGTCTTGATCGCAGCCTAGATTGTATCGATCTCGCGATTCGGGGACCATGAGCTTAATCCGATGTTAAAGGGAGACTATCAATTCGGGACCACACAAATGGCTTAGAGCGGTATATCGTTTGGATTATTTCTCTCGTAGTGTGAGATCTTGAGATTTTTGGCGCTGAGCCAAGGGGTTTTATGGCGCATTTTATAACTTCGCATGGGGAATTCCTTTTCTTAGGATACAATAAAGAGGGGATGGGTCAAGAGTCCGTGATTGCGGCCGACCCTCTACACTTCAGGAATGGCAAAAGGAGGGAAAAGAAGGATGTATGCCAGAGAGTTTATGACTACCGATGTCATCAAGATCGACGCGTCTGCTACCATTGGAGAAGCCGTACAGCTTCTTAAGAAGCATATGATCAGCGGTTTACCCGTGACCGATTCGCAAGGTCGGCTGATTGGGGTCATAACGGGCGGGGATGTTCTGAGAGCGATCCAGCAAAAAGCCCAAAAAATTTATCATTCGTTGTTCGGGCCTACTCAGGTCATTATTGATGAAAATGTTTGGAGAGAAGACCGAAATCGGTTGTTGAATTTGCCCGTGGAAAAAATGATGAGCCGTCCTCCGTTTACGGTTCACCCCTCTGACCCCGTTGGTGGAATCGCTGATCTGATGATACGGCAAAATATTCGCCGCGTGTTTGTGCTGGAAAACGGTAAATTGGTAGGTATTATCACACGCAATGATATTGTACGTTGGCTTGTGAGTCACGTCGGTTAATGCAAGGCCCGCGCCAAATGACTGCCTATACGTTTAGTATTGGTCAATAATGTAGAATATGGAGCTCCTTCCGACAAAATTGCCGCGACGTAATTGATTTGAGGTGAATAGACGATACCCACGTCGTGACAGGCATTGGACAAAGAACCGATCTTGTGGGCAATAATAACATCGTTTTTACCGATAAAGGGCGAATCGGAGGGGGTTTTGGCGATACTGACAGGCCCTTGGCAACGGGATAACAAGGAGACCATTTCTTCCGAAACAGCCAAAGAAATTGCCGTGCCCGTCGCAAGTTTATCCATCAAAAGAGCCATATCATAAGCGCAGGTGTGGTTAATACGGGAGTGGGTTTCGGCAGGAACGCGCTGCAATTTGCGGACTAATTCGGTTTTTTCCGCTCCCAAGTGGCGGAGTGTGGCGTTGATCTTGTCTACTCCCAAATGATCAATCAGTAAGTTGGTGGCTGTGTTGTCGGAAACCGTAACCATAAGGGTCGCCAAATCGCGCAGGCAGTACTCTGTGCTGGGGGTTAGGTCTTTCAGAACGCCAGAGCCCCCCACCTGATCTTCTTGTCGCATTACGAGCACGTGGTCTAAAGACAAGTGGCTTTCTTCCACTTGCCGGTATAATTCTATTAAAATGGGTACTTTGATTACGCTAGCTGAGGGAAAGATTTCGTCACCGTGGAAGATGAATGTCTTCTGGGTGGTCAGGTTTTTGGCATAAATCCCGTAACGCCCCACTAAGGTGCCGATTAGCTCTTGCAGTTGCACAACGAGTGTCCTCCCCTATCGCCTTTCCATTTCATTATCATCACATGATACCATGGAACACAGGACCTGGGGGAGGAAAGCGTCTAGGGGGATTACGGAGGTAAAGTGATCCGGGCAGCCGAGGGAGAATTTCGGTGCCGCAACAACCGGACGGGTTGGTCCGGATAAAGAGTACGGCAAACCGTTAAATTACAAAGGACCGATTAAATTATGAGTGTAGTGGTGTTAGGTAGTATTAATCTGGACTTGATTGCGCAAATCGACAAGATACCCGTGGCAGGTGAAACGCGCTTGGCACAGTCTTTGTTGACGGCACCGGGGGGGAAAGGAGCGAACCAGGCGCTCGCGGCCAGACGCATGGGAGCGGACGTGATTTTGCTCGGCATGGTGGGGGACGATGCTTTTGCCAGCCAGGCCCTGCGCTTGTTGCGCCAAGATGGCGTGGATTTGAGCCATGTTGGTGTGAGCCACGGATCATCTACAGGGATGGCCTTAATATCGGTAGAAAACAGTGGGCAAAATGCGATTACCGTTATTCCTGGTGCCAATTATGAACTGGGTTCCGAAACCTTATTGCGGCTCGAACGGATATTGACGGCGGATGATTTCCTGGTGATGCAGGCTGAAATTCCGTTTGAGGTCATTGAACGGGCGATGATTATTGCCAGACGGGCGGGAAGTCAAATATTATGGGATCCCGCTCCCGCTTCACTTCACTTTCCCCGATCATTATTCCATGCCGATGTGATTACGCCTAATCAAACCGAAGCCGGCTTATTGTTAGGTGCTAGCATTGAGGATGTACGTTCCGCCAAGGCAGCAGCTAGGCAATTGCGAGAATTGGGGGCTCATATTGCTATTGTCAAATTGGGTGCGCAGGGAATAGTGTGGGCCACGTCACGTGGGGTGTTTTATGAACCCGGCGTCGAGGTAGAGGCAGTGGATGCAGTGGGAGCCGGGGACGTGTTTTTGGGTGCGTTGACGGCTCGTTTGGAGGCAAAGGACAGTCTGACTCAAGCCATCAAGACCGCCAATCGGGCTGCGGCTTTGTCAGCCACCCAGAAAGGAGCCCAACCGTCTTTTCCTTGGTTAGGAGATGTGCGCAAGATGCGCCCTTAGATTAGGGGCCTAATCCGACCCTCAAGAGGGTCAGGAATTCTTTTTTCCACGAGGCCGAGAGTGACACAAGGTTCGGAGCTACACGGGTGCGTCGTTAATTTGGCAGATTTGGTTAAAGGTTTCTGATCTTCTACCGAACAAATGGGAGTCGGTGGCAAGGGAGTTGTGATGATCGGAATGCGGGTTTTTGGGCGGGTCTCTGTAACCTATTCTACAAGAGGCAGGGTTCTTGAGTGTGAAATGTGCTCTTTTGCAAAACCAATCAGATTGTCGCAGACTTCTGCTCATTATTGCCATATCATCCGTTCCATATTGACCATGACAAGCTCTCCGATATACGAGCTGCCTCTTTGGTATGGTAATGAATTGTGAGATTATCAATGATGCGATAAAGGCTCGCATGGGCAGGTTATGGGTTTCGTATCAATTTGAATCAATAACAGCCAGTTGCTTTTTAGACAAATTTTCTCCCAAGACGTTTGGGTATCGAACTAACAGGGTGGTAAAGTACGGAACCTTTCGGGTGTGATCGGCGGGAGAATTTTAATCTGAAAGCCTCTCCATTCTTGATGTAATCCGGAGATCTTTTGAGATAAAAAACTTCTTGATACCTGTAACCTATCCACTTTTACGGACGTTAACAATATTAAAGACGCCGTTAAGAGGAGGGAGTACATTGAAGTCACCGGTGGATCAAAAGCGTGCGGACTACTACTTATACACCTGGCAAATTCGCGAAGTTCAGAAGCTTTCACGTGAGTTGCGCCGTCCTCCATCTGAAATCATGCGATCCTTGTTAACAGAGGCCTTGAACAAAAAGACGTCGACGGAATCTTAAATCGATTCATTATTTACAGGAAATAGCCCCGAAAGGGGCTATTATTTTCTACGACCTTGGCGACAGGTTGTACAATAAACCAGGCGGATAATTTTGATATAAGGAGCATGATAAAGATGGACGAGTACCGTCTGAGTCGTGATTCACTGGGAGAAGTGCGTGTTCCCAAAGACGCTTATTGGGGTCCTCAGACTCAACGAGCTGTTGAAAATTTTCCCATTAGCGGACTGCGTTTACCGAGACGTTTTATCCGGGCGCAGGGGATCATTAAATGGGCGGCAGCTAAAGCGAACCACGAAGTTGGTGCCCTACGAGCGGACAAGGCAAAGGCCATTATGCAGGCAGCGGATGAAGTCATTGAAGGTCGATGGGATTCACAGTTTGTTGTTGATGTTTATCAAGCCGGAGCAGGAACCTCTCAAAATATGAATGCCAACGAAGTTATCGCTCACCGGGCACAGGAGCTTCTCGGAGGCCAGATTGGAGACGTGCATCTTGTTCATCCGAACGATGATGTGAATATGGCCCAGTCTACAAACGATACGATTCATGTGGCTATACATATTGCAGGGGCAGAGGCCATCGTTCATGATCTCATTCCCGCTATCACTCGTGCGGAAAATATGCTGAAAACTAAGCAAAATATGTGGATGAATATTGTTAAAACCGGCCGCACTCATCTTCAAGATGCGGTACCGATGCGTTTAGGGCAGGAAATTAGCGGATATGTCGGTGCCTTGTCGTACTGGCACACGGCTCTTCTCGCGGGAGTGGAAAAATTGTATGCCATAGGACTCGGAGGAAATGCGGTTGGAACCGGGATTAATGCCCATCCGCAATATAAATCCAAAGGCACACACTACGTCACCGAGAAAACCGGTTTGCCTTTTCGCCAGCCGGACTATATGTTTACTTTTATTCAGAATCTGGATGCGGTTCTTGAAGTTTCCGGATTGATGCGTGGGCTGGCCACGGCCGTGGGGAAAATAGCCAATGACCTACGACTTCTGAGTTCGGGACCGAGAACCGGGATTGCCGAATTGAAGTTGCCGGGGGTGCAACCCGGATCGTCGATTATGCCTGGCAAGGTGAATCCGGTCATGGCGGAAATGATGAATATGATTTGTTACCAGGTTATGGGCCATGACACCACGATACAACAGGCGGTTGCCGGCGCTCAATTGGAACTGAATGTGATGATGCCGGTCATTGCCTATAACTTTTTGAGTTCCGTCGGTATAATGACGCAGGGACTTGATGCTTTCACCCAGAGAGCATTAACGGACCTGGATGTCGACATGGCTAGAGTAACCGGATTCGTCGAAATGAATACGGCTTTGGCCACGGCATTGAATCCCTATATGGGCTACGATAAGGCGGCGGAAGTGGCGAAAACGGCTTTTCGAGAAGGAAAAACGGTGAGACAAGTGGTGCTGGAGCAAAAGCTTCTGACTGAAGAACAAGTGAATGAGGCGTTGAATCTGGAACGTATTACGGAGCCTCAAGATAAT